>JAAYRH010000075.1 GCA_012518835.1 Aeromonadales bacterium | reverse complement strand
GACTGGCCCGCCATCCTCGGTATGGCATTAATTATTAGCGGCGTGGGTGTGATCCAGTTGTGGTCTAAACATGCTTAACTCGCCCTTACTATTATGCGGCCACCGAGGCGTGGCCAGTTTGGCACCAGAAAATACCTTAGCCGGTCTTAAGGCTGCCCACGATTTAGGGTTAAGTTGGGTCGAAATAGATGTACAGCTAACCAACGACTTACAGCCGGTATTGCTACACGATGCCACGGTAAATCGCTGCAGCAATGGGCGTGGCCGGTTACGCGATTATGACTATCAGCAACTAAGCGAGTTGGATGCCGGTAGTTGGTTTGACGCTCGCTTTGCGAGTGAGAAGATCCCACTGCTCGCTGACTATTTAGTACAGGCGGCGCACCTTAATATTAAAGTGAATATTGAGCTAAAGGTGCACTCAGGCGATAACGAAACAATATTGTGTGAGCGCGTAGCGCACGTTATCGAAAAAGCGTGCCAGCCCAATACGCTGTTGCTCTCAAGCTTTAGTGAAACCTGTTTGGCAAACATGCAATCGCTGTTACCTCACATAGCGCGGGGCATATTATTCGAAAAGCTCCCAGCGCATTGGCAGTCACCAGCACAACAACTCAATGTTACTAGCATTCATTGCCATCATCGCCACCTCACGCTATTGCAGGCACAACAAATCAAAGCTGCTGGTTATCAGCTTTATTGTTATACGGTGAATAGCCCCCGCCGCGCTGCGCGATTAGCCCGCTGGGGCGTAGATATGATTTTTACCGATAAGCCGCAAAACATAAAAACTAGCGGTCAGCTTTAAGCTACCTCACTGCGCCCAATGGATAGATTGTTTTAGCGGTTTGCGTAAAGCGGATGGCTTAGAGCGGTAATCTTACTTTCTCTTATTGCCTGATAGGCTTTTCTGTTATCATGTCGCCAGTTTGCCTATGGCAATACCTCTCAGCCGTCCGCCAGGACCTTATTAGTTCGGAGTCTCATGTCTTTTGCTGACCTCGGTTTGAACGAGCAACTCGTACAAGCCATCAATGAATGTGGTTACACCACCCCTACGCCAATTCAAACTCAGGCGATTCCACTGGTACTCAAAGGCGGCGATTTGCTGGCGGGTGCGCAAACCGGCACCGGTAAAACCGCCGGCTTTGGCTTGCCAATGTTGCAACGCTTAAGTGAAACCCAAGCTAAGCCCTTGGCCAATGGTCGCTCGCCGGTGCGCGCCTTAGTATTAACGCCCACACGTGAGCTGGCAGCTCAAGTTGAAGAAAATATACGCGCTTATGCTAAGCACTCTAACTTGCGTACCTTGGCTATGTTTGGTGGGGTCAGCATTAACCCACAAATGAAGGCTCTGGGTGGCAAAATTGATATCGTAGTCGCTACCCCTGGCCGCTTATTAGATCACGTCTCGCAGCGCTCTATTGATTTATCGCGTATCGAAATGTTGGTACTGGATGAAGCGGATCGCATGTTAGATATGGGCTTTATTCGCGATATTCAGCGCATTATTGCCAAAATGCCGCCTAAACGACAAAATCTGCTATTTTCTGCCACCTTTTCTAACGAAATTAAAAAGTTGGCAGAAACGCTGCTCACCGACCCTGAGCACATTGAAGTTGCGGTGCGTAATGCCACGGCCGACACCATCGCCCAGCGTTTTTATAGTGTAGATAAAAACCGCAAGCGCGCCCTGCTTAGCTATTTGATTGGCCATAATAACTGGCAGCAAGTCTTGGTATTTACCCGTACCAAACACGGTGCTAACCGCTTAGCAATGCAATTAGATAAAGACGGTTTGCCCGCCATGGCAATTCATGGTGATAAAAGCCAAGGCGCACGTACCCGAGCATTAAGTCAGTTTAAAGCGGGTAAGTTAAGAGTGTTAGTCGCCACCGATATCGCTGCCCGCGGTATCGACATTAGTGAGCTGCCTCATGTGGTGAACTTTGAGTTACCCCATGTGGCTGAAGATTACGTACACCGCATTGGTCGTACTGGGCGTGCTGGTATTAAAGGCGAAGCGGTGTCGCTAGTTGGCTTTGAAGAAAGACCCTTATTAAAAGCCATTGAAAAAGTCATTAAGCAAACCGCCGAGCTAGAAATCATGGCCGACTTTGAGCCATTGCCGGATCATTTACAGCCCAAGCCCGAGCCGGCCACTACACAGCGCCAGCGCGGCGGCGGTCGTGGTGGTAATAACACTGGTCGTAGTAATACCGGTGGCCGTGGTAACGCTAAGCCTAGCTCCAATCCGCGCAAGGCTAATCCGCGCACTAGTCAGCCGAAAACCCCACGAGGCACAACCCAGCGCTAAGCTATTAAGCGCTACGAATGAACTGGATGATTAAGACCGCTTAGGCGGTCTTTTTTTATGGCTAGCGGCCAGCACAGCACCGCCCATCACTAAGCCCCAAAAAGCACTGCCAATACCACCTAGCGTCATGCCAGATGCGGTGATCATAAAGGTTAATAACGCCGCCTCACGCTCTGCGCTGTCTTGCATAGCCACCGTTAAGCTCTGGCCAATGGTGCCCAATAGCGCCAAGCCGGCAATAGCCATCACCAGCTCGGTGGGCAGAGCAGCAAACAACCCCACCACAGTGGCACCAAATAAGCCCATCAGTAGATAGAAAACACCTGCCCATACCGCCGCTTTATAGCGCTGTTTAGGGTCTTTATCGACTTCTTCCCCCATGCACACCGCCGCACTAATAGCCGCTAAATTAAAGGCAAAACCGCCAAAAGGCGCTAATACTAGCCCTACGATGCCGGTCCAACTGATCAAGGGCGAAGCCGGTGCCTGGTAACCATGAGCGCGCAATACCGCCACCCCCGGTACGTTTTGTGACGCCATAGTGACTATAAACAATGGCAAACCAATGCCTAATAAGCTGGTTAGCGAAAAGCTGGGTATCATTAATACTGGCGTGGCGAGCTGCCAGCTCAAATCCTCAAACTGCAACAAGCCCGCACTGGCGGCCAATGCCGTTCCTAGCAACAAGCTCACCGGAATAACATAACGAGGGACACGATGGCGTAATAATAAATAGCTTAAGATCATGGTGCCCACAATCAGGGGTTGGCTATTTACCGACACAAATAAATCTAAGCCAAAGGTTAATAACACCCCACCTAACATGGCCGCGGCTAAGCTAGCAGGCACGAGCTGCATAATGCGATCAAACCAGCCGGTAATACCGCACACTAAGATCAGGCCTGAGCTAAATAAGAAAATGCCAATCGCTTCACTCATTGGCACTCCCGACAAAGCAGTTACCAATAGGGCCGCCCCCGGAGTCGACCAGGCCGTTAAAATAGGCTGACGATATTTAAGAGAAAAACCGATGCATGTAAGCCCCATGCCGATGCCTAACGCCCACATCCACGAGCTAATTTGTGCCTGACTAGCGCCGGCACTGGCCGCGGCTTGAAAGATAATCGCCGCTGAGCTGGTATAACCGACTAATACTGCAATAAAACCTGCCGAAATATGCGCTACTTTCACCACTGCACCCATAAAATATCCTATACGTTGGGCAATATAACGACTCTTTGTCCCATAGCGCGGGTGTGGTTGCAAACAGAAATTAAAAAGCCCGGCTAAGTTACCTTAGCCGGGCATCATCATTACCCTACCTACTAGGAAGTGGCAGCGATAGGCTTATGGCCATCGGTGAGATGTAACACATCAATTAAGTCATCGCCGCTCACGGCAAACGCTTGGCCAAAGCCTTTTACAAACAGCCCTTTAATCGGCACCAGACGATACAAATGAAAATCGGCCAGCTGACTTAACCCTAATACCGTATCGTCAAAACGCTGGTGCAGTGCTTCTATGCCTGCTACCCATGCGGGCGTATCACGCGTGACTAATTCTGGATTAGCATCAAAAGTCAGGCGCTTGCGCGCAAACAAGGTGCGGCAGTCTTGTTCATCTTCTACCATCATCAATGAGATTTTAGGGTTTGCTAATAAGTTTCGAGTATGGCGCGCCATTTCACTGATCAAAATATAGTAACCGTCTTCAAGCAAGGCAAAGGGCGCATAGCTCACATTGGGGTTGCCTTGCTCATCCACAGTAGCCAACACTAGGGTATGGCTTTGGTCACGAAACTCACGGATTTCTGGTTCTAACCGCCCTTGTAATCGCTGTTGTTTATTAAACATTTGCTAGCTCCTTTAGTGCATTAAATTGTTTGACCTGCTCAGGAAATAAATCACCTTGCTCATCTCGGCCTAAATAAATCTTAAAAATGCAATGACCTTGTTCATCATAAAACACCACCGCATGAGCTTCTTTACCGCGGTGCGGCTTACTTTGCAGCGAAATATGGGCAATAGCGTCCAGCTTTAAATGACCATGTAATTCACCCGGGGCGCCAAATAAATTGTAATACCCATAGCCTGCTCGACCCAGTGGCAAGGGCGCTTTAACTTCAAAAATAGAACCTGCCACTTCAACGATAGTGGTAACTTTTCCCCAACTCGCTATCTGCTCTAACAAGCTTTGTGCTAACGCGCCGGGCAGCGACACTATCCAGTCGTCGGGTAAGCGGGTCACTAGCTCCCACTCGGGTATATTTAAACGACGCGCCATCTCCGCGGGTCGCAGCTTAGGCTCCGCCATGATCAGTGTCTCGACTTGGCGAGTTAGTTCTGACATCTCATATTATCCTCAAATGACTAATGCGACCGCCTAGGACGCCTATCGGGTATAAGAATTTGGGTGCGCTACCACCCCATTAAACAGAGCGCACCTTAGTATAGCCAGAACTGTAATGCAACTTGTTATCATTTAGATTAGTAATGGACTTTAGAGTAAATATCCGTATTCTAGGCACCCTAGTTAAGCGCCCAAGATGATTATGGGGGCGGTATGATCCACATTCAGGAACCAACATCATGAGGTTGATATTAGCACTACTGCTGTTTAGTACGGCTACTCAGGCGGCTGAGCCGGTACGATTGTTAAGTGCTGGCAGCAGCATCACAGAGCTCGTGCTAGCACTGGGAGCTGAGCCACAGCTAGTCGCAGTAGATAGCACCAGTGAAGTGCCCAATAATAAAGCCCTCCCTAAGCTGGGTTACCATCGCCAGTTAAGCGCAGAAGGGATCTTGTCTACTCAACCTAACTTAGTGATTGGTAGTGAAGAAATGGGACCAGAAAGTGCACTTAGCTTAGTTCGCCAAGCAGGCGTGAGGGTAGAAACCGTACCTGAAGCGCAAACCGTAGCGCAGTTACAAAGCAATATTCTGCGTTTAGGTGACTTACTCAATGCCTCACAACAAAGCCAAGCCTTACACAACACCGTGGCACAGCGCGCCAGCCTGTTAGCGAATAAGCTGCCCAAAAAAAATCCTAAGAGCACCATCTTTTTGCTACTAGGTGATGGAAATACCGTACAAATTGCCGGCCGAGATACCTTAGCAAATAGCATGATCCAAGTAGCGGGCGGCACTAACCCCGCGGTAGACGAAGTGAAGGGCTATAAACCGGTGGCCATGGAAGCGATTGTGGCCATGGCGCCTGAGGTTATTTTAATAAGCCGTCGCTCATTAACAAAAGAAGACCCCATGGCACAGCTCTTTAAGCAGTTTCCCTTGTTGCGCCACACGCCAGCAGCCCAGCAAGAGGCCATTGTGCCTATTAATGGCAAAGCACTGATTGGCGGCTTTGGCCTAAGTACGCTTGCCGAAGCTGAGCGATTGCATCAACACTGGTTGGCGGCCCCTTAATGGAACGCTCACGTGTTTTCTTACTAGTACTGCTTGCTTTACTGCTGATCACTAGCTTGAGCTCACTTAGCACCGGGCCGCTGCCGTTTGGTATTCACCAGCTACTTCACCTAGAGCCACTCAGCGCCACCGAGCAGTTAGTATTAGTACATATTCGCTTACCACGCACTTTATTATGCTTAGGCGTGGGTGCCATTTTGGCAATTTGTGGGGCGATTATGCAGGGTTTGTTTCGCAATCCGCTGGCCGATCCAGGGATCATTGGCGTATCTGGTGGTGCTGCCTTAGGCGCCGCACTATCCATGGTGGT
>JAAYRH010000074.1 GCA_012518835.1 Aeromonadales bacterium | reverse complement strand
CCGAGGCCGCTAGCCCCAACATCAATAGACTCAACAAGGGGACAGCTCGCAGCACCGCAACAACATTCGCGCGCATAAATAATTCCTTAAATATGATCAATAACGCCTCAATCCGAGGCAACAGAATGCGCCACACTATATGCGAATGACTCTTGTTTGCAAGTTGATTTTTAATCGGGTTGTTGTTGAGATTACTGACTACGCACTGAACCGCTCTGCAGTCTAGCTGTTGCTTAAAGGCGATATACTCGAGAAAACAACAGAATGGCCATAAAACAAGCAATCATAATGATTGCGCCAACCGAATGAAATCATTATGATTCCATCAGTGTAGTTATTGATGAGTGGTAAACGGTTATGTCTCAGGTTATCAAGCTAACATCTTATGGCCATGCTCAGCAGGAGCGACTGCGCTTTATCGACCGCTGCTTGCATTATTTCGGGCAAATTGCGCGGGCAGATTTACTACAGACCTTTCAAATCGGCCTCGCTTCGGGTACCCGCGATCTGGCTCTGTATCGCGAGTTAGCGCCTCATAATATGACGTTGCGCCACGACACCAAATTGTATTATCGCACCGCCACTTTCATTCCTCTTTTCGAACATGATCCTAACCTGATACTCGGTGAACTGAGCAGCGGCACTTGGGCCGAGCTAAGCATGGGGCCACGCCTAGCCGGTATCTGTCTGGACGCGGCGCCGTCGGTCATTCCGACCGATGCCATATTGGCACCCTTATTACTGGCCATTAGCCAACGACAGGCCATTAGCTGTGACTATATCTCGTTATCTTCGGGCCGACAGCCGAGAGAGCTAATCCCTCATACCTTGGTCAATAATGGCCGCCGTTGGCATGTGCGCGCCTTTGATCGGCGCAGCCAGAGCTTTCGCGACTTTGTATTAACACGCTTCACTCGCGTGCAGCCGTTAGCGCAACCCACCGCCGAACATGAACAAGCCACACACGATATGAGCTGGCAGCATATTTTGCCGCTCACCCTAATGCCGCACCCAAAATTACCCTACCCAGAAGCCATAGCGCTCGATTATGGCATGCACCAGGAGCGGCTCAATCTAGAAGTGCGAGAGGCCTTGCTCGGCTATGTAATGCAGCAATGGCTGGTCGACTGCTCAGCCGATTACCGGCTTAATCCCACTCAATACCCGCTGGCTCTCGCGGATCACCAGCAGTTAAATGCCATTACCAATAAGGCCCTGTTGCCTGGAGCCGACTTATGAATACCGCCCTCAGTTATGATCAGCTCGAGCAGTTTAAAGAGCACAGCTTGGCCTTACGCCTGCTACGCTCGCAACACTTTGCCCTGCTCGCCAGCTTTTTTCACCATGCTTTTATTGCCACCAACAGACGCAGCATTCCTTATCTCGAACTGGTGGCCATACTAGAGCAGCACCTATTCAATATTACCGACAGCTACGGCGAGGAAAAATATCCCAAATCCGCGCGAGCCTATGTTGATGATTGGATTAATGCCAAAGGCGGCTATCTGCGTAAGTACCTGCCGGTGCACGCCGATGAGCCAGAATGCGACCTGCTACCAGAAGTAGAAAAAGTACTGCGCTGGCTAGAAGAAATACAAGGCCGACAGTTTGTGGGCACCGAATCGCGGCTGAAGATGTTACTCGACTTGATTGGAGAACTGGTGCAAGGCACCAGCGAAGACAGCGCCGCCAAGCTGCATACCCTGCGCGCCCGCAAGGCGGAACTAGAGCAAGAAATTATTGCCGTAGAACAAGGCAAAGATAGCGGCTTTTCTGATACGCAAATAAGAGAGCGGCTGTTTCTGCTCAGTAATATGTCTCGGCAATTATTAGGGGACTTTCGCCAAGTAGAAGCCAACTTTCGCAGCCTAGATAAAGAGACTCGCAAAACCATTAGCCTGCGCGGTGGCCATAAGGGCGAGGTATTGGATCATATCTTTAGCCACCAGGATGTGATTGATGACTCCGACGAAGGCCAGTCCTTTAGCGCCTTCTTTGAGTTACTGATGACGCCGCAATTACGCGATAGCATGCGCCACAATCTGCAACAGCTGCTCGGCCAAGAGCAAGGTAAAATATTAGTGCAGCAAGACACACTGCTGAGCCACCTTTACAGCTATTTACTAGAAGCCGGCGCCAAGGTGCACGGCACTCGCCAACAAATTACTGATCAGCTACGCCGTTATATTCAGGAGCAATCTCAAGATAATCGACGCATTATCGAGCTAATTAATCAGTTTGAAGCCCTTGCTCATCAACGCCTCTCCCCAGAGCACAGTCAAGCACCGCTGGATCTCAAAGTCGATTTCACCACTGTGGCCGGTATGCAAGCAGCTATTAATCCCATTTTTAGCCGTCAACTTTATCAAGAGACCCATAGCGAACACATCGACTCACAGCCAGAGCTGGGCGATGCCAGCGAGCAGGTGGATCTCACGCCCTTACTAGCCATCAGTCATATCGATGAACAACAGCTACAAAAAAATATTAGCCAATGTTTACTGGATAGCGGCGGCCAAACCACACTACCACAAATCATAACTCGCTATCCGCTGCGCTATGGCCTAGATGAACTGCTGACCTATATCAAGCTGGCCTGCGAACAAATACTGCCCGCCCATATTGATGAGCAACAAGAACAAACCATTAGCTGGCAGCCCGAGCCCAGCCTAACGCGCACCATTAAAATTCCCGCTATTACCTTTATTCGGAGTCGCTGATATGTCAGATACCTTAGCCAACTATAGCTTGTCGGAACAAGCTCAGCGTGATCAGTCGGCATTATTAATTCGACTCCTTAAAGGCCCAGTATATCGGGCGCGGCACCGAGAATTATGGGAGCAACTGCTTCGTGATCAACAAATGATCCGCGATTATTTTCAACACCTTGGCCTAGGGCTGACCTTGGATGATGCTGAGGGTTATGCCTTTATGGCACAGCTGCAATTTGCCGATGACGACACTGAACTGCCGCGGCTGATCCCCAGGCGTAGCCTAACCTTGGCGCAAACCTTGCTATTAGTGGCCCTGCGTAAGCGCCTAGCCGAACACGACGACCAAGAAAGCGCACCGCGCTTGATCGTGAGCCGCCAAGAAATCTACCAATGGCTACTGCCTTACAGCCCCGAAGTCAGTAACGAGCTAAAACAACAACGGGAATACGATGCCTTAATCAAAAAAATCGCCGAGATGGGCTTTTTAAATGCCATTCCCAACCATACCGACGACTTTGAAGTGCAACGCATCATCAAAGCCTTGGTGCCTGCCGCACAAATTGCCGAATTTACCCACTTGCTCACGCCAGCGCAGGAGAAAGCCGATGACTGACATTCACATTGAAAACGGTGCCTTATCGGGCTTTCGTTTGCAGCAATTTGCGGTGCTAAATTGGGGGACTTTCGATAAAAAAATCTGGCAACTGAACTTGGATGGCGATAACAGCCTGCTCACGGGCAATATTGGCAGCGGTAAATCCACCTTGGTTGATGGCCTTACCACCTTATTAGTGCCGCCGCGTAAGGTGGCCTTTAATAAAGCCGCTGGTGCCGACGATAAAGAGCGAACGCTGGAGTCTTATTTTCATGGCTATTACACCTCTCAGCAAGATGACTACGGCAAAGCGCGCGCCGTAGGCTTGCGCCAAGATGCCCATTACAGCGTGTTGTTAGCGCAATTTTACTCGAAAGCAATAGCGCAACACCTCACCCTAGCGCAAGTGTTTTGGCTAAAACCCGGCGAGCGCAAAGTGCGCCGCATCTTTGCGGTCGCACCCGCTAAATTAGAGCTAGCCGAGCACTTCGCCAACTTTGGCAGCAAAATGACCGATTTACGCAAGCGTTTGCGTAAACAGGGTGGCGTCGAGCTCTTTGATAATTTTGCGCCCTATCAACAATGCTTTAGCAAACAATTAGGTTTAGGGGCCGATGGCCGCGCCTTGGAGTTATTTAACCAGACTATTTCCATGAAATCGGTAGGCTCGGTGACCGACTTTGTACGGCAAAACATGCTGACTCCGCCCAATACCGAAGCGCAAATCGTGGAGCTAGAACGTAACTACGATGCGCTAAAACGGCTGCATGATGCGGTAGTGGCAGCGCGGCAAAAAGTCACGTTATTGGAGCCGGTCAGCCAACTGGGCAATGACGCCTTAGCCGCCGCCCAAGAAAAAAAGCATTACCACCAAAGCCGCGAGCTAAGCGAGGCATTTATGGCCAGCTTGGCGGTGCCGCTGTATCAAAAACGCCTCCAGCAAAAACAGCTCGAGCAAGATAAAATTGCCATTAACTTGCAGCAAATCACCGAGCAACTTAGCCAGAATCAGCAGCAAATTGAGCAGCTCACCGATGATATTTATAGCCAAGGCGGCGGTCGCTTACAACAACTAAACACCGATAAGCAGCGTCTTACTAAAGAGCGAGATCAACGCCAAAGTAACGCCCATCGTTATCAATTGCTGGTGCGGGCCCTAGAATTAAATGAGCAGCTAGAGAGCGATACCTTTGTGACCAACTTGGCCCAAGCCAAGGAGCATGTAGAGCACATCAGTCAGCAGCAAGAGCAAGCAGAACAGCACAGAGACGACTTAAAACAAGATATCAGCCAGCAACAGGGCCAACAACAGGCCATTGCTGATGAGCTAATCGCGCTGAAGCAGCGCCAGTCTAATATTCCGCTACGCCAGCTAAAAATTCGCGAACAACTGTGTGTCGCATTAGGCGTGCCCGAAACCGAGCTGCCTTTCGTGGGTGAGTTATTACAAATAAAACCTAATGAACAAGCGTGGCAAGGCGCCATCGAGCGCGTGCTGCATAACTTTGCCCTCAGCCTATTGGTCCCCGAGCACTTATATATTTCGGTGAGTGACTTTATCGAGCAAACTAAGCTGGGTTCGCGCTTGGTCTATCACAGAGTAAAAACGCTTAGCCAGTATTTACCGGTAACGCCGGTGCAGGGCCAGTTACCCAGCAAAGTCGACATCAAACCCGATAACCCGCTTTATGCTTGGTTAGATAAAGAGCTAAGCGACCGCTTTAATTATCACTGCTGTGCCAACCTCGAAGATTTTCGCCGCAGCAGTAAGGGCTTAACCACCCAAGGTCAGATCAAGTCTGGCCCCTCACGCCACGAAAAAGACGACCGTTATGGCATTAACGATCAAAGCCGTTATGTGTTGGGCTGGAGCAATCAACAAAAAATAAAACTACTCACCGCGCAACATCAGCAGCAACAACAACGACTGGCCAAACTAGGCACGCAACTAACCGCACTTCAGCAACAGCGTGAGCAACTCGATGAGTTACGACGCCAAGCCTTAAACTTAGCAGAATTTGATCTCGAATTTGAACAACTCAACTGGCCGCAGTTAACCCAACAAATTGAGCGGTTAACGCAAGAGTATCGGCAACTCGAACAATCTTCTAATCAACTAAAGGCACTACAAGAGACGCTGGACACCGCGAAAGAAAATAGCGGCACCTTACAAGAAGATCGTGATCAACTGTTGACCGAACGCGGCAAGCTGGCCAGTGACATCGAGAATTTTAAGCACGTCTTAGCAGAGCAGGAGACTCAGCTTAGCGCCGTGCCTGAAACCACCAAAGAACAGTATTTCCCAAGCCTTAACGCCCTGTTCCGCCAATATGGCGCTTATGATAATTTGCGTATAGAAATGCTTGCTAATCAAAGCATCCTGCTGCGTGGCAAGCTCAATGATAAAATTCAGCACTTAGAAGAAAAACGTACCCGCAAAGAAAGCCAGATGATTAAGGCCATGGCCCAGTTTGCCCATGCCTTCCCTAATGACGTGACCGAGTTGGATCAAAGTCTGGCGGCATTAGCGGAGTATCAGGCGTTATTGAGCCAGCTACAACAAGAAGACTTGCCGCGCCACGAACAGCGCTTTAAAGACATGCTTAATCAAGACACCATTCGTGCCATGGCGCTCTTTCGCAGCCAGCTCGACCGCCAAGAAGAAGAGATTGCCGCGCGTATTCGCTTAATCAACCAATCGCTGCTCGCACTGGATTATCAAGATGGCACCTATATAGAAGTGGACGGCGTGGTATCACCGGATGTCGAGATCCGTGAATTTAAGCAGCGGCTGAAGCAATGCGTAGAATACGCCACCGACGACAACTTATATTCAGAGCAAAAGTTTGAGCAGGTGAAGGCGCTGATTGAACAAATGCGTAATGAGCCAAAGTGGACGCAAAAAGTGGTAGATGTGCGCTATTGGCAGCTATTTAACGTGATTGAGCGCTACCGAGAAGATAACAGCGAGAAGGAGTGTTATTCCGACTCGGGCGGTAAGTCTGGCGGCCAAAAAGAAAAGCTCGCCTATTCCATTCTCGCCGCCGCCATCTTGTTGCAATATCGGTTGGTGGGTGAAGAAGGAAGCCATCAGCGGCGCTTTAATCTGGTGGTAATTGACGAAGCTTTTGCTAGAGGCTCAAAAGACAGCACCCGCTTTGGCCTAGAGCTATTTAAGAAACTGGGCCTGCAACTATTACTGGTGACACCCTTACAAAAGCTGGATGTTATCGAACACTATGTCCAGCATGTGCATTTTGTCGACCAACGACAAAACCGTTCTATCGTGCTTAATATGACTATCGCCGAATATCGCCAGCAGCTAGATCAGCACCAGCAACAGGCGCAATTACAGCCTTATCAGCAAATGATCCGGGAGATAAACTAGTTTTATGTTGGATCTCAAGGCAATTCGCAGCAAGTTGAGCAAACAATGGCAACGCCTAGCCTGGCACCGAGCTTGGCTAGAGGGCACACTGAGCTTCCCCTATCAGATCAAGGTAGCTCGCCTCAGCGACAAACAACTACTGCATGACTTCGCCTTATGTCAGCGCCAATTGCGCCAACTGAGTAACGAGCTGGCCGCGGCGAAAGACGTGACCCTAATTGAACAAGAATTTCAATTTTCGACCATGGGCCGCCAGCGTTTACCGGTAGCCATCGAATTCGCGAATATGGAAGCCCTCGCCCGCTTCTTGGGCCAATTACAATCTTGGCGGCATTTTGTTACTGACTGCCAACTTATTGCTCAGCGCTTTCCTGAACTCAACGCTTGGCTACCACAAGCGGTGGCCACCATTGGTAAATACAGCGGCCGTTGGCCACAATTACTGGTGGTTTGTGGTTATTTAACCGCTAATCCGCGGTCTGGCCTCTATATACGCCAACTCGATATTAGTGGTGTCGATAGCAAGTTCATTGAAGCGTACAAACCCATCCTAAAAACACTGCTCGACCAACTACTGCCGGCCACCGCCATCGACGATAACTTTAATAGCCTAAAAGAACACGGCTTTGAAAAGCGTTATGGCCTTAACTACGAACAACCCAGAGTACATTTTCGCCTGCTCGACCCCGCTCTCGCCAGTGAGCTCGGCGGACTCGACGAGCTCAGCATACCGCTAAGCGCTTTTAGCAAGCTGGATCTATTACTCGATCGGGTATTTATTACCGAAAATAAAGTAAATGGCTTGGCCTTTCCGCCCGTACGCAATGCCTTAGTCATTTTCGGTCTAGGATATGGCGTGCAAATGCTACAACAGGTGCCTTGGCTAACCCGCTGTCGCCTTCATTATTGGGGAGATATCGACACCCATGGCTTCGCCATACTCTCACAACTACGCGGCTACTTTCCTCAGGCACAATCTTTGCTTATGGATAGCGACACCCTAGTACACTGTCGTCCGCTCTGGGGAGTGGAAACCAAACCCCATGCGGCGGCGCAACTGCCGCACCTAAACGAGCCTGAACAATTGCTTTATCAACAACTTAAGCAACACCCCTGGCAAGCTAACTTACGTCTAGAACAAGAAAGAATTCCCTTCTCATTACTGCAAGCCGCACTGGCTAACTTACCTTAAAACTAGGACTATAATCCCATTAAGTGAGGTTAAATAGGCTTATAGTCCTAGTTTTTGTTAAGTAATTATCATGCCACTTTTTATCAAACTCTTGGAATCCACTCAATTTTTAGCGAGCGGACATAGGCGGGCCCCCTACATTTGTTCTTAGCTAGCGGCGCACGACAGCTGCTCGCACCTATGTGTAAGCGATAAGTTGATTGGTAAGCGGGAGTGCCAAAACGTAACTGCCAGTTTAGATTTGTAACTCTTTGCCTGAAAGCCTGCGTTGATTAACGTTGATACAGGTTGTCTGGTTCACTATTTACTGGCAAGCACCTTACCCAATGGCGAACCTTATAATTAAAACCTACAATAGTGGGTGTTAAGTCTATAAAACCCACTTAAGGTACAATTTAATGGATTTAATCTTCACTAAACCCAGCGAGGTCGTCGAGTTACTGTGCCAGCGACTGCGCAAAGAACGCCTTGCCCAGCAGATGACTCAAGCAGAGCTGGCGGCGCGCGCTGGAGTCGGCGTTAACACCTTATCTAACCTAGAGAATGGCCAGAATACCAGCTTCGAAACCCTAGTGCGCATCGCCATGGTATTAGGGCGCGTTAAAGAGCTAGAAGCGCTCTTTCAGCCCAAGGTCGACAGCCTAGATGATCTACAGCGCTATGAAGAAAGTAATAAGCGACACCGCGCTAGGAGGAAATCGTAACATGCCTGAAAAAATACACATTTATTACGAAGGCTGGGGGGAATGCTGGCATTGGGGCACGCTAGCTTCATCGACCACACTAACGGGTCGCCCTTTGATCTTGTTTGAGTATAGCGATGAGGCCTTAAGTAAAGGCGTTGAGTTATCGTCTTATTTGCTACCGCTAAACGAAACTAAGTTACGTAAAGATTTCCCCGCACATCAGCTAGGGTTACCGGGCCCCGTTTATGATGCCTTACCCGATGGTTGGGGCATGCTGCTGATGGATCGTTTGTTTAAGCGTAATGGCCTTAATCCTGCTCGCATCAGCCCTTTAGTGCGGCTAGGTTACATTGGTGATAAGGCCATGGGTGCCATGTCGTTTAGGCCAGTATCGCTAGATGATACGGGGACGCCTGAAGAAATCACCCTTGAAAAAATAGCACAAGACGTACAAACGGTATTGGATGGTGAAGGCGGAGAGTTTTTACAGCAGCTCATGCTAATCGGCGGTTCGCCGCAAGGCGCACGACCAAAAGTCTTACTTTATCGCAACCCTGAAACGGGTGTTTTTAGCACGGCTGAAACTGCAAATTTAGAAGCTTGGTTAATTAAATTTCCCGCTCAAGCAGAGCATCCTGAAGTTTGTGCGATTGAAGCTGTCTATTCTCAGTGTCTGCGCGAGTGCGGTATTAGCACTCCCGACACCCTGCATTTTAACTTACCAAATGGTCAGGCGGCTTTTGCCACTAAACGCTTTGACCGGCTCAATAATATGCGCGTTCCCATGCAAAGCCTTGCTGCCTTTACCGGTGCTAATTACCAGTCTCCAGGCGCATTAGACTATGCTAATTTTTTACGGGCGACCCAAATATGTACCAATGATGCTCGCGAAAAAACCAGTGCTTTTGAACGAGCGGTGTTTAATGTGGTATTCAATAACCGTGATGACCACCCGAAAAACTTTGCTTATATAATGTCAGCCAAGGGTCAGTGGCAGCTAGCCCCAGCCTACGATGTTACCTTTTGCGAAGGCCCTGGGGGCTACCATCAGATGGATATCATGGGCGAGGCGCTGCATATTAACCGCAAAGTCATGGTCTCGCTCGGCGTTAAAGAAGCAGACTTATCACCCAGTGCGGCAGAAAATATTATTGATCGATATTGTGCTGTAGCAGAAGGCTTTAGCCATAAAGCGCAGAGCATGTTTGGTAATCAAATAACGAAAGACACGCTGCAACTCATTCAAGGCCGTATTAACGAGAATATTAATCTGCTTAAAGCGTGAACCTGCCTTACCCCACCGCTAACTTAGCCGCTTGTTGCCACATAAAAGGGGGCATCGGTTGCTTGAGTTGCCAAGTGATGCTCATCGGCTGGCTGCCGTGATGAGAGACATATTCCACTTCGCCAAAATTAACGAAGCCCATAGTGGTAAAGAGTAAATAATATGGGTGACCTGTTAGAGATATTTGCAGCACTATTTATTTTTAATTTTTTCTGTCAAACCCACAATGAAGTTTGCTAATTCGTTTTTATCATCTGTTTGGAGTAGGTCATCCATTCTTGAGTCACTATAAATCTCAGGGTGTTTATCGTCGCTTTCGTTTATAGCTTTTTCAACTGTATATCGAAAAACATTGGGATCTTCTCGCTGTTCTTTATCTTCATAGTCAATCCATAATAAATAATATTCATCGTGTATTTTAAAATAAAATGAAGGACAAACATCATTACCATAGCTATTATCAACTAATAAAATTGGAAGCTGATCGAGTCTCATGCCTAGGTCAAAATCTTTGTCGAAAAGTGTTTTATACCTCATATTGTACTCCAATTATTAGCTTTGTTGGATAGCTTAATTATAGTGCAAGATTTGACGTATAGATGATTTTTATTGACTGTTAATTACTTACTAACTACTTGCTTTACTTAATATTTCAGCAACACACATTCCTAACTTCACTCCCAGCAAAGGTGGAACTGCATTACCAACTTGAGTATATTGCGGCACCTCAAATTTTCTCATTTGTCCCCCAGTAGTAACTTTAGAGCGGAAAACAAAATCATCTGGAAATGATTGTATTCTAGCCATCTCCCTAACTGTTAATACTCTCAACTCTTTTTCATCATAATGGCAAGCATCATCAGGTATAGATAAAGCTGCTGGCGCAGGAGCATT
>JAAYRH010000073.1 GCA_012518835.1 Aeromonadales bacterium | reverse complement strand
GGTGGCCCGCCGATGGTGTTGGTGATGCATGGCGCCGATATACACCGTATTCGAGCTAATTTAGCGGGCTTTTTTGTGGTCTCGACGCTGATGTCGGTTACGGCGCTGGCGTTAGGCGGACAGCTTAGCGTAAGCCAGCTTAAGCTGGCCTTACCCCTCGTACCGGCAGCCTTATTAGGGAGCTGGATAGCCGCCCATACTTTGCACTTAATTTCTAAACCCATAGTGCACTATGGATCTTTATTATTATGTACTAGTGCCGTTATCGGTATGTTAATTAACACTTTTTTTTAAGGCTCTGCCTAAACCCTTAAGTTTTGTACCATTGTTAAAAGTGTCATAAAGTCCGATAATAGGCGCTGTCATTTTATATCGCCGAGTGATCATGTCTGAATATTTGTTGCTGTTTGTCGGCACCGTACTAGTCAACAACTTTGTCTTGGTTAAGTTTTTGGGCCTCTGCCCTTTTATGGGCGTGTCTGGGAAACTAGAGACCGCGATTGGTATGGGCATGGCCACCACCTTTGTGCTCACCCTCGCTGCGGCCTGCTCTTATTTAGTTAACCAATATATTCTGCTGCCCCTTGAGCTGACCTATCTGCGCACCTTGTCGTTTATTCTGGTCATTGCCGTGGTGGTGCAATTTACGGAAATGGTGGTGCATAAAACCAGCCCCACCTTATATCGACTGCTCGGCATCTTTTTACCCTTAATTACCACCAACTGTGCGGTATTAGGGGTGGCGTTATTGAATATCAACGAACAGCATAACTTTATGCAAAGTCTGATTTATGGCTTTGGTGCCGCATTAGGCTTTTCCTTGGTCTTAGTCTTATTTGCTGCCATGCGCGAGCGCTTGGCCGGCGCCGATGTTCCTTCGCCCTTTAAAGGTGCAGCGTTAGCCATGATCACCGCCGGCTTAATGTCGTTGGCCTTTATGGGCTTTACCGGCTTGGTGAAGTTTTAATGAGTAATATTTTAATTGCCGTTGCGGTATTGGCACTATTAGCGCTAATTTTTGGCCTGATCCTTGGCTTTGCCGCCATTAAGTTTCAGGTTAAGGCCGATCCTATTGTAGAGCAGCTCGACGAGCTATTACCTCAAACCCAGTGTGGGCAATGTGGCTATCCCGGTTGTCGGCCTTATGCCGAAGCGGTGGCCAACGGCGATGATATAAATAAATGTGTGCCCGGTGGCGAAGCCACTATGCATAAAATTGCCGACTTAATGGGTGTAGAGCCACAACCCATGGGCGAAGCCGCTGCCGAGCCCGAAAAAATGGTCGCTTTTATTCATGAGGATATGTGTATTGGCTGCACTAAGTGTATTGCAGCCTGTCCGGTAGACGCCATTGTGGGAGCCACCAAGGCGATGCACACTGTGATTGCCGAAGAATGTACTGGTTGTGATTTATGTGTTGACCCTTGCCCCACCGACTGTATTGAAATGATCCCAGTCGCGGTTACGCCAGATAACTGGAAATGGCAATTACCGCCCATTGCCGTCAAACAGGTAGAGTAATTCGATGTCGCTGTTAGAAGATCTTCGCGCAGGTAAGCTGCACCAGTTCCATGGCGGGATTCATCCGCCCCAGCGCAAGGCGCCAGCCAACCTGACGCCAATTAGCGAGGCCGGCCTGCCCGATGAGTTAATACTGCAAGTGCGCCAGCACATTGGCCAAGCAGCACAATTAAAAGTAGCGGTAGGCGAGCGTGTGCTTAAAGGTCAGCTATTAACCGAGCCGTTAAACCCGATGATGATACCGGTGCATGCGCCAACTTCGGGTATGATTAGCGCCATTGAAGACCGTCCGCTATGCCACCCTTCTGGCCTAAGCGGCTTGTGCATTGTGCTGGTGCCCGATGGCAAACAAGAATGGCGTGCTCGTTATCCTATTGCCGATTACACACTATTAGACGCCGATGTGCTGCTTAACCGCTTGCATCAAGCGGGCATTACCGGTTTAGGTGGCGCGGGCTTTCCGGCGCACGTTAAGCTTACCCCTCGCCAAACCGCGATTGAAACTCTGATCATCAATGGCGTTGAGTGCGAGCCTTATATAAGTGCTGACGATCGCCTTATGCGCGAATATCCTGCTGCGATTGTGGAAGGCATTGCCATTTTGCGCCATATAGTGCGCCCAAAAAACACCCTCCTCGCTGTAGAAGACAATAAACCCGAAGCCATTGCCGCCCTTGCTGAGGCGCTAAAAAATGCCAATTTAAGTGAGCAGATAGAGTTAGTCACGGTGCCCACGATTTACCCCTCGGGCGGGGAAAAACAGTTAATAGAAGTGCTGACCGGACAACAAGTGCCCAGCCAAGGCTTACCTGCCAACTTAGGCATTGTGATGCAAAACGTGGGCACGGCGTTTGCTATTCGCCAAGCGATTATTGAAGACGAGCCATTATTGCGTCGCGTGGTCACTCTGGCGGGCGATGCCTTTAGTACCCCGGGGAATGCCTGGGTACATATTGGCACCCCAGTACGGTATTTATTAACCCGCTATGGCTTACAGGCCGAGCCCGAGCAACGTATTGTGATGGGCGGCCCCATGATGGGCTTT
>JAAYRH010000010.1 GCA_012518835.1 Aeromonadales bacterium | reverse complement strand
TACCGATTTCACCATCCGGGCAGTAGACTACTTCTTAGGTAAGAAGTGGAGGCGCGTTCCGGAGTCGAACCGGACTAAACGGATTTGCAATCCGCTGCATAACCGCTTTGCTAACGCGCCGTGTTGAGATGTCTTGCTCAACTGGTTATGCATTCTAATGATTTATGATCTTGGGTCAACACTAATCTTATTTTTTCAGTTCGTTCGAATGATTTTTGTTCGCTAAGGGGTATTTTAGTACAATATCTAACCTTTCTGCATTTTTTACTTTAAGCTGAGCGGGTTAAATCACCCCAGGCGGCTTTTAAATAATCATAGGCAGAAAGCAAAGTTAGGCCAGTGGCGATATACAAAAGCCCATAGCTGCCCCAGATCATATAAAGACTCTGCTGCCAAATTAAGCCAATTAGTGCCAGCATCTGAATCGTGGTCTTCCACTTACCAATCCAGCTCACCGCTACTTGGGCTCGTTGACCAATTTCAGCCATCCACTCGCGCAAGGCCGAGATGATAATTTCTCGCCCTATCATAATCATCGCAGGAACTGCGACTAACGGACTGCTGTACTCATCGACAATAAGCACGAGCGCCACCGCCACCATCACTTTGTCGGCCACCGGATCCAGAAAAGCACCAAAAGGCGTTTGTTGTTTTAGTTGGCGCGCTAAAAAGCCATCAAACCAGTCGGTAATCGCCGCCAGTGTAAAAATAGCCGCCGCCCACATGGGAGCTTCTTCTACCGGGATATAAAATACCACCACAAATACGGGTATCAGTAAGAGGCGAAAAAACGTCAAAGTGTTAGGTATATTAAACATTATGTTAGGGCCATGAGATCATAAATTGAGAGATAAGCTGACGCCGGTTAATGGTGCAAGGCATCGTAAATTTTTTCTGCTAATGCCTGACTGATACCGGGCACTTTAGCCAGTTCGTCCACGCTGGCACGCTTTACTTCTTGAATTCCACCCAGATACTTTAACAGAGCTTGCCGTCGTTTGGCGCCCACTCCAGCAATATTTTCTAAGGTGCTGGTGGTACGTGCCTTAGCGCGCTGTGCACGATGGCCGGTAATAGCAAAGCGATGAGATTCATCGCGAATATGTTGTATTAAGTGCAGTGCCGGCATATCGACAGGCAAATGACGCTCCAGATGGCTGCCGCCAAAAATAAGCGTTTCTAAACCCGCTTTACGACTTACCCCTTTAGCCACTCCGATCAACAGGGGCTGGCGTGGGCTGTCAGCCAGCTCTTTGGCAATCACCGCTTCGGCTTTGCTAAGCTGACCTAAGCCCCCGTCTATAAACAGCACATCGGGCAGCTTATCAATGTCGGCTTGGTGAAAGCGCCGCGTGAGCGCCTGCTCCATCGCTGCGTAGTCATCCCCAGGGGTAATATTATTAATATTAAAACGACGATATTCACTTTTTTGTGGCCCTTCTTGATTAAAGACCACGCAAGAGGCAACGGTCTTTTCCCCCATGGTATGCGAGATATCAAAGCATTCCATGCGGCTAATCGGCCCACAGGATAACACTTCTTCTAATTGTAATAATCGTTGGCGTTGGGTGCTTTTGTGCGCCAAACGGCTGGCCAGTGCGCTTTTTGCATTAGTGCGTGCCAGTTTAATAAAGCGAGCACGCTCGGTACGAGTGCGACTGCGTAACTTAACACGTCGTCCATAGTGCTGACTTAAGGTTTCACTCAGCACAGCTTCATCGGGTAAAGTGTGATCTAATAAAATTTCTGCAGGAGCTTCCCGCCCCCCCACTCCCGCTAAGTAAAACTGTAAAATAAAGCTTTGTAATACTTCTTCGCCCTCGGTGTCGGCGGGCATTTTAGGAAAATAACTACGACTACCTAATACCTTACCTTGACGAATAAATAACACTTGCACACAGGCCTGACTGCGCGCCATGGCAAGACCAATAACATCTAAGTCTTCTAATATGTTACCGCTCACAAACTGTTGCTCTTGTACCCGACGTAATGCCTGCAACTGATCGCGATATTTAGCCGCTTCTTCAAAGCGCAGTTCTTTACTGGCTTTGTCCATACTGTCTGCAACATCGGCCAACACTTGTTGGTTTTTACCCTGTAAAAATAAGCGAGCTAGCTGCAATTGATGCTGATATTCCTCATCACTCACCAGACCCGCTACACAGGGGCCAGCACAGCGTTTTAGCTGATATAACAAACAAGGGCGAGAGCGATTAGCATACACACTGTCTTCACATTGGCGCACCGGAAATATCTTTTGCATTAAGTGCAAACTTTCGCGTACCGCCGCCCCATTAGGGTAAGGACCAAAATACTCACCTTTTTTCTTACGAGCGCCGCGATGTAAGCCAATGCGAGGATGACGATGCTCGCTAATAATAATATAGGGGTAGGATTTATCATCGCGCAGTAACACATTATAACGGGGCAAATGTTGCTTGATCAGGTTGTGTTCTAATATCAAGGCTTCGGTTTCAGTGTGAGTCACCGTGACTTGTACATCGCAAATTTGTCGCACTAGCGCACGGGTTTTTTCGCCATCCACATTTTTTCTAAAATAAGAAGACAGGCGTTTTTTTAAATTTTTTGCTTTACCGACATAAATAATTTCACCGCTGGCATCCATCATCAAATACACGCCGGGCTGTTCGGTAACTACCTTTAAAAAGGCGGCAGCATCAAAGGATTGACTCATAACCATTAGATATGATCGGTGTCTAACATGCCATAGCGGATCGCTAAATGCGTCAGCTCGACATCGCCGTTAATATCTAGTTTGCTGAATAATCGATAGCGATAACTATTAACGGTTTTAGGACTTAAATTCAGTTGCTCTGAAATATCGACCACTCTTTGCCCCTTAGTAATCATTAACATGATCTGCAGCTCGCGCTCCGATAATTGCTTAAACGGATTTTCTTGATCAGTAAACTGGCTCAGGGCCATACGCTGCGCAATCTCAGGGGACAGATAGCGCTGCCCACTATGCACTAAACGGATGGCATTGATCATTTCATCAGGAGCTGCGCCCTTAGTTAGATAGCCACTCGCTCCTGCGCGCATCACTTTACTAGGAAAAGGGTTTTCGGTATGAATGGTTAAGACAATAATTTTAATATCAGGATTAAAGCGTAAAATTTTACGAGTAGCTTCAATGCCGCCTATTCCCGGCATATTCATGTCCATAAGCACCACATCGGGGCTTTGCTCACGACACCACTGCACAGCATCTTCGCCGCTTTTGGCTTCACCTAATACTTTCATTCCTTTGACGTCTTCTAAGATGCGTCGGATCCCTGTGCGCACTAACTCATGATCATCGACCAAGAATACGTTTATCAAAAGTTTCTCCCAGGGCGTTAATTAAATTTGCACACGGTATTACTAACATAATAACATCATAGCTAAGCAGTGAATAAAAAGATATCTCCACCTAAAACAATAATTTCGCTAAGAAAAAAGGCGCCGCAGCGCCTTTGTTTTACGTGAAGTTAATTAAAAATTATCTTCGTTAGCCGTGAGCTGCTTATAACGAATATTAGCCTCCGCTTTAAAGGCTTCAAGCAAGTTTTCATACTCTCGCTGCCCTTGGCGACTAACTAATCCCTCACGAATTTGCGATAAACGATCCGAGACTTCACTTGGGGTGTGCACTGCCTTCAAATTAAGGACCGCTTGGCTACCATCACTGAGCGTAATACGCTTTAAGCTTAGCTTATCTGAATTGGGCTCAGACATAGCAAATAGTGCATTTATCAAAGCAGGATCTTGCTCGCTTTCGCGACTTAGATCATTAAGCTTTTGCACACTCAATTCATGCTCATCAAGCCAAGCGACGTGCTTACCTTCTGCCCACGCGCTTTGCAACGCCTTGGCAGCGTCTTTATTGAGCTGTGCTGCTTTAGCAAGGCGCGCTTGCTCTATGACTTGCTCTTGAACTTCTTCTAGCTCACGAGGCGCCGCCGCTCGGTGTTGTGTTACATGGATCACCACCGCTTTATTATCTCCCAGCTCAATGAGCTCGGAGTTCATACCTTGCTCTCGTAATTCGCGCGAAAAAGCCTGCTTTAGTACGCGCGGATCATTAATCGCTTCAGGCGCATCAGCTTGCGAGAAAAAATCCGTGGATACGCGCGACACGCCCAGCTCTTCGGCAGCCACATCTAATGAGTCAGGGAATTCAAAGCTGAGCTCCGCTAGCTTTTGCTCTTGTTCATAAAAGTCATTACCCGCTTGCTCTTGGGCCAGATGAGCGGCTATCGCATCACGTACTTCTGCTAAAGGCTGGGTATGACCCTCTTTAATCTCCAGCAGCGTAATAAGATGTAGACCAAACTCACTTTCTACGATGGGCGACACTTCCCCTACTTCGGTTAAAGCAAAGGCGGCTTTATCAAAAGCCGGATCTTGGCTACCTGGCTCCATCCATTCTAGCTCGCCACCGTTGGCACCCGAAAACACATCATCGGACTCTGCTTGTGCTAATTCAGCAAAGGATTCCCCTGCTGCTAAGCGCGCTTGAATAGCGGCCATATTCTGCTTAGCGTCTTCGCTTTTATTAAGCATGATGTGCGCTACTTTACGTTGCTCAGGCTGAGTATAAGCAGCAAGATTAGCCTCATACTCTTCGACAATGGCTTGCTCATCAATCTCGTCAACCGCGACCTGACTGCCGTCTAATAAAATATAATCAATTTTCACTTGCTCGGGGCGCTTAAACTGCTCAGCATGTTGCTCGTAATAATCCGCGATCTCTTGCTCATTTAAGCTCACTTCTTCTACCAGCGCTGCAGTAGGTAGCTGTACCCACTCCACATCTCGCTGCTGACGGCTTAAGCGATCTAATAACCCTGCTTCTGCTTCTAGTGTAAAGCTGGAGCCAATTAATGCGTTTAATAACAACTGACGACTTAAGTCTTGGCGCACATTGTCTCTTAGCTGTTCAGCACTAATACCACTGCGCATCAGCAACTGCTGATAACGCTCATTATTAAAGCGCCCGTCTTCTTGAAACTCAGGTAAGGTACGAATGGCGTTACGCACTTGCTCATCACTGGCATAAATACCGAGCTCAGCAACTTTTTGATCAATCAACTGTTGCTCAACTAATTGCTCTAATACCGAACGACGAACCTGCTCAACATAGTCAGGATCATTTAAGAGAGCGCTAAACTCAGGGCCTAGCTGATCTTCTAAACGGGCTCGCTCGTTACGGTAAGCATTTTCTAATTGTTGCAGACTAATGTCATTGCCATTGACCTCTGCCGCCACTTCGGGGGCGGGACGAGTGACATAGCTGCCTACGCCGGCTAAGGCGAATGAGACAATAATCAGGAATAAAATAATTTTGGAAACCGTGCCTTGTGCACCGGCTCTAAGTTTGTCAAAAAACATAATCGGTTTTAACTCCCGTTACAGGGTAGTGTCTTTTTAATAGAAAAAAGCGCACCAAGTGATGCGCCTTTGAGATCCGACTTAAGTTAGGGCCTAGCGCCCCGCATCAAGCTGGACTTAGTTCACTGCATCTTTTAAAGATTTACCAGCTTTAAAGCCCGGAGTTTTAGCAGCAGCAATTTCAATCGGCTCACCCGTTTGTGGGTTACGACCCGTACGAGCGGCACGCTCACGCACCGAAAAAGTACCAAATCCTACTAAAGAAACCGTCTCGCCTTCTTGTAGCGTTTCGGTTACTGCTTCAACAAATGCGTCCAGAGCACGGCTGGCAGCCGCTTTACTGATATCGGCGCCATCGGCAATTTTGTCGATCAGTTGAGATTTATTCACAGTCATTCCCCTTGTCGTTAATGCGTTGCTTTTTTTATGAGGCAACCGTTAGAGTTAGTTTAAGTTAAAAATGATGACAGATACCGAGGCCAAAATAGCTTATTCGCGGCCAGGCTTCCTACACCATTGACACAGTAGCCAATCAATTTTATCCAAGGCTACTGTGACTCGGGGCTGCTGACAAGTCAGAAACCATTAGTTAGGGCTAAAAACCCTTAATTAGTGCCTATTGCGACGCCTTCTGGGGGATGCTCTAGCGCTAATTCCAATACTTCTTCTATCCAACGGACCGGATAGATAGCTAAGTCCTGCTTCACGTTATCAGGAATTTCTTCTAAGTCGCGCTCATTTTCTTTGGGGATCAACACCCGTTTAATACCACCACGATGGGCTGCCAATAGTTTTTCTTTTAGTCCACCAATAGGCAGCACTTCACCTCGCAACGTGACCTCACCGGTCATGGCCACGTCGGCACGCACCGGGTTACCCGTTAAGCTAGACACTAAGGCGGTACACATGGCAATACCGGCGCTAGGACCATCTTTAGGCGTGGCCCCTTCAGGCACATGCAGGTGAATATCGCGTTTTTCGTAAAAGTCGCTGTTAATACGCCATTTATCAGCACGCGAGCGCACCACCGTCATGGCCGCTTGCACTGACTCTTTCATCACGTCGCCTAAGGAGCCGGTATAACTAAGCTTGCCCTTACCAGGCACGTTGGCCACCTCTATGGTTAGCAAATCACCGCCCACTTCGGTCCACGCCAATCCGGTCACTTGACCAATTTGGTTATGCTCTTCGGCCTTGCCATAATCAAAGCGATGCACCCCCAGATAATCTTTTAAGTTATCTTGGTTAATGGTCACTTGTTTGATTTCTTTGTTAAGCAAGATTTCTTTTACTGCTTTACGGCACAGCTTAGAGATTTCTCGCTCTAAGTTACGCACCCCAGCTTCACGAGTGTAGTAGCGAATAATGCCAATAATCGCGGAGTCTTCTATTATCAATTCATGCTCTTTCAAACCGTTACGGCTAATTTGCTTTTCTAGCAAATGGTTTTTGGCAATATTGAGCTTTTCGTCTTCGGTGTAACCTGCCAGACGGATCACTTCCATTCTATCCAGCAAGGGACCTGGGATATGCATGGAGTTAGAAGTCGCGACAAACATCACATCGGATAAGTCATAGTCCACTTCTAAAAAGTGATCGTTAAAACTGTGGTTTTGCTCAGGATCCAGCACTTCCAATAACGCAGAAGCGGGATCGCCACGCATATCCGAGGCCATTTTATCAATTTCATCCAGCAAAAATAGTGGGTTACGCACCCCTACCTTAGCCATTTTTTGGATCAATTTACCGGGCATAGAGCCAATATAAGTACGACGGTGACCGCGAATTTCTGCTTCATCACGCACACCACCTAGCGCCATACGCACGTATTTACGGCCAGTGGCTTTCGCTATCGATTGACCTAAGGAAGTTTTACCCACCCCAGGAGGTCCTACCAAGCACAGGATAGGACCCTTGAGCTTGTTGGTGCGGTTTTGTACGGCTAAGTACTCAATAATGCGCTCTTTGACTTTTTCGAGGCCAAAATGATCCGCATCTAAGACTTCTTCGGCTTTAGCGAGGTTTTTCTTCACCTTGGATTTTTTCTTCCACGGCACATCGACCATCCAGTCGATATAGCCGCGCACTACGGTCGCTTCCGCTGACATCGGCGACATCATTTTTAGCTTAGACAGTTCGGCTTCGGCTTTTTTACGCGCCTCTTCTGTCATGCCTGCGTCTTCAATTTTTTGTTGCAGTGCCTCAAACTCGTCGGGCACTTCGTCCATTTCGCCTAGCTCTTTTTGTATCGCCTTCATTTGTTCATTGAGGTAATACTCGCGCTGGCTTTTTTCCATCTGTTTTTTAACACGGGCTCGAATACGACGCTCGACTTGCAAGACGTCAATTTCAGACTCCATCATCACCATTAAATACTCAAGGCGCTCGCCTACTTCGGTGAGCTCTAGCACTTTTTGCTTATCTTCAAGCTTTAATGGCATATGCGCTGCCATGGTGTCGGCTAGACGCGCAGCACCTTCAATAGCGGCCAGTGAAGTGAGCACTTCTGGCGGTATTTTTTTATTGAGCTTAATGTAGCTCTCAAATTGCGTAATGGCGGTACGAACCAATACCTCTTCTTCTTTCTCTTCTAAGTCGGGAGAGGTGAGTGGCTCAACTTCGGCAATAAAATGATTATCTTCTTCACGCAAGTCACTTATGCGGGCGCGCTGCCCGCCTTCCACTAGTACCTTAACGGTACCATCGGGTAGTTTAAGCAGCTGTAAAATACTGGCAACGGTACCTACTTCGTATAAATCCTCTAATTGAGGATCGTCGGTTGCGGCTTCTTTTTGTGCAATTAGCAGGACTTTTTTGTCCTGCTCCATGGCGGCCTCAAGGCAGCTGATGGACTTTTCCCGTCCCACGAACAAGGGGATCACCATATGGGGATAGACCACCACGTCACGCAGAGGCAGAACAGGGATATTAATGCGTTCGTCACGCTCTTGGGTCATAGTGTCCTCTCGGCTTAAAAGCAGTTTATTAGGGCTGAGAATGATATGGGGGCAAGATTAGCAGTTTCAATCATAAATCCCATAAAAACCAAAAAAGGGGCCTAAAGCCCCTTTAAGTGTACAAATTACCTGCAGTTAGTCGCCTGAAGCGGCCTGATTTTCTTTTTCTTGATAAATCAGTAGCGGCGTCGACTCCCCCTTAATCACGGTTTCATCGATCACCACCTTGCTCACATCTTCTTGGGCTGGCAAGTCATACATAGTATCTAGCAGCACCGCTTCTACGATAGAGCGTAGGCCTCGAGCACCGGTTTTACGCTCCATGGCTTTATGGGCAATCGCCCGCAACGCGTCTTCGCGAAACTCCAACTCCACATCCTCAAGGGCAAACAAGGCTGCATATTGCTTCGTTAGAGCATTTTTAGGCTCAGATAGGATCTGCACTAAAGCGGCTTCATCTAGCTCAGTCAGTGTGGCGACCACCGGCAAGCGACCAATAAATTCAGGAATTAGCCCGTATTTTACTAAGTCTTCTGGCTCTACTCCAGTGATCACTTGGCTTAACGAGGAACTGTCATCTTTTGATTTCACTTCAGCGCTAAAACCAATACCAGTGCCTTTGTCTAAGCGTTGCTCAATGACTTTATCCAGACCAGCAAACGCACCACCACAAATAAAGAGGATCTTAGAGGTGTCTACCTGTAGGAACTCTTGCTGGGGGTGTTTACGACCACCTTGTGGCGGAATAGACGCCACAGTACCTTCAATCAGCTTCAATAGCGCCTGCTGTACCCCTTCACCCGATACATCACGGGTGATAGAAGGGTTGTCTGACTTGCGAGATATTTTATCTATCTCGTCAATGTAAACAATGCCACGCTGGGCTTTCTCTACATCGTAGTCACATTTTTGCAGCAGCTTTTGAATAATATTTTCAACATCTTCACCCACATAACCCGCTTCGGTTAAGGTGGTGGCGTCAGCCATAGTAAAGGGGACATCCAGCATGCGCGCTAAGGTTTCAGCCAGTAGCGTCTTACCACAACCAGTAGGACCAATTAGCAAAATATTAGACTTACCTAGCTCTACGCCGTCAGTTCCGCCGGAATTACGTAACCGCTTATAGTGGTTATATACCGCCACGGCTAATACTTTTTTAGCGTGATCTTGGCCAATAACGTAGTCGTCTAAATTAGCACGAATTTCGTGAGGGGTCGGCAAAGCATCGCTTACGGTATCTGGCGAAATATCTTTAATTTCTTCTTCAATAATATCTTCGCACAGCTCAACACACTCATCACAAATATAGACGGAAGGACCGGCAATGAGTTTGCGCACTTCGTGTTGGCTTTTACCACAGAAAGAACAGTACAGCAGTTTGCCACTGTCTCCTTCGCCTTTGCGTTTTTCTGTCATTCAGTCACCTCGTATGCGTACAGGCAGAGCTGTGTTACTAAGCAGTAAGCACTATTGTACAGCACAGCTCCCCGCTTTGCTTAATCGCGCTTAAACAGCACTTCGTCTACGATGCCATATTCTTTGGCTTTTTCTGCGGACATAAAATTATCGCGATCGGTATCTCGTTCAATAATCGAGAGATCTTGTCCAGTGTGTTCCGCTAATAGACGATTAAGCTTTTCTTTAATGTAGAGTATTTCTTTGGCATGGATTTGAATATCCGATGCTTGTCCCTGAAAACCACCCAGTGGTTGGTGGATCATCACGCGGCTATTGGGCAAGATAAAACGCTTACCCTCAGCACCACCCGCCAGCAAGAAGGCACCCATAGAGGCAGCTTGGCCCATGCAAACTGTGCTTACGTTAGGCTTGATAAACTGCATAGTGTCATAAATAGACATGCCGGCGGTTACTGAGCCACCGGGGGAGTTTATGTACAGATAAATATCTTTTTCGGGATTTTCTGACTCTAAAAATAGTAACTGAGCACAAATTAGATTGGCCATGTGATCTTCTACAGGGCCAGTCAAAAAAATCACTCGCTCTTTTAATAGGCGAGAATAGATATCGTACGAACGTTCCCCCTTGGCAGTTTGCTCCACTACCATAGGGATCAGAGCCGCTAATGGCCCTTCTAATGCTGGATGCTGATTATTCGACATAAGATAATATTCCCAAAACAAAACGGCCCGAGTGCAATTACACTAGGGCCATTATACGCAAGTGCTTAACCGTTAAGTCAACTGCTTGTTAAGCGCTAGCGCCTGGCTTATTCATTAGCTCATCAAAGCTAACCTGCTTATCTGTCACTTGCGCTTGGCTTAGTATCAACTCAATGGCTTGATCTTCAATGGCCAAGTTACGCACGCTTTCTAGCATTTGTGGGTTGTCATTGTAGTAAGCAACCACTTCTGCTGGATCTTCATAAGCGGCTGCCATCGCGGTGATGATTTCCTGCACTTTAGCATCGTCAGCTTTGATTTCGTTAGCTTTGATAACTTCGCCCAATACCAAGCCTACACGTACACGGCGCTCAGCTTGTTCTTGGAACAGCTCTGCTGGTAGTTGAGGGGCATTGTTAGGATCCATTCCACCAAAGCGCTGCAGTGCTTGCTTACGCAGGGTTTCAATTTCGTTATCTACTAACGACTGCGGTACATCAACGGGGTTTTGCTCTAGCAGGCCATCAATCACTTGCTCTTTAACCGAGGCTTTTAGGGCTTGGGTCAGTTCGCGATCCATGTTTTTACGTACTTCGGCTTTTAGGCCATCGACGCTGCCATCGGCAATACCAAAGCGCTTAACAAACTCTTCAGTTAACTCAGGTAGCTCTTGGGCTTCTACTTTAGTCACCGCCACATCAAACTTGGCTGGCTTACCTTTGAGGTTTTCTGCATGGTATTCTTCTGGGAAGTTAACTTCTAATACGAAGTTATCACCCACTTTTTTACCCATTAGGCCTTCTTCAAAGCCTGGGATCATACGACCAGAACCCAGAACTAACTGGAAATCTTCCGCCGCACCACCTTCAAACTCTTCGCCGTCAACTGAACCCACAAAGTTCATGGTCACGCGATCGTCAGTGCCGGCTTCGCGCTCAACAGCCACCCAGTCAGCGTGTTGCTTTTGCAAGGTTTCAATCATTTTGTCCAGATCAGCATCTTGAACTTCAGACTGTGGCTTCTCAACGCTAATCGCATCTAGGCCTTTTACTTCTACTTCTGGGTAAATTTCAAATACCGCAGTAAAGGTAAAGTCTTCACCGGCTTTTAGTGGTGCAGGCTCCATAGTGGGCATGCCCGCTGGATTTAGCTTTTCGCTCATCACGGCTTCAAAAAAGTTACGCTGCATCAGATCGCCGGCTACCTCTTGCTCAACTGAGGCACCAAACATTTTTTTGATAACAGACAGCGGCGCCTTACCGGGACGGAAACCGTCGATACGGCGAGTTTTAGCTAATTGACGCAAACGGCCATTAACTTCGGTATCTACCTGCTCGGCAGGTACAGTAATGGTCAGGCGGCGTTCCAGGCCTTCAGTCGTTTCTAGTGAAACTTGCATTCTTCTACCTCAATGTTCTTCAGCACAGCGGTGCTGAGCTTATGATTGAATTAAAACAGCCTGGGCTGCTTCCTTGAATCCGGAGCAAGACAACAAAAAAGCGTGTCTTCGCGATAAATTAGACGCGGCATTATAGCGAGGCATAACCGCAGCGTCGAGCTTCTGTGTGGCTTAGACTAGCTATATGCGTACGAAATCCCCTACTTTCAAGGGCTCTGATACAAAAAGGCATGCTTAAGCATGCCTTTCATTACATTAAGGGGGTAAAACCTTAAAAAGAAATACGACGATATTTACGATATTCAGGATGCCAGAAGTTAGCTTCAATGGCCGCATCTAACGCTGCATCTGATACTTGCAGTGCTTGACCTTGTAATTGCGCCGTCTTTCCTACCATTTTCGCAATTTGACGACTCACTTGCTGAATGTCTTCCAATGGCGGCAATAAAGCACCTTCACCGTTGATTGCTAACGGTGAGCTGGCAGCCAGCGCACGACTAGCAGACATTAACATGGCATCGGTTACCCGTTTTGCACCGCTAGCCAACACGCCTAGTCCAATACCGGGGAATATATAAGAGTTGTTACACTGCACTATCTCGTAGCGCTTACCCTTATATTCTACCGGCGCAAACGGACTACCAGTGGCCACCAGTGCTTGGCCATCCGTCCAGTTAATAATGTCTTCTGGTGTGGCTTCTACCCGTGAAGTCGGGTTAGACAGCGGGAATACAATGGGTCGCTCACAGTGACTATGCATGGTCTGGATCACTTCTTTAGTAAACAGACCTGGCTGGCCAGATACACCAATTAATATATCGGCCTTAGCATTTTGCATCACTTCTAATAACGAAATATTGTCGCCAGCAGTATCCCAGTGGCTAATGTGCTCTAATGACTGCGCTAAGGGACGCTGAAAGTCCACTAGGTTAGGCATGTTGTCGGTGAGCAAGCCAAAGCGGTCAATCATAAATACCCGCTTACGGGCATTGGCATCGCTTAAGCCTTCCGATTTCATTTGGGCAATAATCTGCTCGGCAATACCACAACCGGCAGAGCCCGCGCCTAAAAACGCCACGCGTTTTTCTGACAGCTTGCTGCCACTGGCTTGACACGCGGCGATAAGTGAGCCGAGGGTAACGGCGGCGGTGCCTTGGATATCATCGTTAAAGCAGCACAGCTCGTCTTTATAGCGGTTTAGCACCGGCATGGCATTTTTTTGTGCAAAATCTTCAAACTGCAACAACACATTAGGCCAACGACGTTTAACCGCCTTAATAAAGGCATCCACAAACTCTTCGTATTCTTCGCCAGTGACTCTAGGGTTGCGCCAGCCCATATACATGGGATCTTTTAATAATTGCGGGTTATTAGTACCGGCATCCAATACCACAGGCAAGGTATAAGCAGGGGAAATACCACCACAAGCGGTATACAAAGACAGCTTACCAATGGGAATACCCATACCGCCAATCCCTTGGTCACCCAAACCTAGGATGCGCTCACCGTCGGTTACCACGATAACTTTAACGTTGCGCTTGGTGGCGTTTTGTAAAATGTCATCAATATGATCGCGATCGGCGTAAGAAATAAACAAACCACGGGCACGACGATAAATATTAGAGAACTGCTCACAGGCCTCCCCTACGGTCGGGGTATAAATAATCGGCATCATCTCCGTTAAATGATCGTGTACTAATCGATAAAACAGCGTTTCGTTAGTGTCCTGAATATTGCGCAGGTAAATATGTTTATCAAGATCATTTTGAAAGGAGGTGTATTGCTGGTATGCGCGCGACGCTTGTTCTTCAATGGTTTCAATACAATGAGGTAGCAAGCCATCTAAGTTGAACGCAACTCGTTCTTCTCGTGAGAAAGCACCCCCTTTATTTAATAAGGGAGTTTCTAATAATGCAGGGCCGGCATAAGGTACATAGAGGGCACGTTTTTCATGATGCTCTTGGGGCATAAGACATCTCGCTTTAATTCTGATCCCAGGGGGAAATATGATTTGGTGAGTGGGGGCTGGCTATTAGTATAAGCTAACCCTTGATAGCAAACCACCGTCATCCGCTTACCTTATTGATTATTCGATGGATAGCTGGCTACACAGTTACGACCTTGTCGCTTAGCACGGTATAAAGCCTGGTCGGCACACTGGATTAACTCTTTCGTTGGCATTTGGGCGTGCCCTTCTACTACGCCAACACTGATGCTAATCGCTATGTTTTGTTCATTTAGTGAGCTGGCGACCGGTTGTGACTCTACTGCCAAGCGTAAGGTCTCTGCTTGTCGTAGCCCGTTTGCTAAGTCGGTATCGCGCAGTAATACCACAAACTCATCGCCACCAAAGCGGGCGACAATTGCCTCTTGGCCTACTATATCGGCAATGGTGGTTGCGACATTCACTAGCACCTCATCGCCGGTAACATGACCGTGCTCATCGTTTACGCGCTTAAATTGATCGATATCCAATAACATCATCACATAAGGGGCTGTGTTGCTACTTTGATGGCGCACTTGCTCGAGCTGGCGTAAAAAAAGACGCCGATTCATTAACCGCGTTAACGGGTCACGACTCGATTCTAAATATAAGTCTAATAAGGTGCGCAGCTGCCCAATTTGTACCCAAAGCATAGCGACGCTAAAACTCAGTAATAACCACAGTCGATCACTTAAGGCCCCGTTATGTAAGGAGTCAGGATCGAGCCAATAATCACTGGCCAACACCGAGATGGTTATTAAGCCGGCCACTTGCAGACCTAAGCGCAGTGGAAAGGGCAATACCGCTAATAATGCCAGTAGCAAATAAGGAAATGCCTGATAGACGGCAGGCAGCGGCGTGGCATCATTAAAACTCCATACACTGATTAAATTAAATACCAGTAAGATGCTAAGTAATAAGTACAGGGATAACAGCATCCAATTGCGATTGAGTTTGCATAAGTAACTCAATGGCAAGAGCGGCGTTAAACTAACGGCGGTGATCAGGCGCAGCTGCCATAACAATTTAAAATGTGCCGCATCTAGCATCCACCAATCCACTAGTGCCCAGCCGGTGATGCCAATAATCAGTAGGGTCACGAGCCAGCGAAACCGGATCGCTACAAACCCAATACGGATCAGCTTGAAGTCCGCTGAGTGATGATTATCGCTCCAGTATTGTTTGAATTCCAACCCTTTCCCCTTTTTGCGTTAGTAGATGCGCGCTCTGTGCTTGGCGCTGACGATATGAGTATGTAGAGCGCAGACAGTTTATAGGCTCAGGGCATAAAAATCATGGCGTTAGCTGACATTTATGGTCAGTTGCAGCGCTGAAGCTTAAATGACAGAATCCACCTCTCTTAAAAAGGAGTCAAACATGTCGGTAATACTGTATGGAATTAAAAACTGCGACACCGTTAAAAAAGCCTGTAAATGGCTGACAAAGCACCAAATTGAATACACCTTTGTTGATCATAGAGCCGATGGGCTGGATCCTGCGCAATTGCAAGACTGGCTAGAGCAGCTAGGCTGGGAGGCGCTAGTTAATAAACGCAGTACCACCTATCGTAATCTGACCGAGCAAGAAAAAGCCACATTAGGGCCAGACACCGCCGCCGCCTTATTACTAACTCATCCCACTATGATTAAACGCCCGCTGCTAGCGCTAGATAAGAAGTTGTATTTAGGCTTTAAAGAAGCGCAATATACCACCTTGTTTGCTCCACAATAGAGAGGGATTATGGACTCGCAGTGCTTAGTCGGGCTTAACGACCGTCATTTAGTGCCCTTAACTGAACCCGGCCACTATTTACAAGCAGCCGCTAAAAGAGCTTTTGTCGCTATGCAGACCGCGGCTCTTGAAGACGGCTTTCATTTGGCGCCCGCCTCAAGCTTTCGCAGTTTCTCGCGCCAGCTATTAATTTGGAATGATAAGTTTGTTGGTAACAGACCTTTATTAGATGCCCATAGCCAGCCCCTAAACGTGCTCTCACTCAGTGAGCCTGAGCGCATTACTGCTATTTTACAATGGAGCGCTCTGCCCGGCACCAGTCGTCATCATTGGGGAACCGATATTGATATTTACGATCCCCAGTTATTACCCAAAGGCGCCCGTTTGCAATTAGAGCCGTGGGAATATGAAGCAAATGGCTATTTTTACCCGCTGAGCCTATGGCTGGAAAAAAATATGGCGCGCTTTGGTTTTTATTTACCTTTTATTAACGCCACGGGTGGCGTGGCACGTGAACCATGGCATATAAGCTATCGCCCTTTAGCCGATGAGTACGCAAAGCAATTGACCCCCTCTTTGATCGCCCCTATCTTAGCGGCTCAACCTATTTATGGAAAAGAGCATATCCTTAGTCTATTGGACGACATTTTCGCCCGTTTTATTCACCACTCACCTGAGGAGTAAACCATGAGTACTTGGCTGTGGATTGCCCTGCCACTTTTATTTGTGGTCGGTTTATTTGTTGGCGCTTTAAAAGACACCAAGCGTGTTGAGGAATCCGTTAAGCGCAACAGAGATAAAATGAAACTACAAGACTGGGACGAACAAGAGCGTAAAGAGAAAGAGCGAGATAACTGGGGCGTGCCACCAGCACCTCCCAGTGAACCAAAAGATACTGACCATCAAACCAAGCACTAACCTCTCACGGCGGCGCTCTTTTTAGCTTAGCGCCGTCACTTTACCCACGCTCTGCTCTTAAAACAACCCCAGTTGTTGACCACTGACTCTCTCAAAGCTCAGTCCAATAAAAGGTAAGATGCCATCAGCAATGGGCTCAAGTTGCTTATCGACATAATGTTGATAATCCAAAGGTGAGCATACATATTCTATCGGCTCTGGGCCTTGCAGCGTCATAACATAGCGAACTTCGCCTTTTTGTTGATAACGTGGCGGTAAACCTAAACGACGACGATGCTCGTCGGCTAAACGTGCTGCTCGAACTTGAGGCGGCTGGGATTTAACGTATTGCGCCAGCGGACGCCGTAAGCGTTTGCGATACACAAGATCTTGATCCCGCGCCCCTGACAGCGTGTCTGCTAGGGTTTGGCGAATAAAATCACTGGGATCGTGGTCATTAAATATTTGTTGGTATAATTCCATTTGAAATTTTTGCGCTAAAGGCGTCCAATCAGAGCGTACCGTCTCTAAGCCTTTAAATACCAACTTACGCTGCCCTTGATGTACGCTTAATCCGGCATACCGCTTTTTTGAACCCTGCTCTTGTCCGCGTATGGTCGGCATTAAAAAACGCGCGTAATAACACTCAAATTGTAACTCTAAATAACTGTCTAACTGTAACTCCTCGGCTAACTTATTTTGCCACTTTTGGGTGACTAAGGTAGCTAAACGCCTGCCTTCGTTACTGGCGGTGGTTTCTTGATGCTCGCCTGCCAATAAGACAAACATCGAGTCAGTATCGCCATAAATTACCTCGTGGCCTTGCTCGGTAATCCAGCGCGAACTTTGTTGCATAATTTCATGACCACGCAACGTAATAGAAGAAGCGAGTCTGGTATCATAAAAGCGACAGCCGCCTGAGCCTAAGACGCCGTAAAAAGAATTCATCAATATTTTTAGCGCTTGGGAAGCAGGCTGGTCTTGCTGTAGTTTCGCATGATCTCTAGCTTGCCATAGCTGGCTGATAATATCGGGTAAAAAATGCTGACGACGAGAAAACTTCGCCCCTCTAAAACCGGGTATCGCATCCGACTCACTTAACCCAACAGCTAAGCCTAAGGGATCAATTTTAAAAGTACGAATAATCGCCGGATATAGACTTTTAAAATCCAGTACGATCACATGGCGATATAAACCGGGACGAGAGTCCATGACATAACCACCAGGACTGGCAAGCCCGCCCTCGCTGGGCATATTAGGAGCAATAAAACCGGCACGGTGTAAATGAGGTAAATACACTTGAGTAAAAGCCGCCACCGAGCCACCGACTCTATCTAACTCTAAACCGGTGAGTTGACTGCGCAACCGTAAAAAATCCAGCAGCTTAGTCTGGGTAAAAATATCCCACACCAGTCGACAATCTTCTAAGTTATAGGCTGCCAACTTAGGTTTATGGTGATAAAAATCTCGGGTAATAGTAGCTAACCGCTGGCTAACATCTTCGGTTTGCTTCCCTCGCCCAAGAAGTTGTTGGGCAACCGTTTCTAAACTAAAGCTATCAAAATGATAACCGGCCGTTTTTAGGGCCGCGATACCATCAATGGCCACTCGCCCTGGTAAACTAAGAAATACCTGCCCTGTATAGGTAGACTCTCGTAAATACGCCGTCGCTCCGCCCCGACCTAAACGCAGCCGTAATCCATAAAGAGCTGCACGGGCTAGTAACAGTCGTATATCAAACCCCACCAGATTCCAACCAATAATAATATCGGGATCGTAACTTTGTACAGCGTGCTCTAAGGCCCGCAATAGGGCTTGTTCATCTTCTACCCAATGGATATCTAAGGCGGCGGCTTGCACGGCTCCCACCATAATCACCTGAGCAAGTTCATCGCCATATAAACCGACACTATATAACTCACCTTTGGCAGAACACTCGACATCCAGAGACAGCACCCGAAACTGAGGGTTAAAGTCGCTACGCTTCAAGCGCACTTGAGTGTATTGCCGATAAGCACCATAGTGCTGTACTTGTCCAACAAAGGAGACCGAGCCACGAATAAAACGGCTTAACAAAGCGCGCTCAACTAAACGGATATCGGCTTCAAATACCTCAATCTGGGCTTGCTGTAATAACGCCTGCGCCGCCTGATGGGCCGCCAGCGATGTAAAGTACACAACAGCGACCGGCTGGTGCGTTAAAGTATGCAAACCTGGCTCTGCCCATCGGTAGTCAATCTTAGCTTGAGTTAAGAGCTGCGCTATCGGCTCCTGTTTATTAAGCGGCACCATAAATAATGGCCGCTCGCGGGTGAGCACTAACCGAGCAGGGCCGCGAGCGGTACACAACCAATACACCAGCTCGCACTGGCCCTGATGGTCTCGACTGTGGCGAGTTAAAATAAATCCCTGCTCAAGATGGCTCATGATGATTTAACATTGCATGGTGGGGTCAGCATTAAATAGAAAGTAACCAGCCCCGAACGCGGGGCTGTTAATGCTAGTCTAGCGGATGAAGTCGGTGCGTTGAAAAGCATCTGTTAAGGTGACACTAAATTGGCTTAAGATGCCTGCTGACACCGGCGCCTTATTTTTATCACTTAAGGTGATGCTGCTTTGCTCGCCTAAATCACCTAATTGAATGCGATAAGGTTGAGTAGAAATGTCCAGCTTGGGCAAATTAAGCTCTTGCCACTTTCCTTTGCTTAAGCCAGAAAATTTCACTTCTACATAGCCCAGTGCCTGTTGGCGGTTAGTGAGCTCAAATCCTAATTTAGGCAACACGCTCATTAATCGTTTCCAGGTGCGCTCATAGTCCGCCGCTGCCAATAGACGCCCTTGAGGTTTATCTAAGGTCACCTGAATAGGTGCGCTGTCTAATAGTTGCTGCTGCTGAGTGAGCTCACGCTGGTAAGACAAAGAAAAAGCATTCAATATGCTCGCTTCAGCGCGCTGTTTATCTTGAGCTAACATCTTAGCGTTATCTAGCAGCTCCACCTGCACTGCCACTGCACGACGGTTTGAGTCAGGCATTAGCGTCCACTTAAAGTCTTGCTTGGCGCTAGTCGCGCTCGCCCCTTGGCTATTAAACCCGTGAGCCGTGGTGTTATATTCTATTTTTTTCTGCTCAAAAAACGCCACTAACGCCTGAGCTAACTGCTGCTCTAAGGGCTGGTCTATCTGTTGTTGATAAAACCACAGTCCGGTGGCCCTTTCTAACAACTCTGAACCGCGCACTAATGGCAGTACCTGGGTAGGAGGGCGCACGTCCACGTCTTTACCTATAATCCCTCTGGGAGCATCAGCAGGCAGTTTAGGGATGACATATTCATTATTAAAATTAGGCGCCTCTAATCCCGCAGGGATCATTAATGGTCCTGATCTTAAGCTGGCGTCTTGATAGTCAAAGCTGCGATTGGCTTGGGTTCGCTTTTCTGGGTTACTACAAGCCGCTAACACACTCAGAGTGAGCACGCCTATAACTAGTTTTGTTGTTTTCAAAGGTGTTTCCACGCTCTATTACTCCGCTGTGATTAACGCTGTTTTACTGACTCTTTTTTATAGGACGAGAGTGTAAAGACTAACGCACCATTGAGGTAGCCTTAAACAGGCTGTGCCTAAGGCTATCCAGATGGAGGCTATCTTAATTCACTCCGCTGACACTGAACAGCATCAATTTTATTACCTTATTTTATAAGAGCTTATGTTAGGGGCGCCCGCGGGGGAATACAAGCAGCGGCGCTGGTGCGCATAATTATTTATGCTAATATCTTTTGTCTGTCTTGTGCGCTGTAAATGGAAACTGAAATGACTTATCTACCTGCGGGTCAACCCGCCCCTGCCTTCACTTTATTTGATCAAAACGGCCAATCTGTCAGCTTAGCTGATCTTAGCGGTAAAAAAGTATTGGTGTATTTTTATCCTAAAGCCATGACCCCAGGCTGTAAGGTACAAGCCTGTAGCCTAAGAGACAGTGAGTCTGAGCTAGCAGCGCACAATGTTGTGGTACTGGGGATCAGCCCCGATCCAGTGGCGCGTCTAAAGAAGTTTGAAGAAAAAGAGCAGCTTAACTTCACTTTACTGTCCGATGAGGATCATGCCATTGCTGACGCCTTCGGCGTATGGGGATTAAAAAAGTTTATGGGCAAAGAGTACGACGGCATTCATCGCATTAGCTTTTTGATTGATGAAAACGGAGTGGTAGAGAAAGTATTTGATAAGTTTAAAACCAAAGATCACCATCAGGTGGTACTGGATTACTTACAAAACAAAAAATAATAACTCGACTAGCTACCCCCTACAATAAACCCCCCCTACGTTTTAGGCTCGGGGTGGGTTTATTGTTATATAGGTATTGCTAAGCGTTATCTTTAAGTTAGCGTTTTAGTTTGCCTACCAGCCAAAACCCTAAGATCATCGCCAGCACAAACACTCCGGCTTGCCACTGCAAGCTAGCTGTCAAGCCCAAGGCTGGGCCGGGACAGATACCAACGAGCCCCCAACCGATACCAAATATTAGCGCCCCCAGCACGAGTCGAATATCAATGGTGGGAGCAGGCACCTTAGGTAAGTCACAACCAATCGCCGCAGTAGCGCGCCCGTTACGACGCCACCACCAATAACCAGGAGCGAACACCAATAACGCTCCGCCCATCACCAAGGCTAGGCTGGGGTCCCAGTCGCCAAACAGGTTTAAAAAGCCCTGCACTTTAGCCGGATTAATCATGCCCGACAGCGCGATCCCTAGGCCAAATAAGCCGCCGGCCGCTAAGGCAATTAATAATAACATTTTACCCTCCCCACCCTAATAGCGTAACCGTGGCAATACCGGCCGCCATAAAAACCAAAGTGGCGACTAACGAACGCCAAGAAAAACGTCCCATGCCGCAGATACCGTGGCCACTGGTACAACCATTACCTAAACGAGTACCGACGCCGACCAACACACCGGCGATGGCCAATTTAACCACACTAAATTCGGCTAACGAAGGCGCGCTTACCCAATTGAGTCGAAATACCAGCCACGTTACTAGCACGAGTCCAGCAACAAAGGCGACCCGCCACGCTTTATCACGCTGGGCGCCTATGCCGGCCACAATGCCACTAATACCCGCAATTCGCCCTGCCCCTAATAACAGCAACAAAGCACCGGCTCCAATAAGCAAGCCGCCTAACAATGCACTCCAAGGAGTAAAATTAACGATGGTCATTGCTATTCCTTATTAATTAGCTGTTACTAATGATACAAAGAAAACATAAATTAGCAACACCTAATTTATGCTTTGTAGCTAAATTAACTCCTTAAACTATGAGCCTCACTGGCTTATCAGCGCCCTGTTATTTACAAGGCCGCTCCTTATGGTCAAGATAAAGGAACCAATCTGTGTTTATATCTAATGAAGGAACATCGCTATCATGCAGTTGCCCGCGGTGCACCACCCCCAGCATAACGTCTGCTTTTTTAGGCTCGATGGCGAAGGCTTTTTAGTGCCGCTGACGGCTGCGCCTCAGGAATTAGCTCGCCTGTTTGATGTCGAGCGTCCCTTATTAGAGCAACTCAATCAGCAAGATGGCGCGCAGTTAACCCAGCTACGACAGCAGCGAACAGCCAATAGGCTTGCACTAACGATTCAAGATCGCCGCTGGCAGTGCCACTTTGCTCCGGTAGATGAGCAACACTGGCTAGTCAGTGCCTATCTAGAACAACATCAACAACAAGATGAATTGGGGCTCATAGAATGGCAGCTTCAACAAAATCGACCATCGTCTGCCAATCTAGCCGCACGGATACCGACGTTGATTGATAGCTTAATTCAGCAACAAGGGGGAGATAGGGTTATTATTTGGCGCCATTATGCTCATGAAGAGCTATTGCGCCCCCTGTATAGCCAAGGGCTGTCTTTTAATTTACAACCTGTTAAAGCCGAGCGTCGCTACTTACGTACCCTACTCAATAGAGGCGGCTTAAGTTATAGCCACTGTACCCAGCAACCCTTGCTAAGCGCTTTCTACTATTTGGCCACCGACGGCATACAGCATCGGCTAGATGTACCTATCATCCTCAACGGCAAGTTAGCAGGAATACTCAGTGTCGAGTATCAACAATCTAGGCCCCCTGTGACCGCTGCCGATATGCAGTTTGTCGCAGCGATTGCGACTGAGCTGGCGGAGTCACTTAATGAACTGGTGCCAGACTCTTTAGCGTCTGGATCTGAGCCAGTACCTGAGGTTGCAGCGAGCGCCCAAGGGCTCGCTCATTTCCCTGCCCCACAGCCGCAACCATTAGACTCTATCGCCTGGGTAGACGAGCTTACCGGTTTACATAATCGGTGCTTTATCATTAACTACCTTCAAGACACTCTGGCCGAGCAACAAGGTGATCATGGCGCCCTGTTACTCATCACTATTGACGAGTTTAACGCGATTAATAGTGCACTGGGTTATCAGCTAGGCGAGCAGTTGCTCATCGCCGTGGCCGAGCGGTTAAAAATGTTTAGCGCAGCCAGCCATAATACCAAGCTCGCCCGTGATGATAATAATGAGTTTATGTTGGTAATTTCTCATTTAGGGCACAATTTTATTCAAGCTAAAACAAAAGTAGCGCGGCTGGCGCAAGAAGTGAACGAGCTATTTTTACTGCCATTTCTATTAGATGATTTGCGCTTACAAGTGAATATCAGTACGGGGGTTAGTCTATTTCCGTTAGTCACACCCACCCCATTGAGTTATCTACACCAAGCCGATTGTGCAAAGCAGCTCGCTCAACGTCTACCGAATAGCCGTTATGTGATGTTTGACCTCGCGATGGCTAAAGAAATGCGCAGCACATTAAAGATCAGTAAGATGCTACAAGCAGCCCTCAAACAGCAACAATGGCAACTTTACTTTCAACCACAGCTAACAATGCAAGACCATAGCCCCTTGGCAATTGAAGCACTATTATATTGGCCAGAGCAGGGGCAGAGCTTAACGGCCCTGCTACAGTTACACCCTTTTCTTCGCGACAGCTCTCTTATTGATGAGCTTGAAAAGTGGGCCCTGTATCAATTAGCAGCGCGCTATCAACACTGGTATCAGCAAGGGACAAGCTCTTTAGATATTGCCATCAAGATCAGTGGTCGCTACTTTCATTCTCCCTACTTTATAACGACGGTATCGACATTATTAGACCGTTACCCAGCTTGTCGAGATCGTCTCACTTTTGAAATCGCCGAAGCGGTGTTTATTACTGAGCCTGACGAAAGTCGACGCCAAGTGACACAACTTACCGCCTTAGGTGTCAACGTAGCGCTAGGCGACTTTACCGGTGGCTATAGTTCGTTGATGAAAATAACAGAGTTAAGTTTGAAGCATTTAAAAATAAGCGCCACTTACCTTCAAGAACTTGAACACCATCCGCAACAACACGTCATTCTTCGCAGCTTATTCAGCTTAGCGAAACAATTACAAATGAACGTCGTGGCTGATGGAGTGAACACTGAGCAACAAAGAGCCACTCTAGCAGGGCTAGACTGCCCAGCTATTCAAAGCTCGCTACTGGCTCAGGCCATGCCAGAGCATGAATTAATAAAATGGCTAGCAACGCACACCCACTAAAATAAAAAACCGGCAGCAGCCGGTTTTTTATTATTTACGAAATCGCCGGTGTTATTAGCGAGCTAATAATGCCGTGGCTTTCTCCAGAACATTATCTACGGTAAAACCAAATAACTTAAACAAGTCATCGGCCGGAGCCGATTCACCGAAGGTATGCATACCGATGATGTCGCCACCAAAGCCCACGTACTTGTACCAGTAGTCGGCAATACCCGCTTCAATCGCTAACCGCTTGGTCACGCTCGCAGGTAATACGCTTTCTTTATATTCAGCTGACTGCGCATCAAATACGTCAGTGCAAGGTAAAGAAACCACGCGTACTTGCTTACCATCAGCGGTCAGTTGTTCGTAGGCAGCCACTGCTAGTTCAACTTCTGAACCGGTCGCAATCAAAATAAGCTCCGGGGTATTAGTACAATCTTTGAGTACGTAACCACCCTTTGCCACATTCGCCAGCTGCTCAGCGTTACGCTCAATTTGTCCTAACCCTTGGCGAGAGAAAATCAGCGAGGTAGGACCTGTTTTGCGCTCAATAGCGGCTTTCCAAGCCACGGCTGATTCTACCTGATCACATGGACGCCAGGTGCTCATGTTCGGGGTTAAGCGCAACGAAGCAATCTGCTCTACTGGCTGGTGAGTCGGGCCATCTTCGCCTAAGCCAATGGAGTCGTGAGTATACACAAAGATGGAGCGTTGCTTCATCAAGGCCGCCATGCGCAGTGCATTCCGCGCATACTCGACAAACATTAAGAAGGTGCCACCATAAGGAATAAAGCCATCGTGTAAGGCCACTCCATTCATAATGGCGCTCATGCCAAACTCGCGCACCCCATAGTGCAAATAGTTACCGCCAGCATCGGTTGCACTAATGGGCACTGAGCCGTTGTGCATGGTCAGGTTAGAAGGCGCTAAGTCGGCACTGCCGCCTAATAGCTCAGGCAAGAGGGCACCAAATTCATTCAACGCATTTTGCGATGCTTTACGAGTAGCAATTTTTGCCGGGTTTGCTTGTAGCTGCTGGATCACTTGCTCGCTTTTCTCTGCCCATTCAGCAGGTAAGTCTCCGTTTAAGCGGCGCTTAAGTTCTGCGGCCAACTCTGGGTGCTCGGCTTGATATGCGGCAAAGGCGTCATTCCATGCTTGCTCTGCCTTGGCGCCTTTTTCTTTAGCATCCCAACCGGCATATACCTCAGCTGGGATCTCAAACGGCCCATGATCCCAGCCCAGTTGCTTGCGAGTGGCAATAATTTCTTCATCACCTAAAGGAGCACCGTGGCTATCGGCAGTACCGGCTTTATTCGGTGAGCCAAAACCAATCACAGTTTTACAGCAAATTAACGTCGGGCGACTGGTATCCGCGCGGGCCGCATCAATGGCAGCAATCAGTGCTTCGCTGTCATGGCCGTCGACATCGGCAATCACCTGCCAGCCGTACGCTTCAAATCGCTTAGGGGTATCGTCGCTAAACCAGCCTTCTAGCTCACCATCGATAGAGATGCCGTTGTCATCCCAAAAAGCAATGAGCTTGCCTAAACCTAAGGTCCCAGCTAGCGAGCAAGCTTCATGAGAAATACCTTCCATTAAGCAGCCATCACCCATAAAGGTATAGGTGTAGTGATCGACAACGTCATGTCCGGGGCGATTAAACTGTGCCGCTAACGACTTTTCGGCGATCGCCATGCCCACTGCATTACTGATCCCCTGACCCAGAGGTCCGGTGGTAGTTTCAATACCCGGCGCATAGCCATACTCGGGGTGACCGGGAGTTTTGGAATGTAGCTGGCGAAAGGCTTTAAGATCGTCGATTGATAATTCATAACCGCTCAAGTGCAGTAAAGAATACAACAACATAGAGCCATGACCATTGGACAAGATAAAACGGTCACGATCAGGCCAGTTAGGATTGCTGGGGTTGTGCTTTAAATAATCGCGCCACAACACCTCGGCAATATCTGCCATCCCCATAGGGGCACCGGGGTGACCGGAATTGGCTTTTTGTACTGCATCCATACTGAGTGCGCGTACGGCATTGGCCAGCACTTGACGAGAAGGCATCGATATCTCCTGAGATAGTTACTAGTAAGATAATTACTTAAAATAAGTATTTAATAAGTTAAGGAAGTGAACCAACCGGCGCATTGTCCCAAAGACTGCCAGATGGCGCAAATTTAATCTCTGCCTTGCGGTGAAGTAAAAATCGCCATAAAAGCCCTACTCTAAAGTGACTTTTTACTGGTAATCATTCGCTTGCCTCATTAGAATAGCCGTCCAGATGTTAATACCGCTATATTTGCGATATTGCACACTCCAGATTTAATCTACGTTAGGAAAGTATCATGGCCAAACAGTTTACCTCAGAGTCCGTATCCGAAGGGCATCCAGATAAAATTGCTGATCAGATTTCTGATGCAATACTGGACGCGATTCTTGAACAGGATCCTAAGGCGCGAGTGGCCTGCGAAACCTTCGTTAAAACCGGCATGGTGATCGTAGGCGGTGAAGTGTCTACCAGTGCCTGGGTTGATATTGAAGACCTAGTACGAGATACCGTACGCAGCATTGGTTATACCAGCTCTGAAATGGGCTTTGATGGTGATAGCTGTGCGGTGTTAAGCGCCATTGGTAAACAATCAGCAGACATTGCCATGGGTGTCGATAGAGAAGACGAGGACCCTTATGCTCAAGGTGCGGGTGATCAAGGCTTGATGTTTGGTTATGCTTCCAACGAAACCGATGTGCTGATGCCTGCCCCTATTACCTATGCTCATCGCTTAGTGAAACGTCAAGCCCATGTGCGTAAAGCCAAAGAGTTGCCTTGGTTACGCCCCGACGCTAAATCTCAGGTGACCTTTCTTTATGATGATAAAGGTAAGCCGACTGGTATTGACGCGGTGGTGTTATCTACTCAGCACAGTCCCGATATCGATCAAGCCACTTTGCGTGAAGCGGTTATGGAAATGATCATAAAGCCGGTGTTACCCGCGGAGTGGTTAACTAAGAATACCAAGTATTTTATTAACCCTACCGGTCAATTTGTGATTGGTGGCCCGGTGGGTGACTGTGGCTTAACTGGCCGCAAGATTATCGTCGATACTTATGGCGGTATGGCACGCCACGGCGGGGGGGCTTTTTCTGGTAAAGATCCCTCTAAAGTGGATCGCTCGGCGGCCTATGCGGCTCGTTATGTAGCAAAAAACATTGTCGCTGCTGGTTTAGCTGAACGCTGTGAAATACAGCTGTCTTATGCCATCGGTGTAGCCGAGCCTACTTCTATTAGTGTAGAAACCTTTGGTACCGGAAAGGTGTCAGAAGCGGTTATTGACCGCATCGTTCGTGAGCATTTTGATTTGCGCCCTTACGGCTTAATTCAAATGTTGGACTTAAATCGCCCTATCTATCAAGCTAGTGCGGCGTACGGTCACTTTGGTCGTGACGAGTTCCCGTGGGAAGCCGTCGATAAAGCAGACTTGCTACGCGACGCTGCTGGGTTAAAATAACCCACTCTAGGGAAGCAAATGCTTCCCTTTTTTATTCATATTTAAAGTCCGTTATATATTTACCGCTATGCCCAATCCTCAGTCACCTTCTTTACATCAACAAGTGATCCAACGGGTAGAATACTGTTTAAATCAAGCTGCAAGCCAATTACAGCGCCCTTTTACCATGCCGACCGTGACCTTTAATCAAAGAGGTCGTATTGCTGGCTCTGCTTGGTTACACCGTTGGGAATTACGCTTTAACCCTATCTTATTAGCCGATAATGAAGCGGCATTTATGCAAGAAGTGATCCCTCATGAGGTGGCACACCTAGTGACGTTTGCCTGCTTTGGTAAAGTAAAGCCCCACGGTAAAGAATGGCAACACATTATGCGCTCGGTATTTAACTTAACACCTCGTACCCGCCATCAACTGGATACCAGCAAGGTGGCTGCCACTTTTTTATATCACTGTGGCTGCCAAGCTCACCAGTTAAGCCTTCGGCGACATAATAAAGTGCAACGCCAACAACAACGCTATCAATGTCGACATTGCCAGCAAGTGTTAACAGTGGCGCGCTATTAAATACGCTAATAAACAGATTTCTCCTCCCCTAAGGAATAAGCTTAAATGAATATTTTTCGTCGTCTTTGCCGTCGCTGTGGTGTTGCGCTCGTTATACTGTGCACGTTATTTCCCACCATGGCCGTGGTTGCCAGTGATATTGTGGTGGGCTCTTGGAACATTCAACGCCTTGGTCATGGCGAGCAAAAAAGTTTTGCCGCCTTAGCTGCGATTGCTAGCAAGGTAGATTTGCTCGCGGTACAAGAAGTGATGACCGAAGCGGGTATAAAACAATTAGAACAAGCACTAGAAAAGCACACCGGTGAGTCTTGGAGTCATTTGGTATCTCATGCCCTCGGCTCTAGTAGTTATAAAGAAATGTATGCTTTTATTTGGCGAGATTCCGCGGTGGAATACAGTGATGGCGCCGTGGTTTACCTTGATCCCGATAACCACTTTATGCGCGAGCCTTTCTCCGCTAAGTTTAAATCAAAGCGCGATCAAAGTGAGCTAGCCATGGGCACCGTGCATATTGTCTATGGCAAAAAGATTGCTGATCGCACCGCCGAAATTACGGCCTTAGTGGATTACTGGCAGTGGCTGGCTGAGATTTACCCTAATACGCCACTGGTCTTAGCAGGAGATTTTAACCTAGCGCAATCGCATGCCGCATGGGCACCACTAAAAAAGTATGCGCGCCCTTTAGTAACTGAAGGAGCTTCTACACTGTCTAAAACTGACGGTAAATACGCCAACCTTTACGATAATATTTGGATAGAGCGCGACAGTGAGTTAGCGGTACGTGAGGCCGGCATTATTGATTTTCCTAAGCTGATTGGCTGGAGTCATAACAAAAGTCGCCAGCATGTCTCAGACCATGCTCCTTTGTATATGACCTTAGGTAATAGCCAACTTGATAAAGCCACCGCCAGCTTAGTCTCAGTTACTGATAACCAGCCGCTGCGCCAAGAGAAAGCGGCTTTACCTATACGTGGTAATCGCCAGTCACGTATTTATCACCGCCCCGACTGCCCTAGTTACAACAGTATGAGCGAAAAAAACATGGTTACTTTTAACAGTATGCAAGCCGCCGAAGAAGCCGGTTTTAGACAGGCAAAAAACTGCCCTAACGCCAAGTAAACCCTGTTTAGCCTTTAGTTGCCCTATGGCAGCCAAGGGAGGCTAACGGTACAATAAGCTGCATGAATGACTTTTCGTCTTACCCTTAATTTTTAGTAACCACAGTGTGCTTATGACTCGTATCCCTCGAATTTATGAAGCAAGTCACCTTAAAAGTGGCCAAATCTTACAACTATCGCCAGACGCAGCTAATCATGTAGGCCGCGTATTACGGATGCAAGCCGGAGCACCCTTAGTATTGTTTAACGGTAAAGGTGGCCAATATAGTGCCCTGATCGAACAGAGCGATAAAAAAAGCGTGCAAGTACGCATCGGTGAGTTTTCGGCCAGCGAGTGCGAGTCGCCCTTAGCCTTTCATCTCGGTCAAGTCATTAGCCGCGGCGAAAAAATGGAATTTACCATTCAAAAGTCGGTGGAACTTGGGGTAGATATTATCACCCCCCTTTTTTCTAGCCGATGCGGCGTTAAATTAACAGGCGAGCGTTTAGCTAAAAAAATTCAACAGTGGCAAAGTATTGCTATTGCCGCGTGTGAGCAATGTGGCCGTAATCGCGTACCGCAGATCCGCCCTGCTCTGAGCTTAGAGCAGTGGCTGGGCGAAGAAAGTAACGAGCTCAAATTAAATTTGCACCCCAGAGCACAATACAGTGTGAATACCTTGCCAGCACCTAACGACGGCGTTAGGCTGCTAATTGGCCCTGAAGGGGGCTTATCTGATGATGAAATTCTCCTGGCTCGCCAGCAGGGTTTTCTTGATATCTTGCTTGGCCCTCGGGTGCTAAGAACCGAAACCGCGGCGTTAACCGCCATTACCGCCCTACAATGTCGATTTGGAGATCTTGCATGACCATTAAAATGGGTATCATTATGGACCCTATTCAGGATATCACTTTAAAAAAAGACACCAGCTTTGCCATGTTGTTAGAAGCACAACGCCGTGGTTATGAGCTGTGGTATATGGAGATGGACTCTCTTAGTCTTTACCAAGGTGAATCTTACGGCCGCATGGCGCGCCTCACGGTTAAAGAAGATCCCAAACACTGGTATACCCTAGAAGCCGCGGAGCGCCAGCCGCTGAGCAATTTAGATGCGATCTTAATGCGCAAAGATCCGCCTTTTGATACTGAATATATTTATGCAACTTATTTACTCGAGCGCGCCGAAGAAAAAGGAACCTTAATTGTCAATAAGCCACAAAGCTTGCGTGATGCTAACGAAAAGCTCTATACCGCTTGGTTTTCACAATTTACGCCCACCACGTTAGTGACCCGCAGCAGCGCCGAGATCCGCGAGTTTTATCAAACCCACCACGATATTATTCTGAAACCCTTGGATGGGATGGGTGGTGCTTCTATCTTTCGCGTCAAAGCCGGTGATCCCAACTTGGGGGTTATTATTGAAACCCTGACCGAGCACGGTAGCCGCTACTGCATGGTGCAAACCTACCTGCCCGAGATCAAAGAAGGGGATAAGCGAGTGTTAGTGGTAGACGGTGAGGTGATCCCTTATTGCTTAGCGCGTATTCCACAAGGGGGAGAAACTCGAGGTAATTTAGCTGCCGGCGGACTCGGTGTTGCTCAGCCCATAAGCGACAGCGATCGCCGCATCGCCGAAGCACTAGGTCCGACCTTAAAGGACAAAGGCTTAATTTTTGTTGGACTCGATATCATCGGTGATAAGCTAACTGAGGTAAATGTCACGAGCCCCACCTGTGTGCGAGAAATTGAAGCCGCTTATCCTATCAATATTTGTGGCATTTTAATGGACGCGATTGAAAAACGCCTCTCCTGACGTTTATCCTTATTGCCCCGCCAAGTTAGGTTGGCGGGCCATTTCAGACCCAAGACGAGAACACATGGATTCATTGCAGCATCATTTTCTTATCGCCATGCCGAGTCTAAAAGATCCTTTTTTTGCCGGCTCCGTCACTTATCTTTGTGAACATAATGACGAGGGTGCCATGGGCTTGGTGATTAATGTGCCGACCGACATGCCTTTATACGAATTGTTAGAGCAGCTTGATATGGCGCCCGAAGAAGAGCTGCCTGAGCTAGATGAGCCAGTATTACAAGGGGGTCCTATTGCCGCCGATCGTGGCTTTGTGTTGCATACTCCTGTGGCTGGCTTTAGCTCCAGTCAAATGTTGGCCGATAACCTTATGATCACCACCTCTCCCGATATTTTAACTACCTTGGGCACCGAGCAAGCCCCAGAAGAATATCTGGTAACCTTAGGCTATGCTGGTTGGACGCCCGGCCAGCTGGAGCAAGAGTTACTAGAAAACAGTTGGCTGACCATTCCTGCTGATACTAATTTAATTTTTGATACGCCATTGGCCAAACGCTGGCAACAAGCTATTGCGCGATTAGGCATTGATCCCCGCCACTTGTCGTATCAAGTTGGGCACGCCTAATGGGAGCTAGTCTGCTGGGGTTTGACTATGGTACTAAAAGCATTGGAGTAGCGGTTGGTCAACTAATCACCGCCTCGGCCCAGCCGTTATTGGCATTAAAAGCCAATGACGGAATACCTAACTGGGAACAAATCGCCGCTTTGCTCGCGGAGTGGCAACCAAGTTTATTGGTCGTGGGATTACCGTTAAATATGGATGGTAGTGAGCAAGAGATCAGTCGTCGCGCTCGTAAATTTGCTAACCGCTTACATGGTCGCTTTGGGATCAAGGTAGAATTACAAGATGAACGGCTCACCACCACCGATGCTCGGGCTCGATTATTTGCAGCAGGAGGTTATAAGGCACTTGGCAAAGATGCTATTGATGCGGTGTCTGCCGCCCTCATTTTGGAATCGTGGATGGAAGAAAACCAAGCACCGAGCGCCTAGCATCCGCTTCCCTATCCACGAAAAAGCCGCCTGGCAGATTATAACAAAGCGCAGCTATCCGTATGACGCCACCGACATAACACAGCTCGTTCTTTTCACTATTTCCCGTTTACTCCTCACATTCTTAATAACAAAAAACCCGCCGAAGCGGGTTTTTTTAGATTCTCAAATTATCCTAATGGATAATTAGATAGCTTCAATTTGTGAAGCTTGAGGACCTTTAGCACCTTCAGTAGCGGTATAAGATACCTGCTGACCTTCGGCTAAGGTTTTGAAACCGCTACCAACGATTTCAGAGAAGTGCGCGAACAAATCTTTGCTGCCGTCTTCAGGAGTAATAAAACCAAAACCTTTTGCTTCGTTGAACCATTTAACGGTACCAGTAGCCATAATATTCTTACCTTTATTTAAGTGATGAGCGTGTGCTCAGAAATGCAACAAATATCAAATAAGGGAAGCTGGGTGACTGTGTAACCAAAAGGTACCAACAATATACAACGGCCGCGCTAACTTGAATCTTTTGCTTGGACGTACTCTACGTCAGGGCTGAGGTGGCGTCAAACCTTATTTCAATTTAAATGTAAAAGGCGCCTGCCGGCGCCTTTTACTACTACTACTTTTTTATAACTCAATTACTACGCCTTTGGCAGGCGTGCATGCAGCTCTTGTACTGAAGTTACTGCGGCACTGGCATCAAACGCCATCGCCATGCAAGTAGCAATACCACCATTTAAGGTAGTGCTATAAGCCAGCTTTTGTACCAAAGCGCCACGGCGTAATTGCCGTGAGTCTTCAATGGCTTGGCGCCCTTCTGCGGTATTGACGATATAGCTATATTCATTGTTTTTAATGCGATCTAGAATATGCGGCCGCCCTTCATGCACCTTATTAACCAAGCGAGGATTAATACCCGCCTCCCCTAGTACCACTGCTGTGCCATGAGTTGCATCTAACTCAAAGCCGGCAGCAAGCAAGGCTTTAGCAAGCTCTACTACCCGTTTTTTGTCGCTCTCACGTACCGATAATAAAGCGCGACCGCTGGTTGGTACTGCCTTCCCCGCTCCTAAGTGCGCTTTACCAAACGCTTCGCCAAAGGTTTCGCCAACCCCCATTACCTCACCGGTAGAGCGCATTTCTGGGCCTAATAGCGGATCAACTCCAGGGAACTTATTAAACGGTAACACTACTTCTTTTACCGAAAAATACGGAGGAATTATCTCTTTAGTGACCCCCAGCTCTGCTAAAGTTTTACCTGCCATCACACGGGCAGCCACTTTAGCCAAAGGCACACCAGTGGCTTTAGACACAAAGGGGACGGTGCGAGCAGCCCGTGGGTTCACTTCTATTAAGTAAATATCTTGGCCTTTAACAGCAAACTGGATATTCATTAATCCCACCACGCCCAGCTCTAGGGCGAGTTTGCGCGTTTGCTCGCGCATCTCATCTTGCACCTCTTGGCTTAAGGTGTAAGCAGGCAAAGAGCAGCCCGAGTCACCGGAGTGCACGCCGGCTTGCTCAATATGCTCCATAATGCCGCCAATCACTACGTCTTCACCGTCACAAATAGCATCAACGTCGACTTCAATGGCATCATCTAAAAAGCGATCTAACAATACCGGTGATTCATTAGAGACGGTGACCGCTTCATTAAAATAGCGGCGCAAGTCTTGTTCATCATAAACAATTTCCATGGCCCGCCCACCTAAGACATAGGAAGGACGTACTACTAACGGATAACCAATACGCTCGGCTTTTAGTACTGCCTGCTCCATGGTAGTGACAGTGGCATTTTCTGGCTGCTTTAATCCTAAGCGTACGACGGCTTGCTGAAAGCGCTCGCGGTCTTCAGCGCGATCGATGGCATCAGGGGAAGTACCAATAATAGGCACGCCCGCCGCTTCTAGGGCGCGCGCTAATTTCAAGGGCGTTTGCCCACCATATTGTACAATTACGCCGCTAGGCTGCTCGACGCGGACAATCTCTAAGACATCCTCTAGCGTTACCGGCTCAAAGTAGAGACGATCGGAAGTGTCATAGTCAGTGGAAACGGTTTCGGGGTTACAATTCACCATGATGGTTTCATAACCGTCTTCGCGCAATGCCAGCGAGGCATGGACACAACAGTAATCAAACTCAATGCCTTGGCCGATACGGTTAGGGCCGCCGCCTAAGATCATGATTTTATCTTTATTAGATGGCTGAGCTTCACACTCTTCATCGTAAGTGGAATATAAATAAGCGATGTCAGTGGCAAATTCGCCAGCGCAGGTATCTACTCGTTTATAGACCGGAAACACCTGAAAACGCTGACGTAGTTTGCGCACTTCTTCTTCAGGCAAGCCCAGTAACTTACCCAAACGAATATCCGAAAACCCTTTGCGCTTTAAATTACGCAGGAATGAGGCACTTAATTGGGATACTGCTAAACCTTTCACCTGTTGCTCGACATTAACTAAGTCTTGCAATTGCACCAAAAACCAAGGGTCAACATGGGTTAGGCTAAATACTTCGTCTAGGCTGAGGCCCGCACGAAAAGCATCCCCTATATACCAAATACGTTCTGGTCCCGGCTCTTTTAGCTCTTGGCGAATGCGCGCCATACTGTCGGCGGCGTGCAGATCAAGAATAGGCTCTAACCCCTGCTGGCCAGTTTCCATGCTACGCAAGGCTTTTTGTAATGATTCTTGAAAGTTACGACCAATCGACATCACCTCGCCCACCGACTTCATCTGCGTCGTTAAACGATCGTTAGCCCCAGCAAATTTTTCAAAGTTAAACCGCGGTACCTTAGTCACAACATAATCAATGGCCGGTTCAAACGACGCAGGGGTTGCTCCTGAGGTCATCTCGTTTTTTAGCTCATCCAAGGTATAGCCGACCGCGAGCTTAGCGGCAATTTTAGCGATGGGAAAGCCAGTGGCTTTAGAAGCTAACGCCGAGGAGCGCGAGACTCGAGGGTTCATCTCAATCACCACCATACGGCCCGTGTCCGGCTCAATACCAAACTGCACATTAGAGCCACCACTTTCTACGCCAATTTCTCGCAAGATAGCCAATGAAGCACTGCGCATTAATTGATATTCACGATCAGTTAGCGTTTGAGCCGGTGCCACGGTAATAGAATCGCCGGTATGGATACCCATAGCATCAAAGTTTTCAATGGAGCAGACAATGATGCAGTTATCATTTTTATCGCGTACCACCTCCATTTCAAACTCTTTCCACCCAATTAATGACTCATCAATTAACAATTCGTTAGTGGGTGATAAGTCCAGACCTCGGGTGCAAATGTCTTCAAACTCTTCGCGATTATAAGCAATCCCTCCCCCGGTGCCGCCCATGGTAAAGGAGGGACGAATAATACACGGAAATCCCACTTCTGCCTGTACGGCATAGGCCTCTTCCATGGTACGTGCGATACCGGCTCGAGGACATGCAAGACCGATACGCTTCATGGCTTTATCAAAGCGACTACGATCTTCCGCCTTATCAATAGCATCAGCATTGGCGCCCAGCATTTCGACATTAAACTCAGCTAGTACGCCGTGCTTTTCTAAATCTAGCGCGCAGTTCAGGGCGGTTTGTCCGCCCATGGTGGGTAAAATAGCGTCGGGGCGTTCTTTTTTAATGATCTCGCGTACTACCTCCCAGTGAATAGGCTCAATGTAGGTGGCATTGGCCATGTCGGGATCGGTCATGATGGTAGCGGGGTTGGAGTTTACCAAAATAACCCGATAACCTTCTTCGCGCAGCGCTTTACAGGCTTGAGCACCAGAGTAGTCAAACTCACAAGCTTGACCGATAACAATAGGGCCGGCCCCTAAAATAAGAATGCTGTTGATGTCTGTACGTTTTGCCATGACGCTCACTACTCCTTTGCGCTGTGCTGTTTAATCAAATCAATAAAATGCGCGAACAGACTCTCTGCTTCACCGGTGACGGAAGTCGCTTGAGGCGTACCTTGAAAACTGAACGCTGGCGTATCAGTAAACTGTACCCCGTGCACAGTGCCATCAAATAAAGAGGTATGACTCACCTTTATCGACTCAGGTAAGCTTGCAGCATCTAGCGCAAAACCATAGCCTTGCTGTGTGATGATGACTTTGTCGCTGCTGAGCTCTTTTACGGGGTGATTAGCGCCGTAATGTCCATGTTTCAGCTGATAGGAGCTCGCTCCCCCTGCTAAGCCAAGCAGCAAATGGCCTAGTCCCATGCCAAATAGCGGTACCCTCTGCGCTAATAGCGCTTTAATCGCGCTAAGGGCATAGTGACACCCTTGCGGGTCACCGGGGCCATTAGATAAGAGAACTCCATCAGGCTTAAGCGCTAATACTTCAGCACTTGATGTATTGGCCGGTACCACGGTTAAACGACAGCCAGCATTAACGAGGTTGCGCAGCACATTACGAGTCACACCAAAGTCATAAACCACAACGTGATAAGGTAAGTCTGCAGCGTCGGGCTCACTAAAGCCTTCGCCTAAGGACCAGCCCCCTTGTTGCCAACCATAAGGCGCGTTAGTTGTCACCGAGCTGACTAGGTCTTTTCCAGCAATACCGCTAAACCCTTTTGCAGCAGCCACAGCCTTAGCTTCGTCTAGCTCAGCTCCCGCCATAATGCAGCCCGCTTGTGCACCAGACTCACGTAAAATGCGAGTGAGTTTACGAGTATCGATATCGGCAATACCCACTATATTATGGGCTTTTAAGTAATCAGATAGTGATTGTTGACTGCGAAAATTAGATGTGAGCTGTGGGAGATCACGAATAACTATGCCTTGGGCGTGTATTCGACTCGACTCTTCATCTTCGGCATTGGTGCCGGTATTGCCAATATGGGGATAAGTAAAAGCAGGGATTTGCTGTGCTGAAGCGGGATTAGTGAGTAATTCTTGATATCCCGTCATTGAGGTATTAAATACCACTTCACCAAGGGCGGAACCCTCGGCTCCAATGGCGGTACCAGAAAAGATGGTCCCATCTTCGAGTGCAAGTAGCGCTGAGTGCGTCAAGACAACCTCCGAGTTAATTAAAAACAATAACTTACCTGGCCGTCACGAGATGCCGCCCTACCTAAGTAGAGCCGCTTCTCGGTTAATACTGGGCAAATCTGAAATATTTTATATTACAAAGCGCCACATCAACAAGCACTTTATTGAATAGCTTACTTATAAGCTAATAACCTCAATAAGCCTCATTAAAACCACACAAAAGGAAAGGAAAAGTGAATTAGGCACAAAATAAAGTGAGAATAATGGAAGTGTAAACTGCTACTAAGTAATACCTTAAAACTAATGTGGATTATGTCGCAAGCTTGCTGTTAAAAACTTAAGACATCTTCGCCACACAATCCACTGAACCCACGGAAAAAATCAAGATCTAAACGAACAAATACTGGGTAAGATCTTAGATTAGATAAGCTCTTTCCTTATTACGCTTCGTCCGTGGTAAAAATTAATTTTTCTTTGTTACTTAGTAGCAGCATAAAGCCACGCCTGTTACGCCGAACTACTTATATACCTAGTTAAAAAACCTAATTTATTAATAAATAGCTGATTTATCACTCAGACTCTTCGATAAAAGGCATAAAAAACCCGGCTTAACCCAGCTGTACGCGAGCGCTCAGCCTAGTTAAGCCGGGTAAGCAACGACTTACTATTATTTTAAGTTAAGGACATCCTGCATATCATATAGGCCAGCGGGCTGAGTCGCTATCCAGGCGGCAGCACGCACGGCACCATTAGCGAAGGTCAAGCGATTACTGGCTTTATGAGTAATTTCGACTCGCTCACCTAAGTCAGCAAACATGGCGGTATGCTCGCCCACAATATCGCCGGCCCGTACGGTAGCAAAACCGATAGTATTAGGATCGCGCTCGCCGGTGATGCCTTCTCGGCCATACACAGCACACTGATTAAGATCGCGACCTAGCGTATTAGCAATCACTTCGCCCATGCTAAGTGCCGTACCCGAAGGCGCATCTACTTTATGGCGGTGATGAGCTTCAATGATCTCAATATCAGTATAATCCCCCATCACCTTGGCGGCTTGCTCGAGTAGCTTAAAAACCAAGTTCACGCCCACACTAAAATTAGAGGCCATTACCATTGAGATATTATTGGCCGCCACTTGGATTTCTGTTTTTTGTTGGTCAGTAAACCCCGTGGTGCCAATCACCAAACATTTTTGATGTTGCTCTGCTAACGCAATATTAGCTAAGGTCGCTTCAGGGCGCGTAAAGTCAATAATCACATCGACTTCGCTAATCACGGCGGCAAGATCATCACTCACTTGAATACCTAAGCGGCCTATATTTGCCAGCTCGCCAACATCGGCACCCAGCACGCTTGAGCCGGCATGTTCAATCGCTGCTGCTAATACCACGCCCTCGGTTTGGCTAATCGACTCCACCAACACCTTGCCCATACGTCCATTACAACCAGCTACGGCAATGCGAACCGGATTTGTCATGCTGCTTTTCCTTTCTATATGCTAAGAAGCCTGAGATAAAGGCAAAGTTTGCCAGATAACTGCAAGCTTGAAAACACAGCTCTGGAACGGCCATTACTTTGCCACCAAAGGGCTAACTCACCAAAGCTCTGTTTTACCCATAAAAAAAACCGGCTTACGCCGGTTTTTATCAGTTATTAAGCAATTTCTAATAACTCGACTTCAAATACTAAGGTCGCACAAGGAGGAATAGCACCTGCACCTTGCTCGCCATAAGCTAGCTCATGAGGAACATACAGCTTCCACTTCGAGCCCACAGGCATTAACTGTAACGCTTCAACCCAACCTTTAATCACACCGGTTACTGGGAACTGAGCTGGCTCCCCACGCATCACTGAGCTATCAAACACAGAGCCATCGATGAAAGTACCGTGGTAGTGCACGCTGACTGTGTCATTAGCAGTAGGAATAGCGCCTTCACCGGCTTCTAGAACTTCATACTGTAAACCCGATGCAGTTTGCTTTACTTCTTCACGCTCACCGTTAGTTCTAAAGAAGTTTTCTTCCGCTTCTTTCGCTTTAGCTGACTCAGCAGCTTGGGTGGCCTGCATACGCTCAGTAATCACCTGAAACGCACTATTAATGTCTTCGCGAGACACAGCAAAATCAACACCGGCAATAGCATCAGCCAAGCCTTGTTGTACTGCAGATACTTCTAGTCCTTCAAAGGACTGCTGGCTTAACTGATCACCAATTTGACGACCAACACCGTAGCTTGCTTTCTGTTCAATTGTCTCATATAACGACATAACGTTACCTTCAGTTGGGTATAAAAGTGGCATGCTAACAAAATATAACCGTTAGCTAAATGCCCGTGTTCGGTGTTTGGCTAATAATGCAGCGCCTCGCACTCCTCCTGTGCCGCCAAATAAAGGGGCCACCACTAACGCCGGAACTTGATGGCGCATCAAATAATGAGGGAGACGAGTATTAAGCTGGGCGTAAAGCCAAGCCTGTTCGCTTACTCCTCCCCCGAGCACCACCACCTCAGGATCTAGCTGGGTTATTAAGTTAGCTATACCCGCTGCCAGTACTTCAAGATACCAGTTCATACTGGTGGTGGCGGCCACGTCACCTGCTTGCCAAGCCGCAATGATGGCTGGTGCAGGCAAGGACTGAGTACCTAGATGCTGATATAAGCGCTCTAGCCCCGTTCCCGAGGTATAAGTTTCTAAACAGCCTTGCAAGCCACAACCACACGCTAATAACGGCAAGTCAGGATAACGCGCTAACACCATAGGATGTATCGCTCCATGACCAAATTCACCAGCACCGCCATTTTTACCGGCAATCACCTGACCTTGATGTAATAAAGCGCCGCCTACGCCGGTACCAAGCGTAAGGCCTAGGCACCAATGACACTGGTCGACCGCTCCGCCTTGATACTCCGAAAGTAAAAAACAATTGGCATCATTGTCAGCATATACGGGCCGCGCTAAACGCCAAGTTAAATCAGCGATTAATGGCTTACCGTGCACAGCTGGCACATTGAGCGCCAGTAAGTGGCCCTCTTTATCTACCGCACCAGGAAAACCAATACCCACCCGCCCTTGTGTTTGCCATTCAAGGTCTGCTGCTGTTACCCAAGTTACGATCAGCGACAGTAACGCTTCATAATTTTGACTTGGCGTGGCCTGTACGGCTCGCGATAACTCATTCCCTTTTTCATTAAAAACCGCAAAGGCGGTTTTAGTTCCACCTAAGTCAATCCCGTAATACATAATCGTGCCTTATTCAGGGCTGAGGCCACACAAAATTGAATACCATTACTGTACCGTCAGCCCTGCCCAATAGTCTGATAAAAAGATTAACCTTTGGGCTCGGGTGCTATCTGGCCTGCACCTTCGTTCGTTTTATTAGCTAACAACCACAGCGTATACTGATGCAGCTCTGGGTGTTGGGCTAGGGCAACTAAAAAGGCCCCCCCTACTTCTCGATAACCTAATTCATAGTTTTTAAGGGTAGTGGGAGGAACTTGTAACAGCTCAGCAAACTTAGGGCGACTTAAGCCCATCGCCTCACGAATTTGTCGAACTTTTTTTCCGATTGCACTGATATCTGAATTCATTGTTTGTTACTCCTATCGAATACTTCGATAATAAAATAATGCCATCCTTGGTCAGATGAGTTTAACACTTCTACAGAGACTCGTTGTGCGCTGGTCCTATTTAGCCAAAGTAATTTGCTAAAAAGTTCCCTCCAACTACAAATTAAGCCTTAAGCAAGCCGATTTATCGCTTCTATTGCGACAATTTCAGGCCTATTATGGGCAAGCCGTCTTGTTTGAGACAACAAAAACCGCTAGGCTTCGGGTTGTGGGTATGCCCAATAGGGTTTATGGCGCAGTAAAAGCTACATGAGTATGGAACAACAAAATAAATAAAGGACTCCCCACACATCACAACCTGAGCATTTTAGCAAAGGGTGATATATTCAGTTCGGCACAAAAGCCGGCACTCATAACAATGAGAATGAGGAAGACAACATGAAAAAGACAGTGGCTCCTTCTTTAATCGCACTCGCTATTGCAGCGGCAGGTATTACTAGCGTACAAGCAGAACAACTTGACTGGTACTTAGGTGCTGGTGCCGGTTACGCTGATTATGAAGATATCAACAGATATGGTTCAGGCTTAAGCAAAAGTGGTAACGCCATTAGCCTGTTTAGCGGCGTTAACGCCAACGAAAATTTAGGTGCTGAGTTTGGTTTTAACTACTTTGGTAAAGACGCAAAAACTAAAGGGTTAAACTTATCTGCTATTGGCCGCCTACCCCTAAATGAGCAAGTAAGCCTATTTGGTGAGCTGGGTGCTTTTGGTTGGGATAGTACTGCTGGTAGCGGTGAAAAAGGTTTCTCTCCAATCTTTGGGGCAGGTGCTACCTATCGTGCTTCTGATCTAGTTGATGTACAAGCTCGCTATCGTCGTATTGAAGATATGGGCAAATACAGTACTAATGGTTTTAATACCGATGTTAACGCTGTGACCTTAGAGCTGGTTTTCCACCCTAACCGTGGTGTAACTGCACCGCCGGTAGCCCCAGTTGCAGCTCAGCCTGCACCTGAAACTACCTACGAAACCCGCACCGTGACTGCTGATGGCTCTATCTACTTTGCTTTTGACAAGTCAGACCTGTCAGGTGACTCGCGCGCGACACTAGACGAAGTAGCAGCCTTTGCTCACGATAACCCAGACTACCAAGTAGAGCTGGCCGGTTATGCAGACCGTTTAGGTAGTGCTGAATATAACCAAAAGCTATCTGAGCGCCGTGCACTAGCTGCCAAAGATTATCTAGTTCAGCAAGGTGTGGCTGCGGACAACATTCAGACTGCTTGGTACGGTAGCGAGCTGGCTGAAGGTGTTACCGAAGCTGAGCGTCAACGCGACCGTCGTGTAGATGCACAAGCACAATCTACTATTGAAGTAGAAATCGTTGAGTAATATCTCTTGATATTACCAATGTAAAAAGCGGCTCTTAGGAGCCGCTTTTTTATTTATCCCTTGCCACTCATGGCATACTAGCGTTTATTTTTAAATGAGAGTCGACGATGCAATGCCCTTGCCACCCTCAACACTTATTTGCTGACTGTTGTGCACCCTACCTAGAGCAAGGAGTTGAGCCACCTACGCCTCTGGCATTAATGCGCGCCCGCTACAGTGCTTTTGTGTTGGGCCATGGGGCGTTTTTGTTACATACTTGGCATCCTGCCACCCGAGGCGAGTTAACAGTAGCAGAGTTAACTCAAAGCAGTAAAAATACCCAGTGGCTGGGATTAACTATTCTATTTGCCCAAGGCCATGCCGATGACCTCCAAGGTACGGTAGAGTTTAAGGTGCGCTATAAAGAACACACTAAAGTGCATCTGTTACATGAGCGCTCACACTTTGAGCGCGTAGCTGGTTTTTGGAAATATCATAGTGGCCAACATAATCCACCTAAGATTAAAATTAATGCTCTCTGCCCCTGTTTGAGTGGAAAAAAATATAAACTGTGCTGCGCCAAACGCTTTACCTAGCTTGTGCCCTCCACCCTTTTATTTAACTAACAGAACAAGAAGACTATGGAACGAAAAGTACTGAGAACCCACTGCCCCGACGCCAAAGGATTAATCTCAAAAATCACTAATATTTGTTACAAACATCAGCTTAATATCATTCGTAACGATGAGTATGTCGATCATGACAGTGGTCATTTTTTTATGCGTACTGAGCTTGAAGGTTACTTTAATGATCACACCTTTCTTGCTGATTTACAGGACGCACTCCCCAATGGCAGTGAACATAGCCTAACGCCAGCGGGCAAAAAGCGCGTGGTGATTATGGTGACAAAAGAGCCGCATTGCTTGGGTGATATTTTAATGAAGCGCTTCGCAGGCGCGATGAATATCGATATTGCCGCTGTGGTTGGTAACTACGACACCCTTGCTGAGCTGACCGAAAAGTTTGATATCCCGTATCATACGGTGTCTCATGAAGGATTAGATCGCAACACTCACGAACAAGAAATCGCGGCTATTATTGACAGCTACCAGCCTGATTACGTGGTACTTGCAAAATATATGCGTATTTTAAGTCCAGACTTTGTGGCGCGTTATCATCAAAGACTGATTAATATTCATCACTCTTTTTTACCCGCTTTTATTGGCGCGAGTCCTTATCAGCAAGCCTATGATAGGGGCGTAAAAATGATTGGTGCTACCGCACACTTTGTAACTAATGATTTAGATGAAGGGCCAATTATCGAGCAAGATGTAACCCACATTAATCACACTTTTAATGCGATCGATATGGCAAAAGCCGGGCGTGATGTAGAAAAGTCTGTACTAAGCCGAGCGCTTAATTTAGTGCTAGAAGGTAAAGTATTTGTGCACGGCAACAAAACCGTGGTATTTAAATAATCGTTAACACCCCATGCTAACAGCTTTAACTAAGGCTGTTAGCATGGGTTTTTATTACTTGTGGCTGTTAGCAAACGCGGCCAGTTGTTCTGGTGTGGCTTCTAGCTGATACTTTTCTTTCCACTCAGCGTAAGGCATACCATAAATATGCTCGCGAGCTTGATCATAATCCATCGGTACGTCACGTTCATGTGCCGCCGCCATATACCATTTACTAAGACAATTACGACAAAAGCCCGCTAGGTTCATCATATCGATATTTTGGGCATCTTTACGCTTATCTAGGTGGGCGAGTAAGGTACGAAACGCTGCCGCTTCCAATTCAGTTTGCGTTTGCTGGTCCATATAATTTCTCCATTCACAATATTTGGTGCCATTATACGCACATCTTGATTAACAACCTAGGGAGGCGCTTTATCATGAAACGCAGTCATTTTTTTGCCCAGTTAGCTCGTATGAAACTCATTCACCGCTGGCCATTGATGCGCAGTATAGAGCAAGAAAATGTAGCCGAGCACAGCTTACAAGTAGCGATGGTGGCCCATGCGCTAGCGGTCATTAAAAACACCTTTTTTGATGGTGCTCTTGATCCCGCTACTGCCGCCACTCAGGCGCTATTTCATGATGCCAGTGAAGTGTTGACGGGGGATTTACCCACGCCAGTAAAGTACTTTAATGATGACATTGCTAAAGCTTATAAAGATATTGAAGCCATTGCTGAGCAAAGCTTGCTTGATATGTTACCGCCAGAGCTACAAGCCGCCTATGCACCACTCTTATGCACAGCTGAAGATGCGGAGTATGCGCATTTAATAAAATCAGCCGACTTACTGTGTGCTTATTTAAAGTGTGCAGAAGAGCTCAGTGGCGGGAATAAAGAATTTGTGGCTGCCCAACAACGCTTAACGGCCATGTTAGACGCCCGAATGAACGATGAAATACGCTACTTTCTTGAGGTATTCGCGCCTAGTTTTTCACTGTCATTAGATGAAATATCCAGTCCTGAGTTTTAACTGACATCAAGTTAACCCCTAGCGGCTGCTAGGGGCAGTTAATTAAAAGGCAGGTTTATCTTCTTGCCCTTCAGTCATGGGTGTTTTTCGCTCGATCCATAAGATGACCTCGCCTACCTTAACCCCCCACTTCGTCATTTCAGCACGATTAATTACTCGTTCATTATCGAGTAAATACATCCAGTCGTTAAAGCGAATATCCCACACTTTACCGTCAACGGGGAGGGCCACCGTATATTGCCAATTAAGAGCAAAGCCTTGAGTTTTCCCAGTAGCAGGCACCACCACGTCATCGGCAGTACCCGTATATTGCCCATATTCACCTTTAGTAATATGCCAAACTCGGCGCTGCTGTTCACCATCATCGTACACAAAATCTTCTTCTAAGGTACCTTGATTGCCTTGCCACTGACCCAACATTTCAACATTAAAACGGCGCAGCACTTTTCCTGATCTATCTTGTACTATGCCGTGAGCAGTTAACTCACCCTCAAAAAACTTATCGAGCTCAAAAGCAGGAGTAGTGTCTGCATAGTCGTCCACGGTAGTGCTGCACGACATCAATAATAAGCTGCAGGTAGCCAGTAACGTTAATAATAATACACGCATGTTAATATCCTTTTAGTTGGCGGGTAAGCGTGGGATTTTGACTATTGTCGGATAACCATATCGCTAAAAAGGCAGGCCCAAAGGCGGCATCGGCAATCTCACCTAGGGGTTGTTCATTTAAATAAAAGTAACTTCGCCCATTTGAGTCGACTTTGACAGAGAGTGCATCGCCTTTTTTTACTGAGGGCCACAGCTGAGCTAACTGCTGTTGCCAAGCCGGCGACCAAGCGATATTTAACCGCTGCCACTAAGTCGGTGATGCCCTGAATATGATGGGCCGGATCGGCAAAGTAGATATCCGGCGCATAAATATCAGTGAGTACGTGCAAGTTAGTCGCAGATAACTGCTGATACTCTCGACAAAATAAAGCGAGGGCGGGGCTCATGCTGATTCCTTATCTTTTAGTGCATCAAACATAGCGATGGCGTGTAAACGCGCCCGTGCATGATCCACCATCGGGAGCGGATAGTTGTGATCAGGTTGATGCTGACTTAGCCACTGGTGAGGGGTATGAATATATTTCGCTGGCACTTGGGCAAGCTCAGGTAGCCATTGGCGAATAAAATCTCCTTGACTATCAAAACGCTCCCCTTGAGTAGTGGGGTTAAATACTCGAAAGTAAGGCGCAGCATCGGCGCCAGTACCCGCCGCCCATTGCCAGCCGCCATTATTGGCCGCTAGTTCACCGTCAATCAGCGTGGCCATAAAGTGGGCTTCGCCCCACCGCCAATCGATATGCAGATCTTTGGTTAAAAAGCTCGCCACTATCATGCGTAGTCGGTTATGCATCCAACCGGTTTTATGTAAACAACGCATAGCAGCATCAATAATGGGATAACCGGTTTGCCCTTCACACCAAGCAGCAAAGTCAGTTTTATCGTAATTCCATTGCAACGCTTCCGTGTCCGGCTTAAAGGCTTTGCTCATCGAAAGTCGTGGAAACGCCACCAGTAAATGGCGGTAGAACTCTCGCCAAATCAATTCGTTGAGCCACATAAACCCTTGCTCACCACGACTAAAAGGCAATTGGCCTAACTCAGCTTCTATCGCCGCTAGACACTGATTAGGCGATAACACGCCCAGCGCTAAATAGGGTGATAGCTGGCTGGTGCTGGCTTGCGCTGGATAATCTCTTAGCTCGCCATAATCTAATAACGACTGCTGACAAAAGGTGGTTAAGGCCTGATGGGCCGCAGCTTCACCGGCGGGCCACGCCTGACTCGACGTTGTTTTCCCTTCGAGCCGGATCCTGGATGCAGTTAAAGCGGCTCCTTGAATATTGGGACGAGGCAATAGCCGATAACCAGTCGCTCGCAATTGGCTGAGCCAGGTTTTAGCGAAGGGAGTAAATACTTTATACATATCGCCACTGCGTGTGGTGATGCTGCCATGGGCTAATACGCAGTCACCATTAAACACCCGCACTGCGACTTGCTCATCCAGTGTCGCCTGTAGCGCTTTATCACGACGACGTTCATCAATACCTAACTCACGATTAGCGTACAGGGCGGTCACCTTCTGCTCTTTAATATAAGCCGCTAATAACTCTGGCACCTCACTAAAATAGTCGGTGGTCAGTAAAGTGAGCGGAATACCCAATAACGCTAATTGTTCGGCTAAGGAGTTCAGGTTACGTTCTAAAAAGTCTCGCTGAATAGGCGCTCGACCATGCTCTTGCCACTGCGCTGGGCAGTCGATATAAATGGCACTGACGATCGCGCCCGACTGGCAGGCTTCATAAAGTGCCGGATTATCGGCGACTCTCAGATCACTTCTAAACCAAACTAAATGATGCATTGTTATCCCTCACCAGATCGCTGACATAGACCGAAAATGGCTGAGTTAACCATCCTTGGCGCTGATAAATACTGCCTAATTCCCCAATAAAATAGCTATGCTCAGGTAGGGCAGTGCCCATCTCTTGAAAATGACTGTGACTGAGACCCGCGCCTAATATAATGATCACAGCATCATAATTAAGACGCCCTTTAGCTAAGGCCAGCGTGGTGGGATCTAATACACCTAAGTCGACGCTGCGACACTCCATCCCTTGCAACTCAAACTGGGTAAGCACCCCCGCTCGCTCTCGTACTTGACCCAAGCGAGCAATAGCGACTTTAGGTCCACTTTTAATAGTGAGTAATTGATAAAAAACGCGTTTTAATAATGCTTGGGCGGCCTGCTCTATCAGCTGGGAGTCGGGTCTATGTAGCTGCGCCAGCGCTTGCAGCCAGGGCTCGATCACCCGCCGCAATACTAACTCCGCAGGATATAAACTGGTCAATTCAAGCAAGTGTGTTTCTAGGCGGCCCAAATTGAGTTGTACTGCCGCCTCCATTAATTGGGCTTGGGCTTGCTCCCAGTTAGAGCCGACGGCAACAGGATTGGGCTCATCGAGTAGCCCTTTAACTTGACCAATACTCACGCCCTGCTCTAGCCAGTCGAGGATTTGACGGATCAATGCAATATCGGCATCGCTGTATAAGCGATGGCCCTTTTCGGTACGGGCTGGCTGCAATAGTCCATAGCGGCGCTGCCACGCTCGTAAAGTGACGGGGTTAATGCCCGTTAAACGCGACACTTCGCGGATTGGATATTTAGCGTCAGATGCCATAGCGTAAGCGCAATGCCTCCGGATGAGGGTTTAAGTAGACCTGCTGTTGCAGGTAATCATTAGGAAACTCTTTTAAGTAATGGCGTAATAAGGTAATAGGCGCGAATAACGGCAAGATACCCAAACGATAGTGCTCAATGGTATCGGCCAGCTCTTGGCGTTGTCCGCCATTAAGCTGACGTTTAAAGTAACCTTGTAAATGTTGCAGTACGGTGGTGTGGTCTTTGCGATTAATGCGTTTAGATAACGCGGCCATTAACCCTTCAATATAGGCTTGTGCCTTAGCATCGACGTCGCTGGATAGATCCGCTAACAGTTTGCCTAGTTGTTGGTAACTTTCTCGATGGTGCGCCATTAGTAAGTATTTATAGCGACTATGAAAAGCAATCAGCGCGGCTGGCGTAAGCCCTTCATGACACAGACGCTGCCAGTCATGGAGCGCAAAAATACGCGCGACAAAGTTTTCTCGAAGAATAGGATCATTCAACCGACCATCTTCTTCTAACGGTAATAAAGGCTGCGCCTTCATTAACTCTTGGGTGTAAATGCCGACGCCTTCTTTAATATTTCCCTTCCCACTTTCATGATAAATCCGCACCCGCTCCATACCGCAGCTGGGCGATTTAGCACATAAAATATAACCACTTAACCCAGCAAACTGACTCGACATCGTGCGGCCATACTCGCGCAATGCCTCAGTGACATCTTGGCCTTTCGCGGTATGCGCTAGCACTTCTTGGCCTTGATGAATTAAACGAATACTCGGTCTAGGGGTACCTAAACCAATCGCCATCTCTGGGCATACCGGCACAAACTCTACGTACTTAGCCAATTCCTCAGTACAAAAATCAGAGCGTTTATGACCACCGTCAAACCGGACTTTTTGGCCAATCAAGCAACCGCTGATACCAACACGAATAATATTAGGGTCAAACTTGTACATAACAAGGCCTCTTGTACAACATGATTTACAAGATAGCTGATGTTGTACAAGAAGATCAAATATGTACAAGAAATAAAGAGTGCCGACAAAAAAAAGACACCTTAACTATTAGTTAGGGTGTCTTTATCTTTAATAAAAAAGAGAAAAGTGCCGCTTAGTTTAACTTTTGGCGAGCAATATCCACTTCGTTACTAAATTGACGGCGTAACTCGGCTTTACTTTTCATTACTAAGTCACCGCCTTTACCAATGGTCATATGCTGTGGATTATCATTGTGCAGTGCTTGCCATAATATAACTGCCTGCATAGTGTGCTCTTTTTGCTCTTCACTTAACGCACTACCATCCGGCCATTTACCTAACTCAATCGCTGTTTTAAGGCGTAAATACACCTCTTCTGGCATATTTTCGACGGCTTTTTGAAAGGAAGACATAGGTATTCTCCTGTTATTGCACTAACTCTTATGCCAGCGCATAAAAAAGGACGGCATCTGCCGTCCCTGATCGTTGTTACGGCAATGGACTGCCTAACGGATGCTCTTTACTTGGGTAAGTCCATTAACTCAATACCCGCCATTTTCTGCATTACACGAATCACCTGACAGCTATAACCAAACTCGTTGTCATACCAGACATAAAGGACGGCGCGATCTTCATCAACGATAGTGGCTAAGGAGTCAACGATACCGGCAAAGCGTGAACCCACCATATCGGTTGATACCAACTCGCTGCTGGTACTGAAATCTATTTGCTGGTGCAAAGGTGAGTCCAGTGCGGTGGTACGCAAATACTCATTTAATGCCTCAACAGTGGTGGCTTTTTCTAAGTTTAGATTAATAACTGCCATGGATACGTTCGGCGTAGGTACACGAATCGCATTACCGGTCAGTTTACCTGTTAATTCAGGCAAGGCTTTGGCCACGGCAGACGCAGCACCGGTACTGGTTAATACCATGTTCAGCGGCGCACTACGCCCACGACGATCGCCTTTATGGAAGTTATCAATCAGGTTTTGGTCGTTAGTGTACGAATGCACGGTTTCTACGTGACCATTCTTAATACCATATTCGTCATGCACCGCTTTAAGCACGGGCGTAATGGCGTTGGTGGTACAAGATGCTGCCGACATAATGGTGTCTTCTGGCAAAATCATATAATCGTTCACCCCAAAGACGATATTTTTAATGTCGCCCTTACCCGGTGCGGTTAATAATACTTTGGCTGCGCCTTTTGATTTTAAGTGCTGACCTAAGCCTTCTTCATCACGCCACATACCGGTGTTATCCACCACTAACGCATCGTGAATACCGTACTGGGTATAGTCTACTTCGCTGGGGTGATTGGCATAAATCACTTGAATATAGGTACCGTTGGCGATAATAGCGTGGTTTTCAGTATCCACCTCAATAGAGCCATTAAACGGACCGTGAATGGAGTCACGACGCAATAAGCTGGCGCGTTTTTCTAAATCGTCTACCGAGCCTCGTACCACAATACCGCGTAACCGCAGACCTTGGTTACCGCCGGCACGCTCAATTAATAACCGCGCTAGCAAACGGCCAATACGTCCAAACCCATACAGCACCACATCGGTCGGCTTACCGTTGTGTTCGGTATCAAGCGCCGAAGCTAGCTCTTTATTCAAGAAATCGGTTAAGCCTGACTCATCTTGATGAGTTTCCCAGTAGCTCACCGCTAACTTACCAATATCGATACTGGCAGGTACTAAGTCTAATTCACTCACGGCCTTTAAGATGGGATAGCTTTTGCTGACTTGGAGCTTTTCCCCTTCGTGGCGTCTAACCACACGGTGAGCCTTGATAATATCGATGGTAGAGGCGTTTAATAGTGGACGGGCGTGAACACTGATTTCAACGCCTTGGTCACGATACAATTTGCCAATCAGTGGCTGCATGGACTCTGCCAATTCCTGACTTTGCTGCCAGGCGGACAAGTAACTCTCGTGGGTCATCGACCAATTCCTTTTTTTACAAGTAACTGTCATGAGGACTGAAGCCAGCCTTAGCGCACTGCTTCAACTCTATTATAAGTGGGCTGCATTTTAGTGGATTAGCGGTATGATTACCAGACTCGGGACTAGCAGGCAGATACTCAAATGAATATTAAACACTCCTTTTTCATGCTCTTCGCCCTCCCCTTTTTAGCAGCCTGTGAGCAAGATCGCATCCCTGACACCTGCCATGATTCACCTAAATATTGTATTAACTTACATGAGGACAGCTGGTGTCGAGCAGAACGTGAGATCTTAATTGATGCAAGACAAGCACACACTCGTGATGCTGACGACGCTCAAGCTTATACACTGATGGTCGCTCTACAAGATTACCAACAATGCTTAGAGCCGTTACTCACCATGGAATACACGCGACGTAAAGAGCGTAAAGAGCAAAAGCTAAATGCCATCATGGATGCGAAAGAGCATCTCGCTCAGTTAACCGAACGAACTCAAGATTCGGACTATCCTTATTTATTGCTATGGCGCTGGCAGCACCAAGCAGATCATCAAGCTAAAGCTCGATTTATTACTCTAGCCGAGCGCCCCGATATGCGCCAGGCCATGTTACAAAAAAACTTGGCTAAGTTTTTAATGGCTCGCGATAGCGAAGCGGCCGAAATTGCTTTACAGCGTGCTCTCGCGCTATCACAGCATGAGGCTGAACTTGATACCGATATTATTGCTCAACTGATCGCCTTATATGTACGGCAACAGGATTACCAAAAAGTCTGGGTATGGTCGCGGGTATTCAACCAGCTCAAAGCTGAGGAGACTGTCGACTTAGCGCGCATGGACAGTTACACCACGTTTAGCGCCAGCGAGCAACAAACCATGCAGGTGCAAGTTGAGCGGCTTATTGAACAATTAACCCATCAAGATTATAAACTACCTGCTAAAGCAGCGTGGTAAAGCATGATCTTAAACAAGATAAGTGTGGCTAACGATTGACGGTATCAGTTTTTCTTGTCAGGTTAGCTATTATCTAAAGACGATTCATCCATAGAGTAATGACATGACAATTAAGGTAGCAATTAACGGGTTTGGGCGTATTGGTCGGTTGATGTTAAGGGCCGCCTGCGAGCGCGATGATATGGAAGTCGTGGCCATTAACGATCTGTTAGATGTGGATTATATGGCTTATATGCTGAAATACGACACTATGCACGGTCGTTTCCAAGGAAATATCGAGGTAGTAGATGGTCATTTAGTAGTTAATGGCAAATCAATTCGTGTCAGCTGTGAGCCTAAACCTAGCGCGCTAAATTGGGGTGAGGTAAACGTCGATGTGGTGGCTGACGCCACGGGTTTGTTTATGACCGATGAAAAAGCCCGTCAACATATTCATGCCGGCGCTAAAAAGGTGGTACTTACCGGCCCTTCTAAAGACAGTACCCCTATGTATGTCATGGGCGTTAATGACAGCACCTATGCTGGCCAAGATATTGTCTCTAACGCTTCTTGTACTACTAACTGCTTGGCACCACTGGCTAAGATCATTAATGATAACTTTGGTATTGTGGAAGGTTTAATGACCACAGTGCACTCGATTACCGCCACCCAAAACACCGTAGACGGTCCTTCTCGTAAAGACTGGCGCGGGGGTCGTGCGGCTAGTCAAAATATCATTCCCTCCTCTACGGGAGCCGCTAAGGCGGTCGCTAAAGTGATCCCAGAGCTAAACGGTAAGCTTACTGGCATGGCTTTTAGGGTCCCCACCGCTAACGTGTCAGTGGTAGATTTAACGGTGCGCTTAGCAAAGGCCGCCAGTTACGATGATATTTGCGCTACCATTAAAGCCGCCAGTGAAGGTGAGCTAAAAGGCATTGTGGGTTACACCGACGAAGCGCTGGTTTCCAGTGATCTCATGAGTGATCACCATACCTGTGTATTTGATGCTAAGGCGGGGATCGCGCTTAACGATAATTTTGTTAAGCTAGTGGCATGGTACGACAATGAAATGGGCTACTCCCACAAAGTATTGGATTTAATCGCTCATATCTCTAAATAAGCGCTCACTCTACGCAGCAGTTGTCAAAGCGCCTTAGCTCAGTCTAAGGCGCCTTTTCTATACCTTCCCCCTCGATTTTACTGGGGGCCGGGCGTAAAATGCCGCCTTTGGCCCTTTTAGGGGCTACTGACCTGATATCAGAGAAGCAAATTAATGTCCGAACTATTTACTCCTGAGCTACTGTCTCCCGCAGGCACGCTTAAAAACATGCGCTATGCCTTTGCGTATGGCGCCGATGCCGTCTATGCCGGCCAACCTCGTTATTCTTTACGGGTGCGCAATAATGAATTTAACCATGCCAACCTTAAAATCGGCATCGATGAAGCTCATGCATTAGGTAAAAAGTTTTATGTGGTGGTGAATATTCAGCCACACAATGCCAAATTAAAAACTTTTATCCGTGATATGGAGCCGGTAGTAGCGATGGGTCCCGACGCCTTGATTATGTCGGACTCAGGATTAATCATGCTGGTACGTGAGCATTTTCCTAACATGCCCATCCATCTGTCGGTACAAGCCAATGTGGTCAATTGGGCGGCGGTTAAATTTTGGGAGGCCTATGGCATTGAGCGGGTAATTTTATCCCGAGAGCTCTCGCTAGAAGAAATTGCTGAAATTCGTGCTCAATGCCCTAAGATGGAGCTGGAAGTATTTGTCCATGGCGCACTATGCATGGCCTACTCGGGGCGTTGTTTATTGTCGGGCTATATTAACAAGCGCGACCCTAATCAAGGTACCTGCACCAATGCGTGTCGTTGGGAATATAAAGTGCATGACGCCAAAGAAGATGACGCGGGGCAAATTGTGCATCAGCAAGAGCCGATTGCCGTGCAAGCCCTCGATGCTGCGCCCGCTCCCACATTAGGTGTCGGTGCGCCTTACGAGCATCCGGTTTTGCTAGAAGAAAGTAATCGACCCGGTGAATACATGGCAGCTTATGAAGATGAGCATGGCACCTATATTATGAACTCTAAAGATTTGCGTGCCGTACAATATGTCGAGCAACTTACGCAAATGGGGGTTCATTCCTTAAAAATAGAGGGCCGTACTAAATCGTTTTATTATGTTGCCCGCACCGCTCAAGTGTATCGTAAAGCCATTGACGATGCGGTCGCCGGTAAGCCCTTTGATAGCACCTTAATGAATACTTTAGAAAACTTAGCCCATCGCGGTTATACCGAAGGCTTTTTAAAGCGCCATGCTCATAGTGATTATCAAAACTACGAAACAGGCTATTCAGTGTCTACTCAGCAGCAATTTGTTGGCGAAATTACCGATCGTAATGGCGAGTGGGTAGAGGTCGATGTAAAAAATAAGTTTTCAGTGGGCGATAAGCTAGAACTAATGACGCCTAAAGGTAATATGATCTTCACCTTAAAGCAGCTAAAGAACCGTAAGAATGAATCGGTCAGTGTGGCACCCGGCAGTGGTCACGTAGTGTATTTTCAGTTACCCGCATCCGTCGATATTGAGTTTGGTATCTTGCTCCGACATCTTTAACTCTCTTTAGAAACCAAATAAAAAGCCGAGCTAGAAGCTCGGCTTTTTATTTGCATTAAGGAAAAAACTAAAGATTAAAGACTTTTTGCCACGGAAGAACACAGAAGGCACGAACGAAGTTCACATCCGACAAGTGAGCAAAACTGTATATGGTAAGAGCTCCTCTCATCAGGCTGTGATGGTTGGCTCTTACCCAGAGCGTGTTCTTCTCAGTGCTGCTCACTATTTTGATCTGTTCTTCCGCGTCTCTTGTAATAAACGTGGCAAAGGGTTTTGATCAGTTAATTTTCCAGATTGATATAAGCAAACTTACTCAGCCTTGTTATCAGCCGGCGTATCAGTGCTTGCTTCAATGGTCGCTTCAGCAGCTTCTTCTGCTACTACGGGCGCTTTCGCCTCTTTAATTGATAGACGAATACGGCCTTGGCGATCTACTTCCAACACTTTAACGTCCACGGTTTGGCCTACGCTTAAGTGATCAGATACATTTTTCACGCGCTCTTCAGTGATCTGAGAAATATGCACCAAACCATCTTTGCCCGGCAGAATATTCACAAAGGCACCAAAGTCCGCTAAGCGTACTACTTGTCCTTGATAAATAGTACCTACTTCTACTTCTGCAGTGAGCTGCTCAATGCGGCTAATGGCAAGCTTGGCGGCTTCGCCGTCTACGGCAGCAATTTTCACCGTGCCATTATCGTCCAGCTCGATAGTGGTTCCGGTTTCTTCGGTGAGCGCACGGATCGTGGCTCCGCCTTTACCAATCACATCACGAATTTTTTCTGGATTGATTTTAATAATATGAATGCGCGGCGCAAAGTCAGAAATCTCTTCGCGAGGCGCATGTAGTGCTTTATCCATCACTCCCAGAATATGCAAGCGGGCATTGCGCGCTTGCTTTAGCGCCGCTTCCATAATGTCTTTGGTAATACCTTCAATTTTAATGTCCATTTGCAGAGCGGTAATACCCTGGGCAGTACCGGCAACTTTAAAGTCCATATCACCTAAGTGGTCTTCATCACCTAAGATATCGGACAGCACCACATAGTCGTCGCCTTCTTTAACGAGACCCATAGCAATACCGGCTACAGACGCCTTAATAGGCACACCGGCATCCATAAGAGCTAATGAAGTACCACAAACGGACGCCATAGACGATGAGCCATTAGACTCAGTTATCTCAGCGACCACTCGTACGGTATACGGAAAATCTTCTGCGCTGGGCATCACGGCTGCAACACCGCGTTTCGCTAAACGACCATGACCAATTTCACGACGCTTAGGGCTGCCCACCATGCCGGTTTCGCCAACACAGTAAGGAGGGAAATTATAATGTAGCATAAAGCGGTTAGTACGGGCGCCAGTTAGCTCATCGATCAGTTGCGCATCACGCTCGGTTCCCAAGGTGGCAGCCACTAAGGCTTGAGTTTCACCACGGGTAAACAAAGCCGAACCGTGTGAGCGTGGCAGTAAACCAGTGGCCACATCAAGAGCACGGATCATATCGGGTTCGCGACCATCAATACGCGGCTCACCACGCACGATACGACCACGCACGATATCCTTTTCTAGGTTACCTAATTGCTCTTGAATTTCTTTAGCACAAGCATCAGGCTGTGCGGTTAATAGCGCATCTATGGTCTTATTTTTAATACCGCTAATGGCATCACGGCGCGCGGTTTTATCAATAATATGATACGCCTCGCCTAGCTCAGCACTGGCCAGCTCAGCTACTTTGTCTTTAAGCTCAGTATTTTCTACTGGTGCTTGCCAATCCCAAGACGGTGTCGCGACCTCGGCGGCAAACTCTTTAATGGCCTGTACCGCAGTATTTAATTGCTCATGACCGTATACTACCGCCCCCAGCATAACTTCTTCAGGCAAAATGTTAGCTTCAGACTCTACCATTAGCACCGCGTTCTCGGTACCTGCCACCACCAGATCCAGATCGCTATATTCTAGCTCACTAATGCTGGGGTTAAGCACATACTCACCATTTAGGTAACCCACTCGGGCAGCACCAATCGGACCGGCAAACGGCATACCTGAAATCGCAAGCGCCGCTGAAGCGCCCAGCAAGGCTACAATATCTGGCGCAATTTCAGGGTTAACGGAAACGACAGTAGCAATAATTTGCACTTCGTTACGAAACCCTTCTGGGAACAACGGACGGATCGGACGATCGATGAGTCGTGAGGTGAGTGTTTCCCCTTCGGTCGGACGGCCTTCACGCTTGAAAAAGCTACCCGGAATACGACCCGCAGCGTAAGTACGCTCTTGGTAGTTTACAGTCAGCGGGAAAAAGTCGCGGCTAGGATCGGCTTCACGCTTGCCCACGGCGGTAACTAAGACGGCAGTATCGCCAATGCTGGCCATAACGGCACCACTGGCTTGGCGAGCAATCACGCCAGTTTCAAGAGTGACAGTATGCTGGCCATACTGAAAGGTTTTCACGATAGGATTCACGTTGTCGTTTCCTTAATATGTTTGGTCTTTTAATTTACCGCCCCAGTATACGTGATTATTGCTTAAAGGACAGATTTGCAAGGATAAACCGCAATAAACAAACCGCTTTATTTCAACCAAAAACCACGTCATTTATTGGCTACGATGAGATCTCTAAGGATAGGTGTAAGCAAAATCATGAGACAACAAAAAGGGGACCCTTGGGTCCCCTTTTTATCAAACTGTGGTGTGCGATTAGCGACGCAGACCCAGCTTAGCAATTAGCTCACTGTAGCGAACTACATCTTTACGCTTTAAGTAGTCTAACAGGCTACGACGCTGAGATACCATGCGCAACAGACCACGACGGCTGTGGTGATCATGGACATGCTGCTTAAAGTGACTTTGCAGGTGATTGATTTGTGCGCTTAACAAGGCAACCTGAACTTCAGGTGAACCGGTGTCGCCTTCGCCGCGTGCATGCTCAGCAACGATTTGCGCTTTAGTTTCAGCATTTAGTGACATCTTGTGTACTCCAAAAAAATGAATGATGATTCCAGCCGATCACTAATTCAGCCGGAAAGCGAGTTGCGCATTCTACCAGTTAACTTCAGGTTCGCAACCATAAACTGATACCAGTTTTATCTGAAGTTAACGCACTAAGCGTTTAGGCGCCACTTTACCCTCGTCGTCTATTTCACCCACGCCAATAAACTGGCGAGCTTCACCCATCGTTAAACGAACCACCCCTGCTAATGGCGCATTGGGGACTTGTACCGCTTGCCCTTGGTTAATATAACCGGCGACCAGCTCCGACATATGCACTTCTGGCAAATGGGCGACGGCAGTATCCATCGGCAACAGCAAGGGATCGAGCTCTAATCGCGGGAGTATCTCTTGGGCCTGACAGTTTTCTAAAATGCAGGCTAACTGCTCTAAAGTCAGCATGCGATCACTTGGGTAGTTAGCAACAGCTAAACGCCGCAAGACCGCCACATGCGCACCACAACCTAGTAATTCGCCTAAGTCATCGACGATAGTGCGAATATAGGTTCCTTTACTACAATGTATTTCCAGCTCGACTTCATCCCCTTCAAAACGGATTAGCTGCAGGTCATAAACGGTGATTGGTCGTGATTCACGAGGTATTTCGATGCCTTCGCGCGCATATTGGTATAAGGGCTTTCCCTGATACTTAAGCGCCGAATACATAGAGGGGACTTGCTGACTTTCGCCGCGAAAACGGTCTAATGCATTCAGTAAGTCACCCGTTGCCACACTCACGGGCCGAGTTTCAACCACCTCTCCATCGGCATCACTGGTATTAGTGCGTACGCCCAGCTTGGCCACGACGCGATAACGTTTATCGGCTTCTAATAAAAACTGAGAAAACTTGGTAGCCTCGCCTAAGCAAATAGGCAACATGCCGGTGGCTAGAGGATCTAGTGCTCCAGTATGACCGGCCTTAGCTGCAGCATAAATACGCTTTACCTGCTGTAGCGCATCATTAGAGGTAATACCGGCTGGCTTATCTAGCAATAAGATACCATTGACTTCTCGACCACGAAATCGACGCTGACGCCCCATCTTTAATCCTTATTCTCATCATCTTGGTCGGATGCACCCTGACCATGCTCTTCGGCTCGGCGCTTATCATCTGCGATAGAGCTCGACACTAGGGTAGAAATTCGTACCCCTTCCACTAGGCTTTCATCATAAACAAAGCGCAATTCAGGCGTAATGCGCAGGCGCATCGCTTTGCCCACCATGCTGCGTACAAAACCGCTAGCATCTTTAAGCACTTTCATGCCTTCTTTAATACGCTGTGGCTCATTGTCTAAAAAGGTGACAAAAACTTTGGCAAAGCTCAGATCCCGTGACAGCTCTACTCCAGACACGGTGACCATGCTTAAGCGCTCATCTTTGATTTCGCGCTGTAAAATCATGGCGATCTCTTTTTGTAATTCTTGGCCTACTCGACGAGAGCGGCTAAATTCTCTGGCCATATTGGCTATACTCCATCAAAAAAGGGGCCATAGGCCCCTTACTATCCAGTTAGGTGACAAATAGAGCAACCTACTAGTGATTACTCTTTTGACTTTATCCTAAATTAACGTCGGCGCCGCACCTTATAGGGTGCGCTGTACTTCTACGATTTCAAATACTTCGATTTGGTCGCCTTCGCGCACGTCATTGTAGTTCTTAACAGCGATACCACATTCCATGCCATTACGCACTTCCTGCACATCGTCTTTAAAGCGACGTAACGACTCAAGCTCGCCTTCGTAGATCACCACGTTATCACGCAATACGCGGATCGGGTTGCTACGTTTAACAATACCTTCGATAACCATACAGCCCGCAACTGCACCAAACTTCGGTGAGCGGAACACTTCACGTACTTGGGCTAGCCCGATGATTTCTTGCTTAAACTCAGGTGCTAGCATGCCGCTCATGGCCTGCTTCACTTCGTCTAGTAGCTCATAGATAACGCTATAGTAGCGCAAGTCTATGTCTTCAGTTTCAATCATCTTACGTGCAGACGCATCGGCTCGCACGTTAAAGCCCAGAATAATAGCATTAGAAGCCGCAGCCAAGCTGGCGTCGGTTTCGGTAATGCCACCTACACCCGAACCGATGATTTTCACTTTGACTTCATCAGTAGACAGCTTCTCTAAAGAATCAGCAATCGCTTCAATAGAACCTTGTACGTCAGCTTTCAGTACCAAGTTAACTTCAGCTACTTCGCCTTCTTCCATGTTAGCAAACATGTTTTCAAGCTTAGCGGTTTGCTGGCGAGCCAGTTTCACATCACGGAACTTGCCTTGACGATACAGCGCTACTTCTCGGGCTTTTTTCTCATCACGCACCACGGTGGCTTCATCACCCGCCGCCGGTACGCCGGACAGACCTAGAATTTCTACCGGACGTGAAGGACCCGCGCTTTTAACATCGCGACCCAGCTCGTCATTCATGGCGCGTACTCGGCCATACTCTAAACCACACAAGACGATATCGCCTTGGTTAAGCGTGCCTTCTTGTACCAATATGGTAGCAACAGGACCGCGGCCTTTATCAAGACGAGACTCGATAACCACACCCGAGGCCATACCATCATAGATAGCATTGAGCTCTAATACTTCAGACTGCAGCAGTACTGCTTCTAGTAATTCATCGATGCCATCACCGGTTTTAGCAGAAATATAGGTAAAGATATTTTCACCGCCCCAATCTTCTGACATCACACCGTGCTGGGACAATTCATTTTTAACACGATCGACATCCGCTTCCGGCTTATCCATCTTGTTCACTGCTACAATCAACGGCACATTAGCCGCTTTGGCGTGCTGAATAGCTTCTACAGTTTGTGGCATCACACCATCATCTGCTGCGACCACTAAGATCACGATATCAGTAGCGCTGGCACCACGAGCCCGCATAGAAGTAAATGCCGCGTGACCTGGGGTATCTAAGAAGGTAATAGAACCATTCTCAGTTTCTACGTGATAAGCACCAATGTGCTGGGTAATACCGCCCGCTTCACCGGAGGCCACTTTGGCACGACGAATATAGTCTAGGGTTGAAGTTTTACCGTGGTCTACGTGACCCATGATAGTCACTACCGGGGCACGGGTTTGACGCTCAGCATCGGTATCGCGATCTTGCAAGATGCGCTCTTCCAGCTCGTTTTCACGACGCAACACCACCTTGTGACCCATTTCTTCTGCTACTACCTGGGCAGTTTCTTGATCGATCACTTGGTTAATAGTAGCCATGGCACCCATTTTCATCATTACTTTAATGACGGCAGCACCTTTAACGGCCATTTTATTGGCTAATTCAGCAACAGTAATGGTCTCACCAATTTCTACATCACGGTTAACCGCTTGTGCTGGCTTTTGGAAACCGTGCTTCATGGAGCTTGGCATCATTACCTTAGCGCGCTTGCCTTTGCGCAAACGCTCGTTACGGCTCTCACGGTTTTCACGATCTTCTTTTGAACGACCGCCTTTACGTTTTTTACCACCGGTACGACGCGCTTTATTTTCTTCTGACTTATCCGCTTCATCTTCTGCTGCTTTGGCATGCGGGTTGGTCATCACATGATAATCCGCTTCGTCAGGCTTTTTCGCCGCTGCGGCGGCTTCTTCTGCCCAACGCTTTTCATTTTCTTCTGCGAGCTTGCGCACTTCTTCCGCTTTTTTCTGAGCATCTTCTTCCGCTTTACGCAACGCTTCTTGCTCAAGTTGCTGCTTTAACTTCTCTTCTTCGCTTTTCGCCATCTCTACCGCCTTCTGTTGCTCTTTGCTTTGGGACTTACGCCCTTGCTCTGTGGCTTTCTGAGCTTTCAGCTGAGCTTGGCGGGCTTGTTGTTCCGCGTCACGCTTGGCCTTTTGTTCGGCTTCCTGCTTAGCTTTAGCTTCACGTTCAGCTTGCTCTTGTGCTTCTTGCTTGGCTTTCTCTTCAGCAGCCAAGCGTGCTTGCTCTTCTGCTTCTTGCTGACGCTGTTGCTCTTCTGCTGCATCACGTCGTACATAAGTACGTTTTTTGCGTACTTCTACTTGCACTTCTTTACTTTTACCACCGACCACAGGCACATTCAGAGTGCTCATGGTCTTGCGCTGTAAGGTCATGCGCTTTGGCTCAGCCGCTTGTTGCTTCGTTAAAAAGGCTTGTAACGTGGCCTTTTCACTTGCTGACACGGTATCGTCTTTTGACTTCTCGATACCAGCATCACGAAACTGCTGAACAAGACGGTCAACCGATGTCTCTCTTTCGCTGGCGAGCTGCGATAATGTAACTTCTGCCATTATTTAACCTCCGCTGATCTTATTCTTCGGTCTGGTCACCAAACCAGCAGATATTACGGGCGGCCATGATAAGCTCCCCTGCCAAGGTTTCATTGAGACCTTCAATACCATCAAGATCGTCAATACCTTGTTCTGCTAATTCTTCCAAATCCGCAACACCACGGGCGGCAAGCGCGTTCGCCAGCTCCCGGGTCATGGAGGGCAGTGCGAGCAGATCCTCTGCCGGCTCCACCCCTTCGAGTGATTCCTCTTGGGCTAGTGCCCGGCTGGCTAGGGCGCTCTTAGCTCGATTACGCAACTCCTCCACCAACTCTTCATCTAAGCCTTCAACGCTTAATAATTCGCTTGCCGGCACATAGGCAATTTCTTCTAGTGAAGAAAAACCTTCTTCCATCAATAAAGTGGCAAAATCTTCATCTATATCCAAATACTGCAGGAATAGACTCATGATCCTATCACTTTCTACCTGATGCTTACTTTGTAGATCTTCTACCGTCATCACGTTCAGCTCCCAACCGGTTAGTTGAGATGCTAATCGCACGTTTTGCCCATTACGGCCAATCGCTTGCGCTAAGTTGCCTGACTCTACAGCGATATCCATCGAGTGAGCATCTTCATCAACAATGATGGAAGAAACATCAGCCGGCGCCATAGCATTAATCACCAATTGCGCTGGGTTGTCATCCCACAACACGATATCTACCCGCTCGCCGTTAAGCTCACTAGATACCGCCTGTACGCGGGCACCACGCATTCCCACACACGCTCCGATAGGATCGATGCGTCGGTCGTTAGTTTTAACCGCAATTTTCGCACGACTACCTGGATCGCGAGCCGCTCCCATAATCTCAATGGTTTCTTCACCAATTTCGGGCACTTCAATGCGAAACAGCTCTTTTAAAAAATCAGGGCTACTACGACTCACAAATAATTGTGCACCGCGCGCTTCTGGGCGAACGGCATATAATAAGCCACGAATGCGGTCACCAGAGCGAAAAGTCTCGCGCGGTAACATATCTTCCCGAAAGATAACGGCTTCGGCATTGTTTCCCAAATCAAGAATAATATTTTCTCGGCTGGCTTTTTTCACCACACCGTTAATAATTTCACCCTCTTGGTCTTGATACTGCTCTACGACTTGCATCCGCTCAGCTTCACGCACTTTTTGTACGATTACTTGTTTCGCAGTTTGCGTCGTAATACGGTCAAAGGTGACAGAGTCGATTTTATCTTCTATATAATCACCTAGCGCAATCTCAGGGTCATCAATTTGCGCGGCCTCAAGGGTGATTTCCCCATAAGGATTAGTCAGTACTTCCTGATTTTCTACCACTAACCAACGACGGAAGGTTTCGAAGTTGCCCGTCTTACGGTCTATTTCAACTCGTACTGCAATATCACCATCGTACTTTTTCTTAGTGGCGGTAGCCAAGGCAGTTTCTAAAGCCTCAAAAATCTTTTCCCGAGGCACCGCTTTCTCGTTCGATACGGCGTCTACTACCAATAGTATTTCTTTATTATTCATGTCCGACTGCCTCGTTAGTCAAAGTTCGGAACCAGATGTGCTTTTTGAATATTAGCAAAGGCGATAGGAAATTCAGTTCCTGCTGCCTCGACCTTAATCATGGTGTCTTCTACCGACACCAAAAGCCCAGTCAATTTGCGACGATTGTTTACCGCCATCCGCAGAGAAAGTTCAATCTGCTGTCCAATAACGGCGTGATAATGTGGCGGCTTAAACAGGGGGCGAGCCATACCCGGAGAAGAAACTTCCAGATCATATTCGGTAGAAATGGGATCTTCCACATCAAGTACAGCGCTTACTTGCCGACTTACATCAGCACAGTTTTCCACTGTAATGCCGTTTTCATGGTCGATATATAAACGTAAAGTCGAATGCCGACCAGCGCGTACAAATTCCAGTCCCAGCAATTCAAAGCCAATAGCCGCCACCGGCTCAGTTAGCATGTCGGTCAGTCGTTGTTCCAATGTAGCCAAAGCTACCCCTCCGAAAACAAAAAAAGGGCTCGCAGCCCAGTGAATGTGCACCTAACAAGGAGTGGTGCAAAGTACAGATAACAAAAAGCCCCGATCATCAAATCGGGGCTATTCACCTGGACCCTGACTGTCGCTGTTAGGCGACCACTTACGACAAAGAACATAACAAGCGTCATAAGTGTGAGGTATGGTTGCGGGAGCCGGATTTGAACCGACGACCTTCGGGTTATGAGCCCGACGAGCTACCAGACTGCTCCATCCCGCGTCAATTACTGTGCAAATTATAGTTAATTTAGATACTAATCTCAACTTAACTATCAATTGCAAAATATGGTGCCGAGAGCGGGACTTGAACCCGCATGCCCATACAGGCACTACCCCCTCAAGATAGCGTGTCTACCAATTCCACCACCTCGGCTAAACTCTTTACTCAGGAACGTCGCTCGTATTGCTATTCACAACGGGTACGTCACTGGGTGTTACTGTTTGTTCTGTTTGTGGCACAGATAAATCGTCCCACTCGCTTCCTTGCTTGCTACTATTGCTGGATAAATTACCTAGCGCTAAGCTTACTACAAAGAAGCCGGCTGCCAGCAGTGTCGTCACTTTTGTTAAAAAATTACCTGACCCACTGGAACCAAATACGGTATTGGAAGCACCTGCTCCAAACGAGGCGCCCATGTCAGCACCTTTCCCCTGCTGGATCAACACTAAGCCAATAAGCGATAGTGAGATGAGCAGGTATCCACCTAATAAAATTTCGTACATCAGCTCTACCTTTGCTTGACGTCTGAGCCCCGCAATCAGACTACTGTCGGGAGCGGGGCTAATACTAGCGAGAGGACTTACGGGATACAAGCCCAATTTAAAAATAATCGCTCAACTGCCTAAAAAGAAAGCAAAGCGCTGCTTCTCTCAGCGCTCTTAAGCCACCGCGTCCGCAATATGCTGTGCTAGACGGGTCACTTGCGCTAAATCTGCGCCTTCCACCATTACACGAATTAATGGCTCAGTACCGGATTTACGCAATAATACTCGACCTTTACCGGCTAACTCAGCTTCTGCTGCTGCCACGCGACGCTGCACTTCGGCATCGGCGAGCGGATTGGTGCCAGCAACAAAGCGCACATTATTGAGTACTTGAGGAAACAAAGTGAGCTCTTGGCTCAAGGTATGCAAACTGGCATCAGCATCTATCATTGCCCGCACCACTTGTAATGCTGCGACAATGCCATCGCCAGTACTGTTGTGATCTAGGCTAATAATGTGGCCTGAGTTTTCCCCACCTAGTTTCCAACCGTAATGCTTTAATTGCTCCAAGACATAACGGTCACCCACATTAGCACGTACAAACTGAATATCTTGTTCGGCTAATGCCAGCTCTAAGGCCATGTTACTCATTAAAGTACCGACCACGCCTCCGCCTAAGGCATTTCGACGCCGAGCATCTTGAGCCATAATATACAGCAGCTGGTCGCCATCTAATAATGCACCGCTATGATCCACCATAGCTAAGCGATCGCCATCTCCATCAAAAGCAATCCCTAGGTCAGCTTGATGTTCTTGTACTGCTGCAATGAGTGCTTCTGGTACTGTAGAGCCCACGCCGTCATTAATATTGAGACCATTAGGCTCACCGCCGGTACGGATCACCTTAGCGCCTAGCTCTTCAAACACCGCCGGCGCAATGTGATAAGTCGCACCATGGGCACAATCTAGCACGATTTTAAGGCCATCAAGGTGCATCTCGGAGGGAAACGTGCTTTTACAAAACTCAATGTAGCGCCCAGCAGCGTCGGTGACGCGACTGGCTTTGCCTAACAGCTCCGACTCTACGCAATCCATGGGCTGATCAAGCATCGCTTCAATCGCTAATTCCACATCATCAGGTAACTTAGTACCATCGGCAGAGAAAAATTTAATACCATTATCATAATACGGATTATGGGAGGCACTGATCACAATGCCCGCCTCGGCTCTAAAGGTCCGGGTCAAATAAGCAATGGCCGGTGTGGGCATCGGACCTAATAAAGCCGCTTGAATACCCGCTGCCGATAAACCAGCTTCTAATGCCGACTCCAGCATATAACCAGAAATACGGGTGTCTTTACCAATTAGTACCTTTTTGGTACCCATCTTCGATAACACCTTGCCCGCGGCCCAACCGAGCTTCATTACAAACTCCGGCGTAATAGGATATTGCCCTACTCGACCACGAATACCGTCGGTACCAAAGTATTTTCTGTTCATTTTATGCTTCCTGATAATGTGTTGCTTGCCGCCAAATAGCGACGGCATCCGCCATGGCTTGGACGTCATGCACTCGTAAGATCTTAGCACCTTGCTGTAAAGCAAATAAGTGTGCCGCTAACCCCGCGGGTAAGCGATGCTCTACATCTCGGTCTAACAAGGCACCTAACATAGACTTACGGGACATCCCTACCAATAGCGGTAAGCCTAGTTCATTTAACTGAGCCAGCTTACCTAATAGCTCATAATTATGCTGTACGCCCTTACCAAAGCCAAAACCAGGATCAAGACAGACGCGTTCTGGGGCTATACCCACAGCAGCACACGCATCCAGTCGCTCTCGTAAAAAATCAGCCACCTCGCGGGTAACATCGCTGTAATCTGGTGCTTGCTGCATCGTTCTGGGTTGGCCTTGCATATGCATTAAGCATATTGCTGCGCCACTGTCTGCCGCTACTTGCAGCGCATTCGGCTCACGCAGGGCTCGAATATCATTAATAAGATCGGCGCCGGCGGCTACTGCCTCACGCATTACCACTGCCTTGCTGGTATCAATTGAAATCCAGCAATCTAGCTCTTGGCGTAAGCGCTCAATTAATGGTATGACGCGATCTAGCTCAATTTGCTCTGCAACCGCAGACGCTCCAGGGCGGGTTGACTCCCCTCCCACATCAATAAAAGTAGCTCCTTCCCGTACCATTTGTAAGGCATGGCGCAGCGCATTATCGATATTGATAAAGCGACCACCATCAGAAAATGAGTCAGGTGTTAAATTAAGAATGCCCATAATGTGGGGCTGAGACAGCTCAAGGTGCCTATTAGCGGTAGTTAACAACATAAAGAGTGGAGTCCTAACAAATAAAAAAGCCCTGCACAGCTGTCGCTGTTCAGGGCTTAATTTTAGCACGTTTTCTTAGTGACCTGGGATATCACTAGGCTTATTTAGATCCGTTGGCTCTGCCTTTGGCTCTTGAGCTGTTGGCTCAGAGGGTTTTGCCTCATCGGTGGTAGTAGGACCTTGTGGCTTGTCATCAGACTCTTCTACCCAATCTGCCGGTGGACGAACTTCACGACGGGCCATTAAATCATCGATTTGCTGCGCATCAATGGTTTCGTACTTCATTAAGGCGTCTTTCATGGCATGCAAGATATCCATATTATCCATTAGGATGTCTTTAGCGCGTTGGAAGTTGCGCTCAATTAAGCCTCTCACTTCAGCATCGATAGCGTTTGCCGTTTCATCAGACATGTGTTTCACTTTTGCCGTCGAGCGACCCATGAACACTTCACCCTCTTCTTCAGCATACAACAGCGGCCCTAGTTTTTCAGACAAGCCCCACTGCGTTACCATCTTATGAGCGATATCCGTAGCACGCTCAATATCGTTGGATGCGCCTGTGGTCACCTTTTCGAAACCGTAGATAATTTCTTCGGCTAAACGACCACCGTACAAGCTCGAAATCATCGACTCTAGATGTTGCTTGGTATAGCTAAAGCGATCCCGCTCTGGCAAATACATAGTGACACCCAACGCACGGCCCCGGGGAATAATAGACACCTTATAAACCGGATCATGCTCTGGCACCATGCGCCCGACAATGGCGTGACCGGCTTCATGGTAGGCAGTCATGGTTTTTTCTTCTTCCGACATCACCATTGAACGGCGCTCAGCACCCATCATGATCTTATCTTTGGCTTTTTCAAACTCATCCATCGAGACTACTCGACGGGATGAGCGAGCCGCAAACAAAGCAGCTTCGTTCACTAAGTTGGCAAGGTCTGCACCACTAAAGCCAGGAGTACCACGAGCAATCACACTGGGCTTCACATCATCGCCTAAGGGCACGCGACGCATATGCACCTTAAGAATTTGCTCACGACCACGTACATCGGGCAAACCGACCACCACTTGACGGTCAAAACGACCTGGGCGCAATAAGGCAGGGTCTAATACGTCTGGGCGGTTAGTCGCAGCAATAACGATCACGCCTTCATTGCCTTCAAAACCATCCATTTCTACTAGCATTTGGTTGAGGGTCTGCTCACGCTCATCATGGCCACCGCCCATGCCGGCACCACGCTGGCGACCGACTGCATCAATTTCATCAATAAAAATGATGCAAGGAGAAGACTTCTTCGCCTGTTCAAACATATCTCGTACTCGAGACGCACCCACACCAACAAACATCTCCACAAAATCCGAACCAGAAATCGTAAAGAAAGGTACTTTCGCTTCCCCAGCAATGGCTTTCGCCAGTAAGGTTTTACCGGTACCCGGTGGGCCCACTAGTAAAATACCAGTAGGTATACGACCACCTAGCTTTTGGAAGTGGCTAGGGTCACGTAGGTAATCGACTAGCTCAGATACATCTTCTTTAGCTTCATCACAGCCGGCGACATCAGCAAAAGTCGTTTTAATCTGATCTTCACCCATGAGGCGCGCTTTACTTTTGCCAAAGCTCATAGCGCCTTTACCACCGCCGCCGCCTTGCATTTGACGCATAAAGAATACCCAGACGCCAATTAACAGCAGCATCGGGAACCACGAAATAAAGATCGATGTTAATAGGCTAGGCTCTTCTGGCTTCTCACCAATCACCTGCACATTATTATTAAGCAGATCATTGAGCAGCTGAGGATCTTGTGCTGGCAAGATAGTGGTAAAACGTTCACCACTGCGCTTAACACCATTCACCGTTTTGCCATCCATGCGTACTTCACGCACTTGGCCTTGATCTACTTCCTGAACGAAGGTGGTATAGTCCATCTGGCGTCCACTGGGCTCGCCTGGGCTAAAGCTCTGGAATACCGACATCAACACCACGGCTATGACCAACCACAGGATCAAATTTTTTGCCATGTCACTCAAATTACTAACCTCACCGGCTGACAGTTTATGACTTTGACAGAGTACTACAGTTTAAAACCTGTAGCTACAATGTACACTTCCCGCGAACGAGATCGCGAAGAATCGGGTTTTCTTACTCTTACTACATTAAAACGCTGACGAACTTCGCGTAAAAACTCATCAAAACCTTCGCCTTGAAATACTTTTACTACAAAGCTGCCTTTAGGCGCTAATACTTGACGACACATGTCTAACGCTAATTCTACCAGATACATAGACCTAGGTATGTCAACCTCAGGGGTACCCGTCATATTAGGCGCCATATCAGACAGTAATACATCGACCTTATCCTCCCCTACGCGGGCAAGCAAGGCATTCAATACGGCTTCTTCTCGAAAATCACCTTGTAAAAAATCGACCCCCGCTATGGGGTCCATCGGTAATATATCACAAGCAATCACCTGCCCCTGCAAACCAATCTGCTCTACCGCATATTGACTCCAGCTGCCCGGAGCTGCTCCTAAGTCGACTACCGTCATCCCTGGACGAAACAAACGATCACGTCCTTGTATTTCTTCCAGTTTAAATACCGCTCGTGAGCGTAACCCTTTTTTATGGGCTTCTTGCACGTATTTATCGTCAAAATGCTCTTTTAGCCAACGGCTGGAGCTGGCCGAGCGTTTTTTCTTTGCCATTAAATTATCGCTCTACTATTACTATTGAAGGATAGATGGGGGTACAATGCCTCCCTTTCAACCTATTAACTGAAGCATTTTGCAATGAGCCTGACTAATAAGCAAAAACAATACCTAAAAGGATTGGCCCACAGCTTAAAGCCTGTGGTATTGCTTGGCCAGCACGGCCTCACTGAAGGCGTGCTAGCCGAGATTGATATTGCCCTTAATTTTCACGAGCTGATCAAAGTTAAAGTCGCTGCCGAAGACAGAGAAGTTAAAAACTTGACGGTAGATGCCATCGTTCGTGAAACCGGCGCCATAAAAGTTCAAACTATTGGCAGTATGCTAACGCTGTACCGCCCCAGTGAAGAAAAAAAGATCACTTTGCCCAGAGCCTAAAGGATCTTTTTAACAAAAAAGCAGGTGCCGTGGCACCTGCTTTTTTTTATGGCTAATATTTAACGTACCCGCTTACACCGCTAACTTAAATATATTGGATCCGTAGAATTTCATATTCTACTTCACCGCCAGGGGTTTTAACGACAGCCACATCGTCTACTTCTTTACCAATTAACGCGCGGGCAATCGGAGAGTTTACCGAGATCAAGTTGGCTTTAATATCCGACTCATCATCTCCTACAATGCGATAGCTGACTTCTTGCTCATCATGCACGCGAAATAAGTCTACGGTCGTACCAAAAATAACCTTGCCCGAATTAGGCAGCTTGGTGACATCAATGATTTGCGCATTTGATAGCTTACTTTCAATATCTTGAATACGGCCTTCGCAAAAGCCCTGCTCTTCTCGAGCCGCATGATATTCGGCATTTTCTTTCAAATCGCCATGCTCTCGCGCAGAGGCAATGGCGGCGATTATTTTTGGCCGCTGTACTGATTTTAAATTATCCAGTTCTTCACGCAATTTTTCTGCGCCACGAACAGTCATAGGTGTTTGTTTCATAGCGAAAACCCAGTCCCTTTCAGACAGTAAAATAACAAGAGCCCCTGCTGAATACAGCAGAGGGCTCATATCATAAGTTCCGTTTTAGTTACTAAGCCAGCGAGGGCTAGCCCAGCCTAACGGGTTAAATCATCAAAAAAGCGTTTCACGCCATTTAAGAAGCCTTCGGTTTTGGGCTGGTGCTTTTTAGCAGCTGAGCCGCCACACGAATCTTCTAATTGACGAAGTAAGTCTTTTTGTGCGTCGGTTAGCTTAACCGGTGTTTCTATATATACCTTACACAATAAGTCACCCAGTTGACCATTGCGCGCTGAGCGTACGCCTTTACCTTTTAGGCGAAATAGGCGCCCAGTTTGGGTTTCTGCAGGTATTTTAAGCTTAACACGCCCATCAAGTGTAGGCACCTCGACTTCGCCACCTAAGGCGGCAACCGTAAAGCCAATGGGCACTTCACAGGCTAAGTTATTGCCATCACGGCTAAAAATAGCGTGCTCACGTACATGCATTTGTACATAGAGATCACCAGAAGGGGCACCGGCTTCTCCCGCTTCCCCTTCCCCCGACAACCGAATGCGATCGCCAGTATCGACGCCGGCCGGTATTTTTACCGACAAGGTTTTCGACTTCTGATAACGACCTTCACCATGGCACTTAGGACATGGGTCAGTAATGATCTGGCCGCGCCCACGACAAGTTGGGCAAGGTTGTTGTACGGTAAAGAAACCTTGGCGCATCTGCACTTGACCGTGACCATGACAAGTAGAGCAAGTGCTAGCTTGAGTACCGGGCTTTGCCCCACTGCCATCACAGGTTTCACACCCTACCAACGTCGGTATTTTGATCTCTTTGGTCACGCCTCGTACGGCTTCTTCTAGCGTCAGCTCCATATTGTAGCGTAAGTCTGCGCCACGAGCCGCTCTTTGCTGGCGACGCTGACCGCCCCCGAAGATATCACCGAATACGTCACCAAAAATGTCACCAAAATCAGCACCAGCACCAAAGCCATGACCGCCTTGTTGGCCATTCACCGCGTCATGACCAAATTGATCATAGGCAGCCCGCTTTTCTGGGTCGACTAAGACTTCGTAAGCTTCAGATGCTTCTTTAAATTTCTCGCTGGCATCGGCATCGGTTTTATTACGGTCGGGATGATATTTCATCGCCATCCGTTTATACGCTTTTTTTATCTCGCGCTCTTGTGCATCTTTAGCAATACCGAGCACTTCATAATAATCTCGTTTCGACATAGGCTTATTAGTTACCTGAGTCCTGTTAACACAAAAGCGGGCGTTGGAATCCCAACGCCCGCACTGCTAGCGTTATTACGCTGGGTTTAAATTACTTTTTATCGTCTTTAACTTCTTCAAACTCAGCATCAACGACATCATCATCAGCTTGTGCTGAGTTATCTGCCGCATCACCCTCTGCACCGGCCTGAGCTTGTGCTTTAGCCTGAGCCGCTTCCATCAGCTTTTGTGATGCTTCCATCAACGCTTGCTGCTTAGTTTCAATGGCTTCTTTATCATCGCCACGTACTGCCGTCTCTAGCTCGCCTAAGGCAGCTTCAATTGCGGCCTTGTCGTCTTCTGCCAGCTCGTCACCCGCTTCTTCTAGCTGTTTGCGAGTCGCGTGTACTAAGCCATCGGCTTGGTTACGCGCGGTAACTAGCTCTTCAAACTTTTTATCTTCGTCTGCATGCGCTTCAGCTTCACGCACCATAGCTTCTACTTCTTCTTCGCTTAAACCAGAAGAGGCCTTAATGGTGATTTTCTGCTCTTTGCCGGTGTCTTTATCTTTCGCTGACACATGCAAGATACCATCGGCATCCAGATCAAAGGTCACTTCAATCTGTGGTAAACCACGAGGGGCAGGACGAATACCTTCTAGGTTAAACTGACCCAATGATTTGTTATCACTTGAGCGCTTACGCTCACCCTGCAGCACATGAATGGTTACCGCAGCTTGGTTATCGTCGGCGGTCGAGAACACCTGAGACTTTCTAGTCGGAATAGTGGTGTTCTTGTCAATGACCGCGGTCATCACACCGCCCATAGTTTCAATACCCAAGGACAGAGGAGTAACGTCCAGCAACAGTACATCAGTTTTATCGCCTGACAATACCGCACCTTGGATAGCTGCACCTACGGCAACGGCTTCATCGGGGTTAACATCTTTACGCGGCTCTTTGCCAAAGAAGTCACTCACCGCTTTTTGCACTAATGGCATACGGGTCTGACCACCGACTAAGATAACGTCATCAATTTCTGATACAGATAAGCCCGCATCGGCTAACGCGATTTTTAATGGCTCTAGGGTTTTCTTCACCATATCTTCTACAAGTGACTCAAGCTTGGCACGAGTCAGTTTGATGTTAAGGTGTTTTGGACCGCTCGCATCAGCCGTAATATAAGGCAAGTTAACATCTGTTTGCTGGGCAGAGGACAACTCACACTTAGCTTTCTCTGCCGCTTCTTTTAAACGC
>JAAYRH010000072.1 GCA_012518835.1 Aeromonadales bacterium | reverse complement strand
TTGGGCAATTACTACAGCAGCAACTAAACTACTGTATACAAAAACAGTAGAGAGGTGAGCACATGGTTATGGATATACCACCCAAGTTGCCAGACAAGCCTGTTCGCTTTATGGATCAACTGCGTGCCTTGATTCGTAGCCGAAATTTAGCCTACAAAACCGAGCAAACCTATTGCCACTGGATTAAGCGGTTTATTCGCTTTCATGGCATGCGCCACCCCGCTACCTGCTCTACGAAAGAAGTAGAGCAGTTTCTTTCTTATCTCGCGGTGCAGCGCAACAACAGCGTTAGCACACAGCGCACTGCTCTGAATGCTATCGTTTTTCTGTTTCGAGAATTTCTTCAGCAACCGCTGGGGGAGCTGTCGTTTGAACTGGCAAGAAAACCTCGGCGCCTGCCAACCGTTTTTACTCATGATGAAGTTAAAGCCGTCATCAGCCATCTGGAAGGCACCTCGCAACTGGTGGCGCGTTTAATGTACGGCTCAGGTCTGCGCATTAACGAAGCGTTGAGACTTAGAGTAAAAGATATCGATTTTGGCATGCAGCAAATTATAGTGCGCAGCGGTAAAGGTAATAAAGACCGAGCCACCCTACTCCCAGACTCATTATTAACACCACTATCTCTGCAAATTGAAGCCAGCTTGATACAGCATCAGCAGGATTTGACGAGCGGTCATGGAGAGGTCTACTTACCCTTTGCACTGAATCGCAAGTATCAAAATGCAGCTAAAGAGCCGGCTTGGCAATACCTGTTTCCGGCTGGCAAGTTGGCCATAGATCCACGCAGCAATGTGGTTCGTCGTCACCATTTATTGGATCGTAGCGTTCAACGAGCCATTGGGGCAGCCATTCGCAAAGCCGGTATTTACAAGCAGGCTAACAGCCACGTGCTGCGTCACAGCTTTGCTACTCGGTTACTCGAGGCTGGGTATGATATTCGTACCATCCAAAAACTGCTTGGCCATGCCGATGTGCGTACCACAGAAATTTATACCCATGTGGTACGCAAAGGCGGGTTCGGTGTGCGAAGTCCGGTCGACGATGGCTTTTAATGAGTCGATAGGCTACCGCCGAGCCTTACAGGCGACTATGGCCTCATTTTTCTTGTGATCAGTCAGCATCAACGACGTCTACTGATCGGCCAGACTAACCATGGCGTTAGAGCAAGTATTCATTTGTGTCTATATTAAGCATTATCCAAAAAAGTACAATTGACCTATATCAAATAGCGGTTAACTCATTTCATTTATAAGTGATTTGCTTCGCATTCTGCGTCTCTTGCTTAGGGCAGCTTGAAGTTATCACGCTGGCGAGGGCAGCCTAACCTAGTAAAGAAACCCCATATCTAGGCTGATTTATAGCGGTTAATAACGCTATAATGCCTGCCTCTGTGGATTAACACCGACTAAGTGCGGGGCCAGCAGCTGTATAAAGGCCTAGCAAATGGCGGATAAAATCACACTACAATATTGAGCGTAAATCGGTTAACACCCTGATTTATAAGGACGTACGATGGAGAGCAAAGCATGCTAGCAAAGCGCATTATCCCCTGCCTAGACGTGAAAGACGGTCTAGTGGTTAAAGGGGTTCAATTTCGTAACCATGAAATTATTGGCGACATAGTACCGCTGGCCGAGCGCTACGCTGCCGAAGGCGCCGATGAACTGGTGTTTTATGATATTACCGCCAGTAGTGAAGATCGCGTAGTTGATAAAAGCTGGGTGAGTCGCGTCGCCAAGGTGATTGATATTCCCTTTTGTGTGGCGGGCGGCATTAAGTCGGTCGCTGAAGCGGCACAAATTTTAGAATATGGCGCCGATAAAATCTCCATTAACTCCCCTGCTTTAAGCAATCCGGCGTTAATTACTGAGCT
>JAAYRH010000071.1 GCA_012518835.1 Aeromonadales bacterium | reverse complement strand
TGCATATTCAAAGTTATTGCAAACTGTCAGGGCAAACTGGCGTTGAAATGGAAGCCCTCACCGCCGCCTCGGTTGCTGCACTGACTATCTATGATATGTGTAAAGCGGTACAGAAAGACATGCGCATCGAAGGTATTCGCCTGTTAGAAAAGCGCGGTGGCAAGTCAGGAGATTTCACAATATGAGTATTAAGGTGGTTTTTTTCGCCCAAGTGCGCGAACAGTTAGGTCTTGATGCCATTGAAATAGAGCAAGCATATCCCACGGTGGACTGCTTGCGTCATGCACTGATGGAGCGTGGCGAGCTGTGGGCTAAAGCGCTCGGCCAACCGCATTTGTTAGCGGCCGTCAATCACAGTATTGTTGGATTACATGCCCCGTTAACTGCCGGCGATGAGGTGGCTTTTTTCCCACCGGTTACGGGGGGATAAGATGATCCGAGTACAAACCGCGGATTTCGACTTAAGCCGCGAATATGCCGAGTTGAGTGCATCTCATCAAACCGGTGCGGTAGTGACTTTTGTTGGCAAAGTGCGAGAAATGAACCAAGGCGATGCCGTGTCAGGGATGACACTAGAGCATTATCCGGGCATGACTGAGCAGGCATTAGCAGATATTGCTCAGCAGGCAGAAGCACGCTGGCCACTATTAGGCTATCGTATTATTCACCGAGTGGGTAAGCTGGCGCTGGGCGATCAAATTGTGTTAGTGGCGGTGGCCAGTCAACATCGAGAAGCCGCCTTTAGTGCTTGTCATTTTATTATGGACTATCTTAAAACCCGCGCGCCATTTTGGAAAAAAGAACAAACTACCAACGGCGAACGCTGGGTTGAAGCGCGGGCGTCAGATACTCAAGCAGCCAAAGCGTGGGAATGATAATTTAAAGGAGCTTGTACCTAGACTCAGCTCCTTGCTAAAATGGCCGTCTAGATGGTTAATATGTTTGTTAAGCACCGCTGGTCGGTGCTTTTTCTATTAGGAGTGATTGTGCGCCGACCCTTACTTAAATTACCGCTACTATTATTGGCCTTAACCGCCTTGCCCTCATGGGCCATTGATCATGATAAACAAGAAATTGTGATTGGTACCACAGTAGGTGATTTTGCCGACATGGTGACCGAGTCGGTACAACCTTATTTAGAGCAGTTGGGCTATAAAGTGAAGCTGGTGGAGTTTACCGATTATGTGATCCCTAATATGGCGCTGGCAGAAGGTGCGATTGATGTTAATTGCTTCCAGCATAAGCCATATCTTGAGAGCTTTAGCCAAGACCGTGGGTTGGAGTTAAGTGCGATTACTCAGGTACCCACCGGTCCTATGGGCTTATATGCAGGTAAACAAGATGCATTAGCCAAGGTTAAAAAAGGCATGCGTGTGGCTATCCCCAGTGATCCTACCAACCAAGCGCGTGCGTTAATACTGCTGGAGGATGTGGGTTGGCTGACCTTAAATCCTAATGTAGATCCGCTGCGCGCCAGTGAGTTTGATGTACAAGAAAACCCGCACGGTATTAAGTTAGTCTCTTTAGAAGCCGCACAGCTCCCTCGCTCGCGACAAGATGTCGACTTTGCGGTGATCAATGGTAATTACGCCGCCTCCAGTGGGATCGCTTTTAGTGATGGTTTGTTTTTAGAGCCTAGCTACGATTTTATTAACTGGGTGGCGGTGCGCAGTGCCGATAAAGACCGTCCTTTTGTTCAAGATGTGATGGATGCTTATAACTCCGATGACTTTAAAGATTACGCGGTGAAACGCTTTGAGGGCTATAAATACCCCGAAAGCTGGGAGCACCACTAGATGAGGGCAGCTGTGCCTCGAGATTGGCATTTTTGTGTTCATGAGCGAAAATTGGCAGTGAGAGAGTGGGGCGATCCCCAAGGGGTACCGGTCATTGCCTTGCACGGCTGGCTAGACAATGCCGCCAGTTTTACCTTGCTGGCACATTATTTACCGCAGATACGCATTATTGCGTTGGATATGGCTGGCCATGGTTGGTCTGATCACCGACCTTTAGGACAGCCCTATTATATTTGGGATAATGTCGCTGACGTACATGCCCTGATGGATACGCTAGGTTTAGAGCAAGCCGTATTGCTAGGGCATTCCATGGGTGCAGCGGTGGCCACCTTGTTTGCCGGCGCTTTTCCTGAGCGAGTAAGCCAAATGATTATGTTAGATGGCTTGGTTCCTCTGGATTATTCAGCGGATGACTTACCAGCTAGTCTCGCTAAAGCGGTTCGTAAGGCAGCTCGCCTAGGGCGCCGTTCTTTACGCCCCTATGAAAGCTTTGAGCAAGCCATTGCTACCCGCATGAACAGTCGCTGGCCGGTTAGCAAAGCGGCAGCTACTTGGTTACTCGAGAGGGGCTTAAAAGAAACCGCCAGTGGCTGGTATTGGCGTAGTGATCTGGCGCTCACCCAACCGTCTATTGTACGGCTATGTGAAGCGCAAATTGCTGCCTTTGTACGTAGTTTAACCATGCCGGTGTTATTGGTGATGGCGGATAAAGGCAAGGAATTTGAACCCATTGAAGCAACGGTAAACTTAGTAGCCGATTTGGACTTTAAAGTAGTAGAAGCTCATCATCATCTGCATTTAGAGGAATCAGCGGCACGGCAAATTGCTGAATGGATTAGCCAGCGACTCTGATGCCTAAATACCACGGTATTGATTAAAAGGGCAGCTGTTGTTGAAGGTCATTAGTAGTAGCAGCATCGCGGGCGCGCTTGCGGGCCGCGGCCAGCACGCGCCGCTTGCGATCTTGGCATAAACGGAGCACTTCTTGTTGCTGGCTAACATTGAAGGTTAGCCAGTTAAAACGTTCGTCTCGGTTACGAAAGCAGCCTTTACAATATCCTTTGTTATTGACTTGGCAAACACCGATACAGGGGCTGAGGACCGCAAAAAATTCCAGCTGTTCCATATTGGCCTCCTGATTAATTATTCCACTCTTTTATAACTAAACTTTAGAGAGTAAGCAATATATGCTTAAACACTGAGCAATCCTGTTAAGTAGCTCGGTGTAACAGGCGTAGTTTTATGCTGCTACTTAGTAACCAAGCGCAGCAGACAGAGTCTACTGCGCTTTAAAGGAGTGATTTAGGCAGGCAGTAAGCTGTGGTGTAAGCGTGAGATCACTTCACCGGCGGTATCTTCGGGTATTAAGAAACATAAGTTATGAGCGCTAGCCCCGTAGCAAATCATGCGTATATTAATATCTTCTAACACCTTAAAAAGCTGAGTGGCGGTGCCGCTGACCTCACTCATTCTATTGCCAATTAAAGCCACTAGCGCTAAGTCTTGTTCTACTTGCAAATGGCAGTGCTTACTCAGCTCAGCTTTTACTTCTTCGGTTAATAGCTCGGCACCACAGTCTAGGGTTAATGAAACACTGATCACCGAGGTGGTAATTAAATCTACCGAGATTTTATGCTTGGCTAAAATACCAAATACTTCGGCTAAAAAGCCATGGACCTGAAACATACTTTGATTGGTTAGTGTAAGTAACACCTGATTACGGCGTAAGGCCAAGGCGCGAAACAGCGGTTGGTTATCGGTTCGTGAGCGGATCCAAGTGCCGCCGGCCTCTGGTGCCTTGCTGGAGCCAACAAATACCGGTATATGCTGGCGCACCGCAGGCTGTAGAGTAGCGGGGTGCAGTACTTTAGCGCCAAAAGTCGCCATTTCTGAAGCTTCACTAAAGCTGATTTCAGCAATCGGTCTAGCGTCACTTACTAAACGCGGATCCGTAGTATAAATACCCGGCACATCGGTCCATATTTGAATAGCGCTCGCATTCAGTGCTTCTGCTAGCAAGGCGGCAGAAAAGTCACTGCCACCGCGGCCTAAAGTCGTAGTACGGCCATCAGCTGCCGCGCCAATAAACCCTTGGGTGATGACTAATTGATTATCGCAAAGAGGCAGTAATTCTTTTTCTACTTCTGCTTTCAACGTTGCTAAGTCGGGGTTGGCATGAGCAAAGCGATCGTCGGTGCGCATGACTTTGCGTACATCAAACCAATGGGCGGCAATATTACGTTGGCGTAATAGCTCGACAAAAATCCGCGTCGACATTAACTCGCCTTGCGCCACAATCTCATCGTGCAGCGCTTTAGTTGGACTAATAGCGGCACTGTCTGACAGTTTTTTAATATAGCGTAAAATGTCATCAATATGACGAGTTAGTGTCTCGGGGTCGCCTAGGCTAGTCAGTAAGCTTTTTTGGATCTTTGTCAACTGTTGCAGTAAGGCGATGCGTGACTCGGGTGCTTGCTCGCCATTGGCTAGTGTCACCAAAATATTGGTCACGCCCGAGCTGGCACTTAATACGGCTACTCGAGTGGCTGGGTTTTGTTCGAGTAGGGTGGCGCATAAGTCCATCGCTTGTGCATTAGCAACGCTGGTACCGCCAAATTTGGCAACAATTAACTGGCTCAAGTGCAGCTCCTTGGTAGGACAGAGTAAAAATCTTGTTAGAGCGCCATACTAGCAGCAAGTAATAAAGCAAGCACAGCCCCGCTAAGCAATAGCGTTTAAATTAGTTCTTTAATCATAATTTTTGAGCGGCGCTGATAATTATAAAGCGTTTGTTTACCCATAGGCAGCGCACTGACATCGACGGGCTCAAAGCCTCTTTCTCTAAACCAATGGATAGAGCGGGTGGTTAAAATAAACAAGCGACTCATACCACGTTTTTTAGTTTGCTCTTCAATTTTTTGTAGGAGCATGTCGCCTCTATTACCACGGCGGTAATCGGGGTGAATTGCTACACAGCCCATTTCTGCCATACCTTCTTCTGGGAAGGGATAAAGAGCCGCGCAGCCAATAATAGCGCCGTCTTTTTCAATAATAGTAAACTGATCGATTTCCATTTCGAGCTGCTCACGAGAGCGTCGAACCAGCACCCCTTCCTCTTCCATTGGGCGTATTAAATCTAAGATACCGCCAATATCATCAATACAAGCTTGGCGTGCTTGCTCAGCGCTTTCACTCACTAACTGCGTACCTAAACCATCACGAGTAAATAATTCTTGGATTAAGGCACCGTCTTCTTTATAGCTCACCAAGTGGCTGCGAGGTACGCCAGCTCGACAGCTGGCAATGGCTGCTCTGAGATAACGAGCGGTACCGGAGAGCGTTTCTCCTTCTGCCATGAGGCGCTGCAAATGAGCTTCGGCTTGCTCTGGCAACAGCTCGGGGATAGCCTCTCCCTCCTCATCTAGTACCCCGTGTTGAGAGCAAAAACCAATGAGTTTGGTGGCTTTCAGCTCAATAGCGAGCCGGCGCGCCAGCTCTTCCGAAGATAAGTTAAAACTTTCGCCGGTCACCGAAAAGCCAATAGGCGAAATCAATACCGTCGCGCCATTCGCTAGCTGATGATTAATGGTGTCGGTGTGAATACGGCGCACTCTGCCTGAATGTTGATAATCAACACCCTCATCGATGCCTAGCGGTTGGGCGGTGACAAAGTTGCCGGTCACCACATTAATGCGCGCATTTTGCATCGGCGTATTAATTAAGCCCATCGATAAGCGCGCCATAATATCCATTTGTAAGCCACCGCACACATCTTTAATGATGCGAAAACTGGGCTCATCAGTGACGCGCGTGTGTTTATGAAACAGGCTACTGAGACCGGCTTCGGTTAAACCGCGATCAATTTGTGGTCGCGCCCCAAATACAATTACCAGCTGAATACCTAAGCTGGTCAGGAGGGCGATATCGCTAATAATGTTAGGGAAATTATCTTGATCAATCGCTTCACCTCCTAACATCACCACAAAAGTTGCGTCTCTATGTAGGTTCACATAGGGGCTAGATTGACGGAATGCTTTCACTAAAGCGGCATCGGTATCGCGCACAGCAGATCCTTTAATATAAATAAAAATACCCAACTATAGTCGTGAAAAATTATGCAAAAAACAAGACTAAACATTTACTAAGCCGTAGCTCACTAAGGGAGTGAACAGTGCTTTTAGCTGCCTCACTCACGCTGATCAGTGGTTTAACCCAGCGTTGAGCCTGAGTGGATAAATATTGATTGGAAAAGTGCGAGCAAGACCCAATAAAGCGGCCTAACTTGCGGAGCGCTTTATGTTAACATTTCGCCGAGGAGCACTTCTATTATAAATAAGCTCCCGTAACTATAGCCAAAACAACAATAGCGAGAAAAAAATAATGCAAAGCAAACTGTGCTTGTCCACTCTGGGGGCGCTGCTAGCACTGTTCAGCACCTCGGTTTTTGCGGCCACAGAGCCGCTCGTGTTAACCCATTCCTATGTCGGTATTTTTGCGGTCGTGGTGTTTGTGATCGCGTATATTTTGGTGATGGGGGAAGAGTCTCTTGGACTTAGAAAGTCTAAGCCTGTCTTAGTGGCCGCCGGTATAATTTGGGTCACTATTGGTTGGGTGTATGTTAATGAAGGCATGACCGATCTACCCGAAATGGCCTTTCGCCATAACCTGTTGGAATATGCAGAACTACTACTCTTCCTACTTGTCGCCATGACTTACATTAACGCCATGGAAGAGCGTCGCTTATTCGATGCGCTGCGGGCGTGGATGGTGCGTAAGGGCTTTAGCTATAGATCGTTGTTTTGGATCACCGGTTTACTGGCGTTCTTTATTTCACCCGTCGCTGATAACTTGACCACGGCCTTATTGATGTGTGCGGTGGTGATGAAAGTGGCCGAAGGCGATAAAAAATTTATCAACTTAAGCTGCATTAATATCGTAATTGCTGCCAACGCGGGAGGGGCCTTTAGTCCCTTTGGTGATATTACCACTTTAATGGTATGGCAAGCGGGCATGGTTGAGTTCAGTGAATTCTTTATCTTATTTATTCCGGCCGTAGTTAACTATTTAGTACCTGCAGTGATCATGAGCTTCTTTGTGGCAGATCGAACGCCAGAAAGTTTAAATGAAACCGTAGAAATTAAGCGCGGTGCGTTTCGCATTATCGGCTTATTCTTACTGACCGTGGCGACTGCTGTGGCGTGTCACAGTCTGTTAAACTTGCCGCCGGTACTGGGCATGATGACCGGTTTAGGTTACTTACAGTTCTTTGGTTACTTCTTACGTAAAACCTTACCGAGCTCGTTAGCCCGCAAGCGTGTAATGGCGCAACAACGCGGTGATGAGCAAGCACTAAAGCGCTTAGGTAGTGTAGTGCCGTTTGATGTGTTTAGCCGTGTGGCACGCTCTGAGTGGGATACCTTACTGTTCTTCTACGGGGTCGTAATGTGTGTGGGTGGCCTAGGCTTTATGGGTTATTTAGCGCTGGTTTCTGAAATGCTCTATGGCGGTTGGGATCCCGTATATGCCAACTTTGCAATTGGTATTATCTCCGCCATTGTGGATAACATTCCGGTGATGTTTGCAGTGCTGAGCATGGAACCAGTCATGTCTCACGGTAACTGGTTACTGGTGACCTTAGCCGCCGGTGTGGGGGGGAGTTTACTCTCAGTCGGTTCCGCAGCGGGTGTAGCACTGATGGGCCAAGCGCGAGGCATGTACACCTTCTTTGGTCACCTTAAATGGGCGCCGGTTATTTTATTAGGATATGTGGCCAGTGTGTTGACTCACCTTTGGATAAACGCAGCCAGCTTTAATATTTATGGCTAAGTAATACACGCACTGCTAAAAAAGCCGCACCTCAGTGCGGCTTTTTTTATTTGCTAATATTATTTTTAACCGCCCACTTGCTTTGCTTTATAACCAGCTTTAATCAGTAACTCAGTAATTTGACTCACGCGATCGCCTTGGATCTCAATAACTCCTTTTTTAACCGCACCTCCGGTACCTAGTTGTTTTTTTAACTGTTTTGCTAAGCTACCGATCTGGGGATTAGGTACCCCATAAATACACACTACTCCCGCGCCTTTACGACCTTTAGTTTCCCGCCTTAAGCGCAAGGTTCCGTCATCAGGAAAGCCGCCATTATCATTATCAGATGCTTGTGACTCAGGCTGCCAGTCGGGATCGGTACTGTATACCAGCTTATTCATGCAGATAGACTCCTAGTTAAACTAATCAACTTAATTTATTAAGCAGGCTTTAAAGGGCGGCTAACTTGACCTTGTACTAAGGTATTGCAGACCTCTAGCTGGTCATTCAAGATAACTAGGTTAGCTACTTTACCAGGCGCGATAGAGCCTAGGACATCACTCATGCCTAGAGCACGAGCGGGGTAAAGGCTGGCCATACGTAAGGCTTCCTCTAAAGGTAAACCCGCTAAAGAGACTAAGTTACGCACCCCTTCAATCATCGTTAAAGAGGAGCCTCCTAGCGTACCTTGCTCATCCACACATTGGCCATCGCGAATAAACACTTTAGTGCCGCAAAAATCAAACTCACTAAGTTCTGGTGGCGCACCGGCCGCAGCCGTCCCATCGGTCACTAAGCAAAGTTTGTCTTTCATTACCTGATGAGCCAGTCGAATATTAGCCGGATGGACATGAATACCATCGACGATAATGCCAGCGTAAAGGGCAGGGCTGTCATAGACGGCACCTACGACTCCTGGCGTGCGGCCATTACTGGTAGGCGACATGGCGTTATAAAGGTGGGTGGCAAAGCCAATACCGGCCTTAATACCTGCCATAGCTTGCTCATAACTGGCAGCAGTATGACCTAAGGCCACCAGAATACCGGCATTAGCTAATTGTTGTATTTGTGCCGCACTATGACATTCAGGCGCTATTGTCACTTTCGCGATCACCGCCGCATGCTGACAAAGCAATGCCAGCATAGACTTATCTAGCGGGCGAATGTGCGGGGCTGGATGAATGCCTTTACGTTCGACATTGATATAAGGCCCTTCAAGGTGTAAGCCGAGTACCTGATATTGATACTCGGCCATATAGGCACTGACCGCATTGATAGCTTGTTTAATATCGTGATCACAGCTGGTGATCAGCGTAGGTAAAAAGCTAGTGGTTCCTGAAGCGAGATTGGTACACTGCATCTTGGCTAATGTGGTTTGGCTAATATCAGTATTAAACATAACGCCACCACAGCCATTGAGCTGCAAGTCAATAAAGCCGGCACTGACTAGCGCCCCCCCTAAAGGATAGCGAGGTAGGGATAACGGCAACTGACGGTCGGGTAACAGCGCCGCTATTTTGCCTTCACTGATCAGCAGTGCCATGCCCTGATGGCGTTGCTGACCATCAAATATCTGGCAATCACTAAGGGCAAACACGGCTAGGCGATTAATTCATAATGGGTGGGTAACTCGCCGGCAGGCAAATTTATATCTGCCAGCTCCGGTGGGCTGGATAGCGTACTAGCAGCACAGCGGTCACATGCTAGTAAACTGCGCTCATGTAGGCGCATAAAGGAAATAGGCCAGGAAGGGTCGATAGTGCCTTCTACGGCAGCCCGCAGTGCTCTTGCCTTATGGTCACCCGTCACCAACAGCAGTACCTCTTCGGCGTCTAATAAGGTACCTAGACCAACACTGAGGGCATGGGTAGGAACTTTAGTAATATCGTGGTCAAAAAAGCGAGAGTTATCTTGACGCGTTAATTCCGTGAGAGCTGTGACTCGTGTGCGAGAGTCAAAAGCCGACAAGGGTTCGTTAAACGCAATATGGCCATTGCTGCCCACTCCTCCCATAAACAAATGCACGCCGCCATAGTGACGGATCGCGGCCTCATACTGCTCACATTCAGCATTAAGATCGTGGGCTAAGCCATTAGGGATATGAATATGCTGGGGCTGAATATCGATATGCTGAAAAAAGTGTTCCTGCATAAAGTAGGCGTAACTGTGTGGATGCTCAGCGCTCAGTCCGACATATTCATCCATATTAAAGGTAACCACATGACGAAAGCTAATCTTGCCTGCCTGATGTAATTTGATTAGCTCTTGATAGGTGGCCAGAGGCGTACTACCGGTCGGCAGTCCTAATATAAAAGGACGCTCGGCGGTGGGAGCAAAGTGATTGATCCGTTCGGCAATATAATGGGCAGCCCAGTGACAGACTTGAGCGGCATGGTGAAAGGGTATTAAACGCATAAAGGGTGCCTCATAAAAATATGCTTTGAGCCTAGCATATTTTAGACTAAAAAATAAAAACTATGTTTTTAGCAAAAGAAGAGAATCACTTATGATGAAGAGAAGTAGGGATTATTAGCATTTCGCGGCCATTGAATAGCTAAAGTAACAAAAAAAGCAGTTAAGTTAACAGAACGGCCCGTTTACAGAGCAGTTAATAACAAAAGTATCAATAGCGAGATAATAAGGTGACGTCATCAATAACACTTGACTAACGAGTCTGGTTTTTATCGCAGTACGCTATTTTACAATAGACAGGGCTGTGGAGGCGATGACCATTGGCTTGAGGCGACTTATCCACTGTTTCTGTGGATAAGGTTGTGGATTACCTACCCACAAGTCACGCAAAGCCAGATAGGGCAGGCCTCTTAGATAAGACGCTATTTTTTTGACCAAAAAATAAAAGCTTTAAAATCATGAGGTTGGGATAAGAATGACTCATCGCCACTCGACATCTAAAGGATATCAGTGTGTTAAATAGGCAGCAGAGAAAGGGACAGTAAAGACGACAGCGTCAGACGCAGTTAGTGGATAAGTCAAGAAACAGCAACAGTAAAATGGCTCCCCCTGCTGGACTTGAACCAGCGACATACGGATTAACAGTCCGCCGTTCTACCGACTGAACTAAGGGGGAATCTCGCTAGGAGGCCGCAGATAATACGCAGAGTAACCACAGGGGTCAAGGATAAAGGTATAATTTTATCACTTGAGGGCCGCTGAGCAGTTTTTGCTTAAAACTATTAGCTTATAGAGGGTAAACTGGGGCGTAAGAGCAAAGGAGAAGGCAAACATGAGTAAAGAGTTTCAGTTAGTCAGTCCCTATCAACCGGCGGGCGATCAGCCTAGTGCCATTAAGCAGTTGCTAGAAGGGATAGAGAATGGCTTGGCCCATCAAACCTTGCTGGGCGTTACTGGCTCGGGCAAAACATTTACCATGGCCAATGTGATCACTACCTTAAATCGGCCCACTATGATCTTGGCGCCTAACAAAACCTTAGCGGCGCAGCTTTATGGTGAGATGAAAGAGTTTTTTCCTCATAATGCGGTCGAATACTTCGTGTCTTATTACGATTACTATCAACCCGAAGCCTATGTGCCGACCACCGACACATTTATCGAAAAAGACGCCTCTATTAACGATCATATTGAGCAGATGCGCTTGTCAGCAACCAAAGCGCTGATGGAGCGTCGTGACGTTATTATTGTCGCCTCGGTATCGGCCATCTATGGTCTTGGGGATCCCGACTCCTATTTAAGCATGATGCTCCATTTGCGCACCGGTGATGTTTTACATCAGCGCGATATGCTGCGCCGTCTGGCAGAGTTGCAATATGTCCGTAACGATGCGGCCTTTCAGCGCGGCACTTTTAGGGTGCGGGGGGAGGTAATCGATATTTTTCCTGCCGAGTCGGACGATGAAGCGGTACGTGTCGAGTTATTTGATGATGAAATTGAACGCATTAGTATTTTTGATCCCTTAACTGGCAGCGTTTCTGGCACGGTCGCACGCTTTACTGTTTATCCAAAATCTCACTACGTCACCCCTCGAGAGAAGCTGTTAGAGGCTATTGAACATATTAAAGTGGAGTTGGCGGAGCGCAAAGCGCAGCTCTTATCAGTCAATAAGTTAATAGAAGAACAGCGGATAAGTCAGCGCACGCAATTTGATATTGAAATGATGCAAGAGCTTGGCTATTGCTCGGGTATCGAAAACTACTCACGTTATTTATCTGGGCGAGGAGCAGGAGAAGCGCCGCCCACCTTGTTTGATTACTTACCGGGTGACGGTTTACTCATTATTGATGAGTCTCATGTGACAGTGCCCCAAATAGGGGGCATGTATAAAGGGGATCGCTCTCGTAAAGAAACCTTAGTGGAATATGGTTTTCGCCTGCCTTCTGCGCTGGATAACCGACCGATGCGTTTTGAAGAGTTTGAAGCGCTCATGCCGCAAACGGTATTTGTATCAGCCACTCCAGGTCCCTATGAGTTAGAGAAATCTGGCGAAGATATAGCACAGCAAGTCGTGCGTCCCACTGGTTTATTGGATCCCAATATTGAAGTGCGCCCCGTGGCCACTCAAGTGGATGATGTATTGTCGGAAGCGCGGTTACGCATTGCGAGTAATGAACGAGTGCTAGTGACCACCTTAACCAAGCGTATGGCGGAGGACTTAACTGAGTATCTTACCGAGCATGGGATCAAGAGCCGCTATTTGCACTCCGATATAGATACGGTAGAGCGCATGGAAATTATTCGTGACTTGCGCCTCGGGGTGTTTGATGTTTTGGTGGGCATTAACTTGCTACGGGAAGGACTAGATATGCCCGAAGTGTCTTTAGTGGCCATTTTAGATGCAGATAAAGAAGGCTTCTTACGCTCAGAACGCTCGCTTATTCAAACCATAGGGCGGGCGGCGCGTAACCTTAATGGCCAAGCAATTTTATATGGCGATAAGATTACTCGCTCTATGGCGGCGGCCATCAGTGAAACTGAGCGGCGACGTGCGCTGCAAGATACCTTTAACCAAGAGCACGGGATCACGCCTAAAGGGTTGGTGAAGGCGGTCACCGATGTGTTGGATCTTGATGGTACTAAGCGAGTGGGCTCAAAGCGTGCCAAAGCAAAAGTGGAGCCCGAGCCTATCCTTAATGCGAAGCAGCTTGATCAAAAGATCAGTGAGTTAGAAAAAGAGATGCTGGATCACGCGCAAAACCTCGAGTTTGAACAAGCAGCCGCTACGCGGGATCGTATTCATCAATTACGAGAGCAGTTAATTTTTAGCTAGTCTAGCTGTTCGCCGATTAAGAAGGGCAGCGTTACTGACCTCTTAATCTACCAGCTCGATACCTAAGCCAAATAATAAGTCTACGGCGGCAAAACGGGAAAACTTAGCCTGAGTGACGTTGTTTTCTAGTACGTTAAGCTGAATATTATAAGACTCCGTTAAATCGGCTTCTGCCAGTTGAGTACGCATAAACAGACTATGACTGAAATCACAGTAGGTCATACTAGCTTTGGTTAGGTTAGCTTCTCTAAAGTCGACCTCATGTAATTTACATTCAGTCATTATAATCTCGTGTAAGGTTAAGCCAAAAAACGAGCAATCGTTCAGTAAGCATTCGATAAAGCTTAGTTCTGGATCGAGATGAAATGCAGGCCACTCTCCCTGAGTCCAGTCGATACCCACCAGTTTGCAGCCCTTAAAATCCACTGCAAAAAACCGAGTATGAGGGAGGGCGAGCAAACTTAAATTACAATGCTCAAAGGTACAGTCAATAAACTTACAGTGCTTAAAATGGGCTTCAGAAAAGTCACAATGGCTAAAGGTACAATCCTCAAACTCAACGCCATAAAGGTCGAGCTTGGGGAGAGTAAGCCGGGAAAAAGTCTCGTCAAAGTAGGCTTGGTTATCTGTTATCACTGTGGTTGTGGCTCTTCTTGGTAGGCTAAGGTATGCCACAGTGGAACAGTAGACATAGCGTGCTTGTAGCTGCCACTGGTCTCTTTGGTACTATAGGCGATATAAAGTAGCGATTGACTAGTGTCATCAAAGATACGACGAATTTTTAAGCTTTTTAAAAAGATACTTTTTGATTTCTTAAAAACGATTTCTCCGCTTTTTGATTTATCAATAGCGGCGATCATCTCGGGGGTGATCTCTCCGGTTTGGCGACAGCTAATAGACATATCAGAAGGGTCTGCTAAGTTCAGATTAGCGACGATATTAGACATATGACAGGTTACCCCTGGCACCAGCGGATCGGCAAGCACCTCAATTTTAATATCTTTAGTGGTAAAAAGACCGAGGGACACATTGCCCACTTCTTTTTTATTACAGCCACTTAACGCTAATGCTGCCACCACACTTACTAATGCTATTTTTAACATAGATTACTCTTCCAGTAGTGAGACCAACCCTCTATGGTTATTATACGCCGTTTTATAGCCAGCCTTTGCGCTTAAAAAAGTAATAGGTGCCCGAAGCTGACATTAGCATCATCAGTAATGACATGGGATAGCCAAAGTCCCAGTGAAACTCAGGCATAATTTCAAAGTTCATCCCATAAATACTGGCGATTAAGGTAGGAGGTAAAAAAATCACCGCGGCGACCGAGAAAATCTTGATCACCTTGCTTTGCTCAAGGTTAGTAAACCCCATGGCGGCATCTAATTGAAAGTTGATCTTATCGAATAAAAACTGGGTATGAGGCAATAAAGACTCGATATCGTAGAGCATTTCGTCAATCCAAGGCGTTTGCTCTTCATCCAGTTCTTGGCGTTTAGAGCGCTTAATAAAGCGCAAAGCGCGGCGAGTATCATACAGTGATAAGCGAATGTGGCCGTTGGCGTTTTCTTGGAGCATCAGTTCGGTCATCGTTTCGTGCAAGCCATCAACTTGTAACACCCTACCGGCGGTTTCTTCTAAGGTTTTGTAGCCATCTTCAATCAAATCGGACAGGTTTTCGATTTTAAGCTGCATAATCTCTAACAGCAGATCGGTAGCGCTTTTTACTTCTAGACGATCTTGGCGCATGTAATGACGTACTAAGCGCATTAAGCCCAGATCATCTTCACGAAAACTAATTAACATGTTCTCTTGTAAAGTAAACAAGATGTTAATGCCGTCTATTTTATTGCCGGTGCGTTGAGGAAACAGCGAGTGAATGTGCAAGCCATCTTTATCGCGATAAAAGCGCGCGGAAGCCTCAATATCATCTAGCTCATCAAACTCAGGCACATCCTCTACGAACAGCGTGGTCATCCACTGTTGTTCAGCTTCATTTGGATTAAGTATATCGAGCCATAAGGTGTTGCTCGGAATAGGGCTGTCTACTGTAAGAGGATGTATGTCTAGCGAAGTGCCATTCAATATATAGGCTGTGATCATCACGCAGCTCCCTAAAATCTATTAATAATATCCAGCACTATATAGAGGCTGTGGCTTGATGTCAGCGCTTAGCACCGCTTTTGCGCTATATTTAACCGCTTACTATTTACATTGTGATAGACCCAAATGAATTAATTTGTCGCTACCCCTAAAATAATGGCATGCTGTTAGTGTCAATAAGAAAAGGGAGTAAAGACGGTGAAGCACCTGTGGGTAATCGTGATGTTAGTCGTCGCACCGGCCGCTACGGCAGATCTGATGTTGCAAGCACGGCAAACGGTAGACATTTATGGCTCTAGCGCCTTATCCCAGCGCTTGGCCGATGTAGATTATCAATTAACTTGGCAACTAACTGGCCAAGAGACTGAGCAGGGCTGCTTACCGGCTCAAGTAATGGTGTCCTTGACTGCCACCGTTAATGATCCACTCCATTGGCCGGATACACCAGCCTGGCAAAACTATCGGTTGGCGCTGCTTAGTTATGAACGTGAAGTACGCGAGCGGGCTTTGTTATCAGCTCAATGGTTAGAACGGTCATTATTTAGTATTACCCCCCAAGAGAGCTGTGTTCAGCTACAAAAAATTGCCGATAATATTGGCTATCACCAACTAAAAATTGCTCAAACCTTGTTAGATGATTTTCAGTATGAGCAAGATTATGGTCGACGCTTAGGGGTAAATAAGCCCGAAATACCTGCTAGTTAATGGGCTTTCCGCGTCGTAACTTACGCAACCAGTAACGATTAGGGTTTAGCGCCTCAAGCAGCTCTGCGGCCAGCGGATAAGGCTCATCTAATAATTGGGCCGTTAATACTTCTGCTAACAAGGGCGCGGAGCAAATCCCTCTGGAGCCTAACCCTGCCAGTACATATAACCCGACATGATCTTCGGCTAACGGCAAACTTTCTTTCTGGCGCCGGGGCATCAAATAATATTGCTGCACTTGTTGGCCTTTATTAGGTACGGCCCCCACCAGCGGTAAATGATCTCGAGTGGCAGCTCGAATGCCTACTCGTCCAGAGCCCGACTCAGGAGCGAGGTCACTGAATAATGGCAAGGCACGGCTAAGCTTATGTTGGTTATCTTGCTCATCATGCTCACGATACTCCACGTCAGCGTCATTATGGTCGTAACTGGCGCCAATACAATGCAAGCCCTGCCAAGCGGGAGTTAAGTAACCTTCATAGCACACCACGGTTTTTAAAGGTGACAGACTAGGCGCCGTTGGCTGGTAATTTACTTGGCCGCGTACCGGCGACATTGCCAAAGTGCTAGCTGCCTCGAACTGGGTCGCTTGATGACCATTGGCCAGTATCACGTTATCAGCCACCCAAGTTTGAGTGTCGCCCTTAAGGTGCCATTGTTTTTCTTTATGAAGCTCGTGCACTTGGGTATCGTAATAACAGCGCAAGTGGCCGGTTTTTTCGGCTGCCTTAATAAGCGCACGAGTCAGTTCAAAGGGGCACACCCAACCCGCGAGCGGATACTGGACACCTGCTAAATCAGCGGCAATGCCAGTACATTTATTGATCTGTGCTGAGGTCAGCGGTTGGACAATAGAAGGGGGAAACTGCCCTGTGTTCAGTCGCGCTATTTTAGTGGCGCTATGCTCATTAAATGCTAACTGTACTACGCTGCACCAATCGTGACTAACGGCTGTCTGCTTAAGCAGTGGTGCAATACTTTGCCGGTGATATAAAAATGCCTGTAAATAAAACTGGCTCAGTATGTCATGTTCGCCATTAAGTAGCGGGTATACCGCCGCTTGGCGGTTACCAGAAGCACCTTGTGCGGGGGCTGGTGCTTGTTCAAGTAACATAACCGATTGCCCGCGCTGTGTAAGCGAGTAAGCCAAACAGGCACCCGCGATGCCAGCACCTAAGATAGCTGTGGTCCCTTGACTGGCGGGGCGGCGCCAATACCAAGGGTTAGGATAAGGTGCACGGTTTTGGGCTTGACGCACACCGGTTAACATTTCCCGTTTGCGGCCAAAGCCTTTAGTGCGGCTAATATTAAATCCCGCCGCTATCAATCCGCGGCGCACAAAGCCCGCTGCAGTAAAGGTCGCGAGGGTCGCTCCGGCTCGGGCGAGGCGCGCTAATTGCTCAAATAAAGACTGAGTCCACATCTGGGGATTTTTGCTGGGCGCGAAACCATCTAAATACCAAGCATCGACTTTGCCATTTAAGCCAGCCTCCATGCTAGGAAGTAGCTCAGCGACATCTCCTAGCCATAAATCCAAGCAGACATTATCATCCAACCACAAGCGATGGCAGCCGCTGGTAAGGGTGGGATATTCAGCTAACAAACGTGCGCTTAAAGTGCTAAGCTCACGCCATTGGCCTAGTGCTTGTGTTAGATCGGCGTGACTTAGCGGGTATTTTTCTACGCTAATAAGATGCAAGCGTTGGGCGTTGCCTTGCGGATGTTGCCGACGATAGTCGATAAAAGCTTGCCAGGTAGCCAGCATATTTAAACCGGTGCCAAAGCCGGTTTCGGCCACCACAAAGTGAGCTCTATCGTGGTTTATCCAACGCGTGGGTAGTTGGTTTTGGCTAAGAAAAACATAGCGAGACTCAGCTAAACCATCGTCGTTAGAAAAGTAAACATCGTCAAATGCAGCGGCGACCGGCGTGCCTTGGTCATTCCAGGCCAGACGCGCGGTTGTAATGAAGTGGGGTGACACTGAACCTCCGGGGCCGTAAAAACGGCTATTTTATATGAAAGCAGACCACTTTAATCATTTTTTATGGTTAGAATTGGCGCCAAATAAAGACAGTAGGAAGGATAGATGAGAAGAGCAGTCATTACCGGTATCGGTGTGGTGTCCAGCATTGGTAACAATCAGGAAGAGGTTTTAGCCTCACTAAAGGCGGGCCGCTCCGGTATTAGCTTCTCCCAGCAGTTTGCGGATCATAATTTGCGCAGCCAAGTTTGGGGAAACATTAACCTAATTCCATCTGAACATATAGACCGTAAAGTGATGCGCTTTATGGGCGACGCCGCCGCCTTTGCCTATCTTTCCATGCAGCAAGCGATCGAGGATGCAGGCTTAGATGAATCTATGGTGTCTAATGAGCGCACGGGTTTAGTTGCAGGCTCAGGTGGCGCTTCCTCTAAAAACCAGATCGCCGCTTGCGATATTTTGCGAGAGAAAGGGGTGCGCCGCGTCGGCCCTTATATGGTGCCCCGCACTATGTCCTCTACCGTGTCGGCTTGTTTAGCGACGCCGTTTAAAATTAAAGGTATTAACTACACCATTAGCTCAGCGTGCGCTACTTCAGCCCACTGCATTGGCCATGCACTTGAGCAAATTCAGCTGGGTAAACAAGACATTGTGTTTGCAGGTGGCGGTGAAGAAGTGGATTGGACCCTAGCGCTGCAATTTGATGCGATGGGTGCATTGTCGAGTAAATATAACGACACTCCAGAGTTAGCTTCTCGCACCTATGATGCTGGTCGTGATGGTTTTGTCATCTCAGGCGGCGGCGGCATGGTGGTAGTGGAAGAGCTAGAGCATGCGTTAAAGCGTGGTGCTAAAATCTACGCTGAAATTACCGGCTATGGCGCGACTTCTGATGGCTACGACATGGTCGCTCCATCAGGTGAGGGTGCGGTACGTTGCATGCAGCAGGCCATGGCCACTGCTCCTAAAGCGGTGCAATACATCAATACTCACGGTACTTCTACCCCCGTGGGTGATGTTAAAGAGTTAGAAGCCATTAATAGTTTGTTTGGCGAAAAAGCGCCATTTATCTCGGCCACGAAGTCAATGACCGGTCATGCGCTTGGCGCGGCCGGCGTGCACGAAGCCGTATACTCGTTACTCATGATGGAGCACGGCTTTATTGCGCCTAGCATCAACATTACCGAGCTAGACGAAAAGGCCAAAGACCTGCCTATCGTGACTGAATATCAAACTGCTGAGCTCGACACTGTGATGTCTAATAGCTTTGGTTTTGGTGGTACTAACGCCAGCTTGGTCTTTAGCAAATATAAAGACTAATAATTACGACCGTGATAAAAAAGGGCGCTGCGGCGCCCTTTTTTTATTTTCTTAAACTAGCTACTAGCGTGACCACGTCGTGCCAATTTCTCCACGCAAGCAGGCGTATTCAGGTTAATAAAAGCCGAGGCTTGGTCACTAAAATCCACCGCCACTAACTCATGTTCAGCAAACCACAGTCGCAGTTTACGATCGCCGCGAGCCAGATAGCGCTGTAATGAGGGAAGTAAAGAGCGATGCAGCAAGGCGGTAGCGGCATGTAGCTGCTCACCATCATGTACTACAGCAATTTGCTGAGGTGAACTAATGGCAGTAGCCAGTCGCTCGACTAAATCTAGAGGGAGTAGCGGGCTATCGCAGGGCACCACTACTATCCAGTCGGTGGCAGCAGCGTTTAAGCCCGCCTCAAAGCCGGCCAAAGGACCCGGAAAACCAGCTAAATTATCAGCGATCACCGGAGCCCATTGTTGATATTGTTCCCGATGTCGATTGGCATTAATCAGTAATGAGCCCACTTGGGGAGTCAGTCGCTCTACTAAGTGGGCCACTAAAGGTTTTTCCCATAAGGTGATTAAGCCTTTATCAACGCCACCCATTCGCGACCCTTGGCCGCCGGCGAGGATCACCGCGGTAATCGTATCTGCTGTTAGCATTGGTATCCTGTCATTATTATGGCCTCCTAGCGAGGCACTTGCGCTCTATTGCTGCGGATCCTACCATGTAGCGGCTTCATTATGCTGCTCAATCTCTGCTAGTGAGTTAGCTGTTTATTTATTGCCTTGCTTAAATCCTTGGCATGGTTAACCACCATTCTATTCATACCGTTAAGGAATAATAATGACCGACTCCCATCCCAACGGCCCTTTTGTGGGCAGGCCAGTGATCGCTGCATTAGCTATCGTTGCGCTAATGTTAGCCGCCGCTAATTTAAGGGGGGGACTGGTAGTAGTGGGGCCACTGGTTATGCAAATTCGTGACTCGCTTAATATTAACGCCAGTGCCTTTAGCTTATTAACGACCTTGCCCTTGCTGTGTTTTGGTGTAGTTTCAATTTGCGTGCCGTGGTTAACTCGGCGCTGGGCGCCACAGTGGCTAACCATTGGTGGCTTAATGCTGATTAGTGCCGGCGTGGGCTTTCGCCTGCTGGATAACTTTCCTCTCGTTATTTTAGGTACCTTATTATTAGGTTCCGCAATCGCTGTGCTTAATGTGCTGATACCGGGCTTAGTGAAAGCTTTTTTTCCGGATAACGTCGGTATTATGACTGGTCTTTATTCGGTGACCTTAAGCTTAGGGGCAGGCTTAGGGGTTTACTTAGCGGTGCCATTATTTGAGCAATTTAATAGCTGGCGCTATCCCGTGGCGCTGTGGGCGATTTTCCCACTTATTTGTGTGTTGTTTTGGTTGCCGATGATCCGCGTTAAAGGAGTAGGCCGACCGGCCAACCCGCAACGGGTAAGTTTATGGCGCGATAAGATTGCGTGGTCCATCACTTTTTATATGGGGCTGCAGTCGTTTTATTTTTATTCGATGGCCACCTGGTTACCGAAAATATTAATTGAAAACGGGTTAGACGCTCATCAAGCAGGTACGGCAACGGCGTTGATCAACTTAGTCAGTATTCCGTTTAACTTATTTATTCCTATAATGGCGGCTAAAATGCGCCAGCAACATAAGCTAGTCGCTTTTACTTTTGTGGTGTCTTTTGCCGGTATTGCCGGTATTTATTTAGCCCCACAACTGGCCCCCATGCTATGGGCTTCTTTCATTGGTATGGGCTGTGGTTGTGCCTTGAGCTTAGCGCTGTCTTTCTTTGTCTTGCGGGCGCGAAATACTGCTCAGGCTACAGCCTTGTCCGCCATGGCACAAAGTATCGGTTACTTACTCGCGGCGCTCGGGCCTTTCTCGTTAGGCCTATTGCGTGATCTGGCCGGTCATTGGCAGTGGGCTTTATTGTTAATGCTGTGCTTGCAATTAGTACAACTGGCGGCGGGCTGGTCAGCTGCTCGTGATAAAGCGGTGCTACCGGATCAACAGCGCCAAGCTTAATTGAGCCAACTGCTTAAAAACTGAGTGCTATGCTAAAGAGAGAGTACTCAGTATTAGCAAGGAGGCGAGATCATGAGACCCATTTATTATATCGTTCCTTTCTTTTTACTTTCACCGCCGATCGCAGCTCAAGGCATAGCGCCCCCACCGTTACAGCTGGCCGTCGAATATCAGCAACAAAATGTCGCTTTATATCGGGTTAGTGAAAAATTAGATGGGGTGCGAGCGTATTGGGATGGTAAGCATTTGATCTCGCGCAGTGGCCATCGTTACTCGGTGCCCTCTTGGTTTACGGCGGGCTTTCCACCTACACCTCTCGATGGCGAACTGTGGTTAGGACGAGGTCAGTTTGCTGCTCTCTCTGCTGCAGTGCGCCGTTATCAGGCTCGGGATGAAGACTGGCGCGCCATTCGCTTTATGGTCTTTGATTTGCCTGCCAGTAACTTAGCGTTTGACGACCGCTGGCATGCCTTACAACGCTTATTTGCTTCTTCCCCCTCGCCTTATTTAGAGCTGGTAGAGCAACAATTGCTCCCCGATAATACTGCGCTCGCCGCTTTGTTAGCTGACGTTGAGCGCCAAGGGGGTGAAGGCTTAGTGTTGCGGGCACGCGACAGTTTATATCGAGTAGGGCGCAACCAAGAGCTGCTTAAGTTGAAGTCATTTAGTGATGCCGAAGCCACCGTGGTTGCTCACTTGCCGGGGCAAGGCAAATATCACGGCATGCTAGGCGCCTTGTTGGTAGAAAGTGCTAATGGGCAACGGTTTCGTATTGGTACCGGCTTTAGTGATGCCCAGCGTCAACAGCCACCGGCACTTAATAGCATCATTACCTATCGTTATCAGGGCGAGACTCAACAAGGGATCCCCCGCTTTGCTAGCTTTTTGCGCGAGCGACCTGAGCTGCCTTGAGACTGGTCTATTATCCTACTTATAGGTAAGGTCGGAGCATAGACAACGACGATGGATATTAGCGGTGTGTATTCTTGCTTTTTCGTGGCAACCCAAACAACAGCGGCTGCACTTATTTGCTAATCGCGATGAATTTTATGCTCGTCCCACGGCCTCGGCGCAGTGGTGGCCCGACTTACCTCATATTTGGGCTGGGAGAGATTTACAAGCCGGTGGTACTTGGCTTGGAGTTAGCAAGAGCGGCCGTTTTGCCGCGCTAACAAATGTGCGTGAAGGCAGTGCAGGATCTGGGCCGCGGAGCCGGGGCGAGTTAGTGAGTGGTTTTTTATCGACCTCACTTAATAGCGAGCAATACTTACAACAAGTGTTAGCTGAAGGCGAGCAATACGCTGGCTTTAATCTGTTATTGGGGGATATGGCACAGGGCGAGTTATGGTATGGAGGGAATTGGTTCGGTGCTAACGCTCAACCATTAACGGGCGGAATTTATGGCTTATCTAATGCAACGTTAGACACGCCTTGGCCTAAGGTAGAGCGTCTTAAGCAGGGGCTAGCGGCGTGGTTAGCCGAGCACCAAACACCAGAGGCAAGCTTCACCGCGCAAAGTGAAGTGGCGGCGTTAGCCCTGTTAAGTGACTCCCAGCTGGCTGATATAGAGCAGCTACCCGCTACCGGGGTAGATATTACCTTAGAACATTTGTTATCGGCGATTTTTATCCATAGTCCGACCTATGGCACCCGTGCGCAAACGCTGCTGAGTATTGAGGCGGCGCATTTGCATATCGTAGAGCAAGGGCGAGGCTCGCAGGGTGAGCTATTAGAGCGTCGACAAGCGGATTTTTATTTTTCGAGCCAGTAAGGTGTTCTTTAATCTAGTTAGACTGCAAGAACAGCCATAAAAAGTAAAAAAGCGGACCTAGGTCCGCTTTTGTTAGTTTAACTGTAATTACTTACACCATATCTTCATGATTCTTTTTCGCTGAGCGGTAATCTTTAAGTACCGCGCGACATAATACTACCAACACCCACAAGGTGAGCGCGGGCCACACTAAAATATACGTACTTAATACTAAAAAACTCATAATGACTCCCTCGCTAAATGAGCATTGCTTAGCTTGGCTTCTTCTATATCGGCGCGATCATCATAGTGACCCACGCGCTTTGCAATAAGATCAAAGTCAAAGTGCTCACGGCTCGCTAAACTTAACGCGACACACACCACGGTACTTACCCCATAGGCGACTAAGGAAGACAGTAATACTGTGTATTCTCTTAAAAAGCCGACTGCAAAGTACATTAATGCTAAGCCCGCTAAGATACCGGCGGCAAAACCTAGGCGTTTACCTAAAAAGCCAAAGGCCATTAAGCCAATCACCACACCGCCGCCCACACTGGCTAACAGTTCAAATAGTACTGCGATAGCACCGGTCATCGGTAGTAATTCAAAGCGAGCGACACAAAATAGGGCTAAACCGGAAAGAACAGCGCTAGTAAAGGCTTTATTAGTAACGCGGTTCCAGTAACAGCTGGCAATTACCGGGAATACAATCGCTCCCCATAATGCGCCAACAAACACCAGTGCGACTAAAATATCAAATGAGAAACTTGCTAGCACAATACCGATCATAGTAGCCGTTACCATGGTTAAACGACCGATCAGTAACATACGCTGAGGATTTACTTTTCCTTTGGCAATGTTTTTACCGTAGACATCTGCCATCACAATCGCAGACAAGGCCGCTAAATCAGAGTCAGCAGTGGAGGACAAAGAGCCAATCACCAGTATAAAAAACAAACCGATAAAGATGGGCGGTAAGTAGCTAGAGACCATTTGTGGGATCAAGTTGTTCATGTCGCCATTTAAAGGTTCTACCCCTAGCGTGAGCGCCATTAAACCAATCATACCCAAACCTACCACAATGGCACCGTAACCGAGGGTAGCGGTAATAAAGGTAGGCTTAATGTGGTCTTCGTTCACGGCAAACAGGCGTTGAGAAATGGTTTGGTTACCAATCGCATAGGCCAACACCGCCACAAAATAGGGCGCCCCCTGATACAAAATGGCATCAGAAGAGAAAAAGTCGGTTTGCTGAGCGGTGAGGTTACTAAAGCCATCAAGCATCACGCTTGGACCACCCATCGCAAATAACACAGCGGGAATGATCACGATAGCGATTGCCATGAGGGCGATTAACTGAGCGAAGTCAGTAAGCACCGAGGCTCTAAAACCTGACCATAAGGTATAACTCAGTACGCCGACCCCAGCGATAATCACTCCAGTTTGAAACGATAAGGGCGAAAGCACCGACACCAAAGCACCGGCGGCAGTAAAGTTCACCATCAAACTAATAATACTGCCCAGTAAATTAGATAGCGCTAAAATAAGCTGACTAGAAGAGCCGTGGCGGGCGTGGATGACTTCCCCTAAGGTATGGGCCTGTGGCGCTAGTTTGCGAAAGCGGCGACCGAAGGGGTAGATGAATAAAATCATCAAGGCACCCCAAAGACCATAATGTAGCGGTCCTGATACCCCATAGGTATAGCCTGAGGTGGCAGCGGCATAGAATGACGCCGCCCAAATCCAGGTGGCAGTCATACTAGCCGCGCCCATGCCGTAGCCAATGCGCTGGTTTGATACCATAAAGGCATCGGCATCTTCTTGGTCTTTCTTAATAAAGGTGGTTAAAAAGTAGGTTCCGCCATAGAAGGCGGCCAGCAGCAGTAACACTGTCATGCTGGAAAACTGATAAAGTTCCAAAATAATCTCCCTAACTTCAATAAGCCGTAAGCCGCTTGTCAAAGCAGAATTAAGCACACTCAATAACAAGACACCGCAAATGGGTGTCAAAAAATAAATACCTAACTAGACGACATGACTAACGACAACGAACGCCGAACTAGCGGTAAGTTAATAGAATTTAACTTAGTGGTATAAGAGACGTTGGCGATAGCCAGGTGGACGATCTGCGACGCTGAAGGCCGAGACTTAAGGTAAAGCTTCTAGGGCTCCTTTCATGAAATTAACACCCCCTGTGTAAATTATGTTTAGTGTACAAAGCTTAAATAGCTTAACGCTAGGGGATGAGAATGTCTATACCCGCCGGTTTTAGTCGCTGGTAGGCTAGCCGCTGCACTCTGCTTTCGCTATAATCCGCGCTCCCCAAATCATCACGATGCCATTACCAAGACTGGTTCATTCCAGCGTCGAACAGGAGTAGTCATGCAAGCAAAAGTTGCCGTCATCATGGGTTCAAAGAGTGATTGGCCCACCATGCAAGGGGCTGCAGAGATCATGGATAAACTGCAGGTACCCTATCAAGTAGAGGTGGTGTCGGCGCACCGCACTCCCGATCGATTAATGGAGTTTAGTCACACGGCCGTAGCCAAGGGTTATGAAGTGATTATTGCTGGCGCTGGCGGAGCGGCGCACTTGCCAGGTATGGTGGCATCTAAAACGCGCTTGCCGGTACTGGGTGTGCCCGTACAAAGTCGAGCGTTAAATGGCATGGACAGCTTATTATCCATCGCCCAAATGCCCAAAGGGGTCGCGGTAGGTACTATGGCTATTGGCGAGGCGGGCGCATTTAATGCAGGGCTGTTAGCTTGTCAGATCTTGGCTAATAGCGATGCCGAATTAGCCCAGCGCTTAGATGCGTTTCGCCAACAACAAACGGATACGGTACTTGCCAATCCGGACCCTCGGGAGGAAGTATGAGCCGTATTTGGGTATTAGGGGCGGGTCAGCTAGGACAAATGCTAAAACATGCAGGCATGCCGCTCAATTTAGATATTGAGCCGGTAGATATTGAGTCGGAAGAAATCTTACCGCTACAGCCTCACGAGCAGGTTACGGCCGAGCGCGAGCAATGGCCCGACACAGCGGCCACCCGCCAGCTGGCGAGTCATCCGGCATTTGTTAACCTGCAGACTTTTCCTTTGCTCGCCGATCGCTATACGCAAAAATCATTGTTAGAAGACTTGTCGCTGGCCACTGCGCCATGGCGTTTGGTAGAAAATGATACCGATGCGCTAGCACTTCATGAAGCCTTGGGTGAGCGAGTATTACTGAAGCGTCGCACCGGTGGTTATGATGGTCGTGGTCAGCACTGGTTGCGTGAGCCGGGTCAAGATGCAGTACCATTGGGTTGGCATCAAGAAGCGATTGCTGAGCAAGCCATCGACTTTGATGAAGAAATGTCAGTGGTCGGTATGCGTACCGCAGACGGCCACTGCTTTTTTTACCCTTTGACCCTCAACTTGCATGTAGATGGCATTTTAATGGGCTCGGTAGCGCCCCTAGCTCGCCTGAGTCATTTACAAGATGAAGCAGAGCAGATGTTGGCCAAGATCATGAACCACTTAGATTATGTGGGTGTGATGGCCATGGAGTGCTTTAGAATTGGCGACCACTTATTGATTAATGAGCTGGCACCACGAGTGCATAATAGTGGTCATTGGACCCAAGCCGGTGCCAATATTAGCCAGTTTGAAGCGCACTTGCGCGCGGTAGCTAAGTTACCGCTGGTGGCGCCCACCGTTAAAAGTACTAGTGTGATGGTGAACTTAATCGGCGTCGATCTTAACCACGACTGGTTGACCGTGCCCGGCGCAGAAGTCTATTGGTATGGTAAAGAAGTGCGGCCGGCGCGAAAAGTAGGGCATATTAACTTTTGTTTGCCCGATAGCGCCGTTACCAAAGCGGCCCTTGATCAATTACAGCGCTTGTTACCTGTTAACTATGGTGAAGTACTTGACTGGCTACGTAGTCAGCTACACTAAATTGCTTCATCAGATAAAAAAGCCCCGGTAGCGTTTAGCTAACGGGGCTTTTTTAATAGTGAAATGAGGGTGATTAAACTCAGGAAGTTCAACAGCAACAGCATGCGCTCAGTAGGTTATGGGCGCTTTATACGAGCTGTTGACCTAGTTTATCTTGAGCGATTAAGCGTACGACATAAGCTAACTTAAATAAGGCAGCACTGATCACTAGTGTAATATGCATAAATACCGTGGTTTGTAAGGAAACCGCACTTTCTTGTAAGTAGGCAATACTTAAAGCACCGACCGATAACAGCAGAAAAACGACCATGGCGATGTTAGCGTAACGTAATAAAGATTGATGACTCATAATGTGCACTCCATATACCAATTAAAGCTATATTATTCCTGCTTGACTAATGAGTCAATAATTTTTAGGTCCATTAATCAGTTTTCTATGGTACTGGGCTGCTCTTCACTTAAGGTAAAAAACACACACTCTCCTTTGGCACTAGCAGACGGAGGCTTACCTGTTTTGCGCTCAGTTAACTTGCTATGCTCCATTCAATAGTACTGAAACGGAACCCTTCACTATGGTCAATAAAACATCACTTTGGCTTGCGCGTCATAAAAAATTAATCGCTTTAGGCGTGATCTTGTTAATTGCGTTGTTTTGGTTATGGCGCGGCCAGCTTTATCAAGCAGCGGAGCAAGCACCTAAAGAGACGACCTTGAGTGAAGTGCAAGAGCAGCACGACAGTCAACGCAAGGACGAACCATATTATGTCGAAGTGACGCCTGCCCAAGCTCAGCGTTATCAACCAACCGTACAAGTGCAAGGCCAGCTGTTACCCGCTCGGCATCTGGCGTTGCGTGCGCAAGTCAATGGCACCCTCACTCACCGACCGACCCTAGGGCAAACCGTCGCCGCCCAAGAGCCATTAATCACCTTAAGTGACGAAGGGCGCACCGCGCGATTAGAGCAAGCTAAAGCCGAGTTGGCTCTGCGCCAAGCAGAGGCTAATGCGGGGGTACGCTTGCGTCGAGAGCGCCATATTTCAGAAACCGATTATTTAGGATTAGTTGCGGCCGCGGCTAATGCAAAGGCGGCGGTAGCCGATGCACAGTTGGCTTTAGAGCACACTCAGCTTACTGCCCCTTTTGCAGGGCAAGTGGACCAACTCCCAGTAGAAGAAGGCGATTTTGTGCAAGCGGGTGAAACACTACTGACGTTAGTTGATGTTTCTCACCTCAAGCTTTCGGCCCTGATTGGTCAGCAGCAAGTCAGTAGCTTAACGCCGGGGTTGCCCGTAACGGCGGTGTTATTAGATGGGCGAAAACTGGAGGGGCAACTCAATTTTGTGGCCCAAGAAGCAGATCGTCAAACCCGCAGCTTTGCCCTTGAGGCGAGATTAGACAATCCACAGCAATGGCGGGTTGCGGGGGGGAGTGCCAGCTTGCAGATTCATTTGCCTGAGCAACAAGCCTACCGTCTATCGCCGGCGTTATTGGCGTTAACTAAAGAGGGTCGATTAGGTGTGTATGTGGTGGATGAAGCGCAGCGCATGCAATTACAGCCGGTTAACTTGCTTAACATCACCCCCGATGAAGCTTGGGTAGATGGCTTACCTGAGCAAGTACAGCTCGTCACTCGAGGCGCAGGTTTTGTAGCACAAGGGGAGAAAGTGAATGTTAAAGTGATGGAGCCTGCATCATGAGACGCATTATTACGGCGGCGGTGAGCCGCAGTCGCGCTACCCTAATGGCCTTTATCTTCTTACTTCTGGGAGGATATGGTGCTTATCAAGCGATTCCAAAAGAAGCCAACCCCGATGTCACTATTCCGATGATGTATGTCTCTATGGCGCTAGAAGGCATTAGCCCCGAAGATGCAGAGCGTTTATTAGTTAGGCCGATGGAGCAGGAATTACGCACCTTAGAGGGCGTTAAAAAAATGACCTCTACTGCCAGTGAAGGGCATGCCTCTGTGATGTTGGAGTTTGATGCCGGCTTTGACCCTAAATTGGCGCTACAAGATGTACGAGAAAAGGTAGATACGGCGCGCAGTAAATTGCCCGACGAAGTGGATGAGCCCGAAGTACATGAAATTAACGTGAGCTTATTTCCTGTGCTGTCGGTGGCGTTATCGGGCCCGCTACCGGAAGGCGAGCTAGTGATGATAGCCAGACGTCTTAAAGAAGAAATAGAAGGCATCGCCGAAGTACTCGAGGTGGATATTGGGGGCGATCGGGAAGATGTCTTAGAAATTGTCGCTGATCCTCAAGTGCTAGACAGCTACGGTATTGATTATAACGAGCTGTTTAATTTGGTCTCGCGCAATAATCGGTTAGTGGCAGCGGGGAGTTTAGATACTGGTGCCGGAAGGCTGGCCATTAAAGTACCCGGGGTTATTGAAAATTTAGAGGATGTAATGGGTTTGCCTATTAAGGTGGATGGCGACAGTGTGGTCACCTTTGGTGATGTGGCAAGCCTTAGGCGCACCTTTAAAGATCCCAGCGGTTTTGCTCGAATTAATGGTCAACCTGGGGTGGTGCTAGAGGTCAGTAAGCGAGCCGGTGCGAATATTATCGACACCATAGAGCAAGTAAAAGCAATACTGCAAATAGCAAAGGCACAACTGCCGTCAGGGGTAGAGATTAACTACATTATGGATCAGTCAGAGCAAGTCGATACCTTGCTTGAAGACTTGCTCAATAATGTACTGACCGCGGTAGTACTGGTGCTGGTCTTAATTTTGCTCACCATGGGCATGCGCTCGGCAGTGATGGTGGGGCTGACCATACCCGGTGCTTTTTTATCCGGTATTCTTATTATTTGGCTCATTGGCTTTACCATGAACATCATCGTATTGTTCTCGCTCATTTTAGTGGCGGGCATGCTAGTCGATGGTGCCATTGTGGTTTCTGAGCTGGCGGATCGAAATAGGCACGATGGACAGCGTCCGAAAGAAGCCTGGATCAATGCGGCAGATAGGATGAGTTGGCCGGTCATCGCCTCCACGGCCACGACGTTGGTGGTATTTATTCCCTTATTATTTTGGCCGGGCGTAGTAGGTGAGTTTATGAAGTACTTACCGGCCACGGTGATTATTTGCTTGCTAGCGTCGTTAGCCATGGCGCTGATTTTTTTACCCACCATGGGGAGTCTTAGTCGCAGCACCACCACTAAGGCGCCAGTGAGAGTGCCAGGACTGGCGTATTATCGCAGTCTATTAGCCTGGTTATTAAAGCGCCCAGGATTAAGCTTGCTTACGACCGTGTTATTGGTGGGGTTGGTATATGCCAGTTATGCCAAGTTAAATCATGGGGTAGAATTTTTTCCAAGCATCGAGCCCGACAGTGCCCAGCTGCAAGTACGGGCGCGGGGCGATTTATCGGTGTATGAAAAAGACGCTATTTTGCAACAAGTAGAAGCGCGCTTACAGCACTTAAGTGAAGTAAAAGCCCTATATGCCCGCAGCTTTGCCATGGCGGACAGCCAAATGGGCAGTGATGTGATTGGCGTGCTGCAGTTTCAATTTGTGGATTGGTATGAGCGCCGGCCCGCCTTGGCGATTAGGGATACTTTATTGACATTAACCCAAGATATACCGGGCATTGTCTTAGAGTTTAGGCAGCAAGAAATGGGGCCTAGCAGCGGTAAGCCGGTGGAGTTGAGGTTGTCGGGGCAAGATGCTAAGCAAGTGGCGAAAGCCACTGACTTATTACGCCAGACCATGAACGAGCTAGGCGGCTTTATCGATATAGAAGATGATCGCACTTTGCCTGGTGTCGAATGGCGATTAACCGTAGATCGGGAAGCGGCGGCTCGCTTGGGTGGTGATGTTACCAGTGTGGGTAATGTGGTGCAGCTGGTGACCAATGGTCTTAAACTGGCGACTTATCGGCCAGAAGAAGTCACCGATGAAGTAGATATTATTGTACGTTTGCCAGAAAGCGTGCGCTCGATCGATCACTTATCGCGACTGACGTTAAATACCGAGCGCGGCCAAGTGCCCATTAGTCAATTTGTCACGCTAACGCCGGCGCCGAAGGTGGGCACCTTGCATAGAGTCGATGGACGACGCACCATTACCCTCCAAGCGGATATTGCTGAAGACGCGCGACTAGATGAGCGCTTAAAGGCGTTATCGAAGCAGCTAGACTCTTTACCAGAGGGAGTGAGCTTAGTGGTCGCAGGTGAAGATGCGGATCAGCGAGAGGCGGGGCAATTTCTGGCCACGGCGTTTGGGGTGGCTATTTTCTTGATGACCTTGATCTTGGTGATCCAATTTAACAGCTTATATCAAACCGCTTTAGTGCTGTCGGCTATCATTTTTTCCACCGCAGGAGTGTTAATAGGATTACTACTGAATGGCCAGTCGTTTGGGATTGTTATGGTAGGGATGGGCATTATTGCGTTAGCCGGTATTGTGGTAAATAACAATATTGTGTTGATCGACACCTTCAATCAGCTGCTGGCCGACGGCATGACTCCGGCCGAAGCCGCGCTAGAAACCGGCTGTTTACGACTGAGGCCCGTATTATTAACCGCCATTACTACGGTGCTGGGGTTAATGCCGATGGTGTTGGGTGTGAATGTGGATTTATTGGCGCCGAGCATCGGCATTGGAGCACCGTCTACACAATGGTGGACTCAGCTTTCGAGTGCGATTGCCGGTGGTTTAACCTTTGCCACTTTACTAACGCTATTTTTAACACCGTGTATGTTGGTGTTAGGTAAGCAGAAAAAAAATAGGCAGCACCCTGTTCAGTCTGAGTTCGGCAACTAAGATGATAAATAGTCTCCTGGGGTGGTGCCTAGCAACTCTTTAAAGGCGACAATAAAAGCCGATAGACTGTCATACCCGCAAGCGAGCGCTACATCGGTGACTCGCTCGCCGGCCTCTAATAAAGGCAAGGCAGCTAGTAGTCGACTACGCTGGCGCCATTGGCGAAAGCTCATGCCGGTATGGCGTAAAAAAGCGCGACTTAAGGTTTTATCGCTGACTCCTAGCTCGTCACTAAAATGACGTAATGGCAGTCGACAATCGGGATGGGCGGCAAGATAGTGACATAAGGGGGTAAGCCTAGCGTCTTGGGGCCACGGCAACATCAAGTCCCAGCTTTTAGCCAAGCGCAGTCGGTCTAACAATACCGCGACCAATCGTCCTTCTGCTCCAGCTTCATCGTACTCCACCGGAAATAAACTAAAAGCCACAATAAGCTCTCGCAATAGCCCATCAATTTCCAGCACCTGACATTGCTGCCACGGCAACGTATCGGCGGCAATATACAAGCTACGAATGCAGGTATCCGGTGTGCAATGCACGCCGTGCGCTACGCCAGGAGGAACCAGCACGGCCTGGTTGGGCGGCGCCACAAAATGTCCTTTAGCACTTTTAACCGTCACTACACCTTGGGTGGCGTAAGATAATTGATACCAAGGGTGCTGATGAAAGATGCCTATCGCATAGTTAGGCAGAGAAACCTCATGACCCAGTATGGGGCGGGGCAGGGTACTTAATGCAGCTAACTGGCGGAGTAATTGCTGTTGATCCATAGAATAATAGTATTCACGGTTTATTTGTCTCTTAATCGACACTATGGGTCTTAATGGCGATAAAGTGCAAGAGCTTTATCACGTAAAGTAGTGAAGAATTTTTTTTGGAGAGACTTCATGTTTGGCTACTTACGATTACTATTTGATAATTTTACGTTAATTTTGCTGGCAGTGGTGGCCACCGCGACCTTGTTGCCGGCTCACGGCCAAGGAGCGGTGTTTTTTGAATGGTTGACCATGGCCGCTATTGCGCTGTTGTTTTTTATGCATGGCGCTAAGTTATCGCGCACCGCGATCATTGCTGGCGCTACTCATTGGCGCCTGCACCTGTTGGTATTCTCTTGTACTTTTTTATTATTTCCGCTGATAGGTATTCTAGCTAAGCCCGTGCTCGTGCCCTTGCTTGGGCAACAACTGTACATGGGGGTATTATTTTTATGCGTGTTACCGGGCACGGTACAGTCGGCCATCGCTTTTACTTCTTTAGCGGGTGGGAATGTGCCGGCCGCAGTCTGTAGTGCGTCGGCTTCCAGTATTTTAGGCATTATTCTTACCCCCTTATTAGTGGCTTTACTAATGCAATTAGATGCCAGCGACAGCACCTCACCGCTGCACTCTATTGGTGCCATTAGTATGCAGTTGCTGCTGCCCTTTGTGTTAGGACACAGCATGCGACCTATCATTGGTCACTGGGTAGATAAGAATAAAAAGCAGCTCAGTCGCATAGATCAGACGTCTATCTTATTGGTGGTTTATACCGCACTGAGCGCCTCGGTAGTAGAAGGGCTGTGGACCACGGTCTCTACCGGTGAGTTGGCTAATTTAACTCTAGTATGTTGTGTACTGCTGGCGCTAATTTTGTTTTTAACTGCTTGGTTAGGCCGCCGGCTAGGCTTTAGCCACGAAGATCAAATTACTATCGTCTTTGGCGGTTCTAAAAAAAGCATGGCCACCGGTGTGCCGATGGCGCAGGTATTATTTACCGGCTCTATGTTAGGTCCTGCTTTATTGCCATTAATGATATTTCACCAAATACAATTAATGGTGTGTGCGGTTATGGCACAGCATTATGCGCGTAAAGGCCAAGATATTAAGACGTCAGTGAGCGTAAACAACAATTGATTTGGCTAATATAAGCGCCGCTGGCTGTTTTAATACTCAACCGAGCGGCCTATGGCGCTTAATTTTAGGTTTTAAATCCACTATTTAACCGCTTTTATAATTGACAGGAATTGACGCAGATATAAAAGTAAAGAAAAGAGCAGCTTAGTAATCTTAGTAAAAACCAACCATTAACAAGCTGTTTACAATGCTTTTTATTTGTTTAAGTTTTTGATTTTGTTGGATTTAATTATCTAGTAAACTTGTCTAAATTAGTTTTTATTTATATTTGTATTAATAAAGAGCGAAAAATATCAGAGTCATTTAAATACTTTTAAGGCTTGAAGTCTGCAGCAGACTACGCTAACAATTACAGGGCAGTGAATGAGGATCATGAAATTTCATTTCACTTGCAGCGTTAAATAACCCAGTGTTCAAATCGCAACAAAAGGAACAGAACGATGAAAAAGATTCACTTCTCACATTCTATTATGGCTGTTGTGTTGAGCTCGGTGTTAGCCAGTGGTGCGGTATTAGCACAAGACACTCGGGCAGATAAAAGTGCGATGCCTGAAGATAAAGCGCCCATGATGTCCGATCAGGCTCATGATAAAGCACACCGTACTGGCGATAAAGCGCGTGATGCTGCCAATAAAGCTGAAAGCTATGTTGATGACAGTGTGGTAACTACTAAGGTAAAAGCAGAGCTATTAAAAGCTGACCATATTAAAAGTAATGATATTTCCGTTGAAACTAACGACGGTATAGTGACGCTGACCGGCTTTGTCGCTAGCCAAGATCAAGTTAAAGAGGCGATAGCGGTAACAGAAAAAGTAGATGGCGTGAAGTCTGTTAGCGACAAACTCAACGTGAAAGATAAAGACGAGTCTACACTAAAAGAGTATGCCGATGACGCCATGATCACCAGTGCAGTTAAGGCCAAGTTTTTGACCGCTGACGGTGTTCCTTCTATGGGGATCTCGGTAGAAACCAACGACGGTGTAGTCCAGCTCACCGGTAACGTCGATACTAAAGAAGAAGCGGCTCGAGCAGAGCAGGTAGCTAAAGACGTCGATGACGTGAAAAGTGTTAAAAACGACCTTGTTGTTAAGTAATCATTCTCAACCATGGCTTTGAAAATGCGCCACAACTGGCCAGCTTAGCCACCACTCCCGAGCAGTGTCGCTCGGGATATATCCCCAAGAGGGAAGTTAGTCGTCTACTATTAACAGCGATAGACACTATCAATAACCACTAGGGTAAGGAGCAGTTTATGTTTAGTTGGGGTATTACCTTTTTAATTATTGCACTGATTGCCGCCGTTCTTGGCTTTACCGGTGTTGCCGGTGCCGCCGCCGGCGCCGCAAAAATTGTCTTCGTGGTCGCCATTATCATTTTTGTGGTAAGCCTGATCATGGGGCGACGAGCACCTTAACCTAGCACGCTCCCTTGTAATTAAGGGTAACTTAAGCAAAAAAAAGAGTGGATAGCCTCCGCTCTTTTTTTATGGCTGTTGTTCGCTCACGCTTTTATTAACAATGGCCAAAAGCAGATCTCAGTACATCCGCTTTGATAAGGGTATAATAGTTTTTTGCCTAAGTAAGGATTTGTCATGAGCGAAGATCGCGAACAACTAAAAACACAGCGCCACCAGCAGCGCCAACAAAAGTTAAAAACGGCAGTGGATGAAAAAATAGCCAATGCTCAAGAGGAGCGGGGCGTATTAATGGTGATCACTGGTAATGGCAAAGGTAAAAGCACCGCTGGGTTTGGTACTATTACCCGTGCCGTAGGCCATAATAAAAGTGCAGCAGTAGTACAGTTTATTAAAGGAGGCTGGGAGTGTGGGGAGCGTAATGTCTTGCAAAAGCTCGGCGTGCCGTTTGTGGTCATGAATACTGGCTTTACTTGGGAAACCCAAAACAGAGAGCAAGATAAGCTCGCTTGTGAACAAACCTGGCTGGCGGCAGAAAAAGTGCTAGCGGATCCCAATATCGATATGGTGCTCTTAGATGAGCTGACCTATATGGTGGCCTACGATTATCTCGACTTAGAGCGGGTGTTGAGTGCATTGAAGAATCGACCGGCTCATCAACATGTGATTATTACCGGGCGAGGCTGTCATAGGGCGCTTGTTGAGCTGGCAGATACCGTGAGTGAAGTGCAGCCAATAAAGCATGCTTTTGAAGCCGGCGTAAAAGCCCAAGCCGGCTTTGATTATTAGACTCAATAATTGCCTTAAGTCAGTTTTAGTCAGTAAGCCGTTATTTAGGCTTTAATGCTTTATTACCTTCGCTTAGTCCGACGGGGATTTTATTTAACGCCACTGAGAGCGTTTGTTGCTCATCGGCCAAGGCGGCAAGATCAAAGTTAAGGTAATTCAATTGATCGTAACTGCGCACATTAAATTGGAGCTGGCGTAAATCAGCGAGTGCGGTCCACGACGTATACTCAGTGGTATACATAGGATGACCTTCCACTTCGGGGGCGGCGATATTTGCTATTTCACCGGTAAATCGGTTATCTATGCTAATACCGCGGGGCCGATCAAAGTTATTCATCACATGGGCTAAGGTCGTCATGGCTTTTTCAGAAGTGGCCGCTTTCTCAGCAAATTGTGAATAATAAACTGCTCGTACAAATCGACCGACTGAGGTATTAGAAGCAGGGAGTGCTGTTGTTGCAATGCCCGAGTCAGGTTGCGTTAACTTCACCCCATTAACTTCTAGCGTAGAGTGATCTTTGTTATTTAAAAAAGTGTAATTATTTAAGTTGGTCATATGCCAGTCGAACTCAGGGCCATTAGTCATCACCCCAATAGGGTTATCAATGACGTTTTGCTTGCCGTTAGCAAACTCAATAACAATAGAATTCCCTTTAGCATCATGCAAAGTATAATGGAATGGTGTTTTCATCATACCTAACGGTAATAAAGCATCTACTAACACAGGCTGTTTTTCTAGAGCCGCTTTAACATCAGCAACGTTTTTAAACTGCGATAACGCCCAAGTTCCTAGATCGATAGCGTTTAGCACTTTAGTAGTGTTAGCCACCATATCTTTGGGCCCGTCGGTGCTGGCGAAGGCTAATACACTAAAACTTAAGCCTTGATCATTTAACCCTTCTACTACCTTTAGATCTTTAGAAAGAGGATCTGGTACCGTTAGCGATATAAAGCCAAATTTTCCCTTAAATGACAGCGCCGCATGGGCGTCTGCTTTAGAACTAAAATCTGTATTTTTGGGAAAGAAGGTGGCTTGGTAAGGTAACTCCATTGGCAGCTCCATCGTTCTGCCAGCATAAGGAGCGCCCTGTGCATCAGTATATAATAACGAGGTACAAGCCTCGGCAATACTTGGCAAAGTAATAGTGCTGGCGACCAGCGTTGCCATTAGCGTTCGACTTAATTTACTGGGTATTAGCATGCTAGCTCCTTTAGTCTATTAATCCTTTCGCCAACCACAGGTTTGCGGATCAGACGACTATTAATGTTTTTGGTTATTATAATCGGTGGCCAAACCGTGCTATTTCACTAAGGCTCCCTTAGGCATATTAAGTAGCCGCCACTTAGTTAACAAAATTGATAAATTGAGTATTGTTAATACAAGAGTTTATATGATTAACATAATAAGCCAATTTATTTTAGTGGCGGCCGTGCTTTTTATCAGATGTTTGGCTGTTACAGGCCGTTAGCTCACTACTTGTTAATTCTTTGTTAAGGAGTTTTGGCGGCATAATCTCACGAACGGATCGTTATGTGATGTGTTGCATAGATATAATTTAAAAGCGCTTAAAAATTCATTCTCATAAAAAGCCATCAGTTATGGTATAACTGTTATACCTAAAACCCCTGTCGGAATTTCTTCATTGATCAACCTTGAACATCTTTTCCTACTGACTGGGATTTTGCTGTGTTTAAGCGTACTAGCAACCTTGCTATCCGCTCGTTCTGGCATTCCCATTCTACTTATTTTTATGCTGATCGGCATGCTGGCCGGTGAAAGTGGCCCCGGTGGTATTGAATTTGAAAGCTACACCCTAGCTTACAGCATAGGGAATCTGGCGCTGGCTATCATTTTGCTCGATGGTGGTATGCGAACTCGTATGGAGACCTTTAGGGTCGGTTTAAAACCCGCCCTAAGTATGGCTACCCTAGGGGTCGTAGTGACCAGTGGGATCACGGGGTTAATTGCGGTTTATATTTTAGATCTCAGTTGGCTACATGGCATGTTACTGGGCTCGATTGTCGGTTCTACCGATGCGGCGGCGGTGTTCTCTTTATTAAGTGGCAAAGGGATGCATCTTAATCAAAGGGTAGGGGCCTCGTTAGAAATTGAATCGGGTACTAATGATCCCATGGCCATTTTTTTAACCATTACCCTCATTGGGCTGATCACGGGTGATATGGATGGTCCAATGGACACAATTCTTTTCTTGATCACCCAGTTTGGTATTGGTGCGGTAGCGGGGTTGGTAGGCGGCGCTATTTTGGTACAAATGATCAAGCGTATCGAGTTGGCGGCAGGTTTATATCCTATTTTAGTGACTGGTTTTGGTTTAGCCCTCTTTGCACTGACGGCATTAGTAGAAGGTAGTGGCTTTTTAGCTGTTTATTTGGCGGGTCTAGTATTAGGTAATGCACGCTTGCGGGATATGGAATCGATCCTACCGGTGCTTGATGGTTTAGCGTGGCTAAGTCAAATAGGACTATTTTTAGTACTGGGTTTATTGGTCTCACCCGCCGATATGTGGGCCATGGCATTGCCTGCTAGCTTGATTTCATTAGCCTTAATTTTTGTTGCGCGACCGTTAGCGGTGTTAGTGTCACTAGTGCCGTTTTTTCGCTTTAATCGACGCGAAATTGGCTTCATTTCTTGGGTGGGATTACGGGGGGCAGTACCTGTGGTATTAGCGATTTTCCCGTTAATGGCTGGCATACCCGAAGGCATGTTGCTGTTTAATGTCGCTTTCTTTGTGGTATTAATTTCTTTACTGGTGCAGGGCTCCACTTTGCCGCAAATGGCGCGTTTATTAAAAGTAGAGGTGCCACCTGAGTTGTCGCCGCGCCGGCGCTCTATGCTGGGTATATTTCAAGAAGATGACTTTGAAATGTTTTTATATACCGTCAGTAGTGAGGCGATAGATGGTGTGGTA
>JAAYRH010000070.1 GCA_012518835.1 Aeromonadales bacterium | reverse complement strand
GGGGCTTTCGAGTGAAGTTTGACAGTGTAGAATTTTGGCAAGGCGGGGCAAAACGCTTGCACGACCGTTTTTTATATCAGCGCCAAGCCGATAATCACTGGTCTATTGAACGCTTAGCGCCTTAAGGAGCACTATGCTAATTTGCAGAACCGAGCGGCCCGGCGACGGTGAAGAAATAGATGAGCTAGTGTGCGCCGCTTATGGTCACGAGCGTACCGCCGATCTGATATGGAGCCTTCGAGAGCAGGGCGACATTACCATTAGCCAAGTCGCGGAATACGAAGGCGCCATTATGGGTCATTTATTAATGAGCCCTGCGCTCATTAATGGTGAAGACATAGGTTGGTTAAGCTTAAACCCCATCAGTGTTTGGCCCGAATGCCAACACCAAGGCATCGCTAGCACCATGCTCCGTGAGGCGCTAAATAGCGCCAATGAACTCGACTGGGCAGGCGTACTCGTACAAGGTGAGCTAGCCTTTTTTGCTCGCTTTGGTTTTAAGCTCGCCAGTGAGCTTGGCTTTAGTGCCCCAGCCACCGAGCTCCCCTTACTGGCCCTCGCGTTTAAGCCACTGAGTTTTAGGGTTTCTGCTGAAATATCAATGCCAAGGTAGTACTAAGTGTTGAATGTTTAGTTTTGAGTGTTGAATTTTAAATGTTGAATGAAGAGCAAAAACAACCCTTTTTGCAACGAAACCCGCGAAATCCGCCAAAAAATCAAGATAAGAGCTAAGTGAACGCGTACGCTGTACGTTATATGCTTTACGTATAGCGGTCAGCGTAGAGCGTACGGCGGTGTTTCTAGCTCTTGCCCATCCCCATCCCTTCCCTTCCCTTCCTTATCGCTAATGGCTTACCGCCGTATTTTACCGGTGTTATGATTAACCTATTACCTTGATCCTTGGATGCCCGTTATGCAGAGCCCATTAAACTTAAATATTGAAGATTTCCTGACTCACTATTGGCAAAAAAAGCCTATTTTAGTTAAAGCCGCCTTTAAAGGATTTGAAGACCCCCTTAGCCCGGATGAATTAGCGGGGCTGGCACTAGAGCCACAAATAGAAGCGCGTCGGGTATGGCGGGCAGACGATCGCTGGCATGCTGAACAAGGGCCGTTTGATAGCTATGAGCACTTGGGTGAAGCCGACTGGACCTTGTTAGTGCAGGCGGTCAATCACTGGCATCCAGAAGTGCAAGACCTTGCTGAGCAATTTCGCTTTATTCCCGGCTGGCGCTTTGACGATGTGATGGTGAGTTTTTCTGCGCCCGGTGGTGGTGTAGGGCCTCATATTGATCAATACGGAGTATTTATTATCCAAGGGCAGGGTACGCGTCGCTGGCGAGTGGGCTTGCCGCAACCACTTAAGCAGTTTGCCGCTAATGGCGCTTTACGCCACTGCGAAGCTTTTGTCGCCGAGATCGACGAGATTTTAACATCCGGGGATATGTTATATATTCCGCCGGGCTGTCCTCATGAAGGTTATGCCGAAACACCGGCCATGAACTATTCCGTCGGTTTTAGAGCGCCCAATGCGAAAGATTTAGTCTCCGGCTTTGCCGATTATTTGCTAGAGCACGATATAAAAAGTCGTCGCTTTGACGATCCTGACTTAACGCCGAGTGCTGCTCATGGTCGCATTGATACTGCGGCCCTAAGCCAAGTTAAAACGCTGATGACTGAATTACTAGCCGAGCCACAGCGCTTAGCCGACTGGTTTGGTGAGATGATCTCACAAGCCAAACACGAGCTAGCACTAGAGCATGCCGAGCCTTCTTATAGTTTAGAAGAGTTAGTATTGCGCTTAGATAATGACGAACCTTTATATCGCCTAGCGGGTGTGCGTTGTTTTTATATGGAAGGCAACGCTGAGGTATTTTATTTAGATGGCGAGCGCTACCAACTCGCTCAACCCGATGCCGCCGCCATTGCACTACTGTGCGACCAAGCCCGGATCTGTGGCCCCGAAGTAGCTTGCTTAGAACACCCTCAGGCGCTACTAGAAGTGCTACTGCCATTAGTGAATCAGGGGTATTGGTTTTTTGACGAAGAAGAATAGAGAGGACGGGATAAGCTAGGGCTGTGGACGAAATGAGCAAGGGCTAGAAACACCGCCGTACGCTCTACGCCGACCGCTATACGTAAAGCATATAACGTACAGCGTAACGCGTTCACTTAGCTCTTATCTTGATTTTTTGGCGGATTTCGTGGGTTTCGTTGCAAAAAAGGTTTATTTTTGCTCTTCATTCAACATTCAACATTATTTTTCCTTGGCGCTATCCTTTGCAGCAATTTAATCCGGCTACGCCGAATATCGCGGCTAAAGACCGCGGCTACAAAAGGCCCAGATCTTGTCCTTACAATTTAAATGCTCTTTTTATATCTCATTTCTATTTTTCTGTGGGTTCCGTGGATTCCGTGGCAAAAAGCTTTTGAACTTGCCCGGACGCTATTTTAGCTTCTACCCATAAAAAAACACCGCCCTTTATCGGGGCGGTGTTTATACTTGCTAGCGCTTGGCGCTACAGCTTAAATTTGATCCGTCAGCTGAATAGCGGTACCAATATAATTGGCAGGCGTCAGTTGCTTAAGCTCTTCTTTAGCAGCTTCTGGCATATCTAGACCGTCAATAAAGGTACGCATACCGGCAGCATCCACGCGCTTGCCGCGGGTCAGCTCTTTGAGTTTTTCATAGGGCTTTTCAATACCGTAGCGACGCATCACTGTTTGAATAGGCTCGGCTAGCACTTCCCAGTTTTGATCCAAGTCCGCCGCTAACGCTTCTGGGTTCGCTTCTAGTTTACTAATACCCTTTAGTGTGGCTTGATAGGCAATGAGCGAATAACCAATCGCTACCCCTAAGTTGCGCAGTACCGTACTGTCAGTTAAGTCACGTTGCCAGCGAGAGATAGGCAATTTAGCGGCTAAGTGATTAAAAATAGCGTTGGCAATACCAATGTTGCCTTCGGAGTTTTCAAAGTCGATAGGGTTTACTTTGTGGGGCATAGTGCTTGAGCCAATTTCGCCAGCCACGGTTTTTTGCTTAAAGTAACCAATCGAGATGTAACCCCAAATATCGCGGTCAAAGTCTAATACTATGGTATTAAAGCGTGCTAAGGCATCAAACAGCTCGGCAATATAATCATGAGGCTCAATTTGTGTGGTGTAAGGGTTAAAGGTTAGCCCTAAATCGGTCACAAATTTTTCGGCAAACTCTGCCCAGTTAACTTCTGGGTAGGCCGACACGTGGGCGTTATAGTTACCCACAGCGCCGTTGATTTTAGCCAGTATCTCGACTGACTTTATTTGCTGTAACTGGCGCTCTAATCGATAAGCCACGTTTGCCATTTCTTTACCTAAAGTGGTAGGAGAAGCGGGCTGACCGTGGGTGCGGCTTAACATAGGTACGTCACGATATTGCTTAGCTAAGCGCTTAACTTCATCAATTAATTGCTGGCAGTAAGGCACAACCACTTCATCACGACCGGCCAATAACATCAGGCCATGCGCGTTGTTGTTAATGTCTTCACTGGTGCAAGCAAAGTGAATAAACTCACTCACTGCCGCCAGCTCAGGCAGGCTTTCTACTTGCTCTTTTAGGAAGTATTCCACCGCTTTCACGTCGTGGTTAGTGGTGCGCTCGATGTCTTTAATGCGCTGGCCATCGGCTTCGTCAAAATTAGCGACGATGGCATCCAGTCGTGCATTGGCTTCAGCCGACAGCGCCGGTACTTCATTAATGTCAGCATGGGCGGCTAGTGCCTGTAACCAGCGCACTTCTACTTCAACGCGAAAGCGCATTAAACCAAATTCAGAAAAAATAGCGCGCAGCTCTCGGGTACGACTGCCGTAACGGCCGTCAACGGGAGAAATAGCCGTTAATGCTGACAATTCCATGAAATACCACTCCTGAGTATGGGGGAAACAGTTAGTTTGAGTTTAAATTATAATCGCAAGGCGCTTTCGGCTTGAGCCACTAAACGCTTTCGCGAGAACAAAATCTGAAGGCGGCGGCCACCGAGCTGACGCCATAATACGGCACTACGAATGCCCGAGAGCAGCAAGGCACGAATTTGTTGCTGCACTAAGGGCTGCTGTAAATAAGTAGGATTACCCGTTACCTGAATACGCGGGCCAATGGGGCTAATAATATCGCTATACACACTGGCAAGGCTGGCAATAATTTGTTCGTCCAGCAATTCAAAATGATGACGCTGGCGTTTTACTTGAGTGATGCGCTCACCTAACATCGCCATTAAATCACGGCGTTTATTAAGTTTATTTTCTAGGGCAATCACGCCGACTAAATAACGAGTAAGCTCGGTATTTTTGCGGGCACTATTATTACTCAGCTGATCAATAACGGTTTGATAGCCTAACCGCATCTCGCTATGACTACCGTAAATATCAAGGGTTTGCTGAGGGTCAGTGACTAAAATACTATTTAGGCTGGTGCTCAGCACCGCCTTGTTTTCGATGATGCCTTGACGTGACACTTCTTGTACTAGGGCCGCCGCTTGGGCGATACCGGCAAACGCTAAGGTTTGATTTTCAAAACTATGGCTCACACTGGCTCCTCGTTATAGCGAGATTCAATAATACCGCCGCCTAAGCAGACATCGTTGGCATAAAATACCGCCGACTGACCAGGAGTAACGGCCGCTTGAGGCGTATCAAATACTACGCGGATCGTGTCTTCATCTATCGGCTCTACTAAGCAGGGAATATCGGTTTGGCGATAGCGAGTTTTAACGGTGCAGCGAAACGCCTCAGTGATAGGAGTGCGATCGACCCAGTGCAACTGGCGAGCAATTAGGCCGTTAGAATATAAGCGCGGATGATCCCCTTGCGCTACTACCAACACATTACGCTCAACCTCTTTATCTACTACATACCAAGGTTCATCACCGGCATTTTTTAAGCCGCCAATACCTAAGCCCTTCCGTTGGCCTAAGGTGTGATACATCAAACCTTGATGCTCGCCTATTACCTCGCCGTCCACGGTTTCAATTACCCCAGGCTGGGCGGGTAAGTATTGAGCTAAAAAGTCGGTAAACTTGCGCTCACCAATAAAACAGATACCGGTAGAGTCTTTTTTATTAGCGGTGACTAGCTCTAATTGCTCGGCAATGCGCCGTACTTCGGGTTTTTCTAGCTCACCTACCGGAAACAAGCTTTTGCCGATTTGTTCGGCACTTAAGGTATATAAAAAATAGCTTTGATCTTTATTGGCATCAACGCCGCGTAGCATTTTGGGCACGTCATCAAAACTGCGACGCACATAGTGGCCGGTAGCGATATAGTCGGCGCCTAAATCTTCGGCGGCAAACTCTAAAAAGGCTTTAAATTTAATTTCTTTATTGCACAAAATGTCCGGGTTAGGCGTACGGCCGGCTTTATATTCCGCTAAAAAATGCTCAAAGACATTATCCCAGTATTCGGCGGCAAAGTTAATGGTATAAAGCTCAATCCCTAACTTGTCACACACCGCTTGGGCATCGGCTAAGTCTTCTTCGGCAGAGCAATATTCCTCGGTGTCGTCTTCTTCCCAATTCTTCATAAACAGGCCCGCTACCTGATAACCTTGCTGTTGCAGCAAGTAGGCCGAAACCGAAGAATCTACACCGCCGGACATACCGACAATCACTTTTAACTGACTGTTATCGCTCATTACGCCACCTATATGCAAAACGGCTGCTATTTTAACAGACATTGCCGCCAGCGCCCAGCTGGGGGAAGGCAATGTTGAGTTTTTAGTGCTGAGTGGTGAGTGAGGAGTGGTGAGTGAAGAGCGGTGAGTGAAGAGCAAAACCAAGCTTTTTTTGCCACGAAATACAAGGAAAATGAAAGCCTTACCCCTTACCCCTCATGCCATTACTTTTCATGTTAAGATCAACACTCAACACTCAACACTCAACACTCATATGCTCACTCCCATTATTATGGCTGGAGGAACAGGTTCGCGGTTGTGGCCCTTATCGCGCGAGCTTAACCCCAAACAGTTTTTACCTTTAGTTGATGCTCAATACTCAATGTTGCAGCTGACTCTACAACGCTTAGCGGGGGTGGCAACAAATGAGCCGTATGTAGTTTGTCATGAAGAACATCGGTTTTTAGCGGCGGAACAATTGCGGCAATTAGGCTATGAGCAGACCGCTATTATTTTAGAGCCCATGGGACGTAATACCGCCCCAGCCATTGCGTTAGCAGCCTTACAAGCCCAGCAGCATAATCTGGGTGAAGATCCTATTTTACTGGTGTTAGCAGCCGATCATGCTATTAGCGATATCACCGCCTTTGAGCAGAGCATAGCGACAGCTTTGCCGTTGGCTGAGTCGGGTAAGCTCGTCACCTTTGGCATTACACCTACTCATGCTCACACCGGTTATGGTTATTTAGAGCAAGGGGCATCATTAGGTAATGGCGGCTTTGTGGTTCGCCAATTTGTAGAAAAACCCGACTTAGCCACGGCTAATATTTATCTAACGCAAGGCAATTACTTTTGGAATAGCGGCATGTTTATGTTTCGCGCCAGCCGTTATCTAGCAGAGCTTGCCCATTTTGCGCCGGCTATATTAGAAGCTTGCCAACAGGCATTAGCTAACGGCAGTCAAGATATGAACTTCATTCGCGTTGAGCTCCAAGCGTTTGCTACTTGTCCTAATATTTCGATTGATTATGCAGTCATGGAGCACACGCAAAGTGCCGTGATGGTGCCTTTAGAGGCGGACTGGAGTGATATTGGCGCTTGGTCTACGTTATGGGAAAGAAGCGAAAAAGATGCTCAGCAAAACGCATTCAGTGGCGATGTTATTGCTCACGATACGCAGCGCAGCTATGTTCATGCCGATAGCCGCCTAGTGGCCACGTTGGGCGTTGAAGATCTCGTCATTATTGAAACAGCCGATGCATTACTAGTAGCTCATCAAAGTCGTACTCAAGATATTAAACACTTAGTGGACCAATTACAGGCAGCTAAGCGCCCTGAGTCACAATTACATCAAACGGTGTATCGCCCTTGGGGAAAATACGAAAGTATTGGCAAGGGCCCAGGTTATCAGGTGAAACGAATTACGGTACAACCCCACGCCAAGTTATCTTTACAGACTCACCGTTATCGAGCCGAGCACTGGATAGTTGTAAGTGGCACGGCCCGGGTGACGCTTAATGAACGCATCTTTGATGTAGGCGAAAACCAGTCTACTTATATTCCTATTGGCGCCTTACATGCGTTAGAAAACCCCACCGATACCCCGTTAGAGCTTATCGAAGTACAGTCTGGCGCTTACTTAGGAGAAGATGATATCGTCCGTTATGTCGATCAATACGGCAGAATTTGATCGGCCTCACTCAGCTCTATGATTATTTCCCCCATTTTTCCTAATTATGGTCTACGCTCAATAACGAATAATCAACAGGACGTTGATTAACCTAATAATAAAAAGCAAAGGAATGTTCAAGATGCGTCAAGATCAAGAAGATCTTCGTTTATCTCGCCGGCTTATTACTGCCTTTTGGTTAAGAAAAGCAGAAAATAGTGCCCAGTGGGATAAATGGAAAGTTTTATATTTAGTGGTAGTTAGTCTCTGGCTAGCCAGCATGTGGAGTGTTGCGAAAACATAACTGCTAGCGGCAAGAATGAGAAAGACTAAAGTTAGGGACGAGATAAGCTAGAGCTTGGACAGTCATGAGCAAGAGCTAGGGACAATACACAATAACTTTCTTATTCTCATAGTTACGTCTGCGACGTCATGCGAGAGCAAGCGTTCGCCTACAATAGACTTGCGGTTTTGTAGACGCACATTTATTCGCGTAATAGCGCGCAGCGCTATCCGGTGCACAATTCCAATCGGTCTTCCTTGGTGCTGGGCGCCGGGTGCTCGGCGCTATCTTTTATCCCTTACCATTAAAGTTGTTTTTCGCTCTTATCTCTATTTTTCCGTGGTTTCCGTGGATTCCGTGGCAAAAAAGGGTTTGGGGTTTAGCTTAGCGCTACATCTGCACTTTTAGCCTTGCTAGCGGAAACCGTTCGCCAGCTAAATAATCTCTAAACGAGGCCAAAATCATCGGGCTACGTAGTTGTGTGTCTAGCGCCTCAATTTCTTCTAACGTTAACCAATGGCAGCGGATAATATCGTGATCCGGATCTTGAGGCAGAGCAGGTAAGGGCGCTGGGAGCTCGGCACAAAAAGTAAAACGTACCATATGCTTGCCGGTATCAGGAGCAGTAAACTGATATATTGCTACCCCTTCTTGAATCGCAATATCTAATCCTGTTTCTTCTAATAACTCGCGTTGAGCACCGGCTAATATAGCCTCGTTGGCTTCTAAATGTCCGGCTGGTTGGTTGAACATGACTCGACCTTGCTGCCATTCTTCTACCATTAAAAACCGCTCGTTCGCACAAACAATTACTGCTAACGTCACCGCAAACGGATGATGACTCATAGAATCTCCTAATATTGAATAGATACCCGCCAGAGGTTACTTTAACCTTTCTTCGCGGAATTCCACTTCCAAGCGGCCATTGCGTAGCTTTGGACGTTTGGGGGTGGATGGATAGCGAGCCGTCCGCTAGGACGGCCTTGTCTGATTCTGGATGTACTGCTTAATT
>JAAYRH010000069.1 GCA_012518835.1 Aeromonadales bacterium | reverse complement strand
ACGCAAATTATGATTAAAAAAATAATAGCAATGGTGATGGTCGTTGGTTTTGCCGGTGTGTTAGCAGGCTGTAATACCTTTGCTGGCGCCGGTGAAGATATTCAGCGCGGTGGCGAGGCAGTAGAAGATGCAGCTCGTGATATACAGCACGGGAGTTAATACTCCGCTACTAAAGTAATCGTGTAAAAATGCCAGCAATAATTGCTGGCATTTTTTATGGTTTTTTTAATTCTGCACGTCTAATACCAATCGAAGTAAGTATGTGATCCAGTTACCTTAATTAACAATCACAGTACTAAACCAAAAGAGCCCTTTTTGCCACGGAACCCACGAAATCCACAAACTAAGCGCACGTGCGCCAAGTGAGTAAAGGGTTGCTCGTCTTATTCAACTAGAATAATTGGCGCTTACTACCCAGAGTCATTTTCAGATCTGATCACTATATTTCAGTGTTCTTCTGTGGGTTCCGTGGCGGAAGATCTTGAGCAGTTAGTTTTCCTGATTTGGTATAAGGCTACGTTATATTAGCAAAGCGCTGCTCTAAATAGGCAATAATGTCGTTAGACTCATACATCCAGCGGCTCTCACCATTTTCTTCAATGCGCAAGCAAGGAGACTTAATACGGCCACCGCCGGCTGCTAGCTCGTCGCGGTGCGCAGAGCCCGGCGATACATTACGCAGCTCGATGGGCAAATTAAGGCGATGCATGTTGCGGCGCACTTTAATGCAAAACGGGCAGCGGGGCAGGTTATATAATGCCAAGTCGGCACAGGCTTGTGCCACTTGTTGTTGCGCTTCTGGGCTGCGCCGCATTTTTGTGGGGCGCGTGATTTTATCGCCCAATTGCCAAAGTCCACCCACTCCATTACGTAATATTTTCAGCAGCATGACGGCTCCTAAGTTAATCATCCACAGCAGATCATAGTGCTATGATCAAAGCGTGATTATATCTGAAAAGCCGTGCTGCTTTTGCTATTTCTTTAACGCCTCCACGGTTTCCATAATACGCTTGGCTCTGGCCATCACTGGCACATCCACCATATTGCCGCTGACTGCCACTACCGCGCCTTTTTCGCGCTGCTCGGCGGCTAAAATATGCTTAGCCCAGGTAATTTGGGTGCTAGTAGGCAATAAAGCGCGCTGGGCTGGGGCCACTTGCGCGGGGTGGATTAATAAAAAGCCACTAAAGCCTAAGCGCATGCCTTGGCGAGCATAAGCCGTTAAGCCTTTAGGATCGTGAATGGCGGTATATACCGCATCAATGGGCGCCGCTAAGCCATTCACCCGCGAGCTCATTACCAATTGGCTACGGGCATATAAAAATACCGACTCATCCAGCGGCTCACCGGCCGGTGGTGGATAATCCATGCCTAAATCGAGGGCTAAGTCGAGCTTGCCAAACACGAGCCGTGCTACGCCGGGGGCAGCCGCAATCGCATCTAGTTGATTAAACGCCTTAGCAGATTCAATAAAGGGCAGTAAGGGTTGCTCGGTAAGATGCGCGAGCTCAGTGAGCGCCTCTACATCTTCAGCTTTAGGGATCACAATACCCGCCACGGCCGGAGAACGACAAATCGCTGCGTCTTGATTAAACCAGGGGCTGTCGGTGCTATTAATACGTACTAACACCGACTTGTCGGGTTGCTCTTTAAGCCAAGTGGCGAGAGTGGCGTATGCGGCATCTTTTTCAGCTGCCGGTACTGCATCTTCTAAATCAATAATGATGGCGTCGGCACCGCTGGCCAACGCCTTGTTGAATCGCTCTGGTCGATTAGCCGGAACAAAAAGTAGTGTTTGCAGCGCATTAATATCCATAAAAGCCCCTGTTGAGCCGAGCCAACCGGCTCGAAAAATGCAACTTAGACTTCTATTTAAGCCAGTCGGCTAAAGGCTGTAAACCGGCAATCCTAGATTGTGGGATCTAGTCGAGGTTAGAGGGTTTCATGAGGACCAAACACTTCGTAGTGTAAGCGATCTTCACTAATACCCCATGCCAATAATTGTTCTTTAATCATGGCCATAAATGGCAGCGGACCACAGAAGTAATAGTGGGCGTTATCCATCATAATTTGCTCTTTTACTGCATTAAGATCCATTAGCCCTTGATGAAATCCCGCAGCACTGTCTTGCTCAGTTGGGTGCATATACCAATGTTGGGTGGTTAAGTTGCTATGCTCTTTCTGACGTTCGGCTAAATCGTTTTTAAAGGCATGTTGGCTGCTGTTTTCACAGGCATGCAGCCAATGAATATCTGCCTGATGTTGGGTTGTTAATAGCTGATCGAGCATAGCACGCATCGGCGTAAGCCCCACACCGCCAGACAGTAATACCACCGGGGTATCGGTGCTCACTTGCATAAAGAAGTCACCTGATGGTGGCAGCACTTCCAGAATATCGCCCACTTGTACTTCATCATGCATAAAGTTAGAAGCAACCCCTTGGGGTTCACGCTTTACGGCAATACGGTAGTTTTTACCGTTGGGCGCTTGGCATAAGGAATATTGGCGAAATTCATTATGGGTCAACTTAGGGCTAGTTAAATGCAGGTTTAAATATTGACCGGGCAAATAGTCAGCCACCGGCTCGCCATCGACGGGCTCTAGTAAGAAGCTAGTAATAAGAGTGCTTTGGGGCTCTTTTTCTTTCACCACAAAGTTGCGTTTACCACGCCAGCCACCGATTTTTTGTTCGCTTTGCTGATAAAGCTGCTCTTCTCGACCAATAAAAATACCTGCCAAGGCGCCATAGGCTTTAGCCCACGCATTAATGACTTCAGGGGTAGCGGCATCGGGGGCCAGCTCTTTAATGGTTTCTAGTAGATGGTGACCGACAATATCGTATTGCTCGGGTTGAATCGAAAAACCGGTATGCTTTTGGGCAATACGCTCGACGGCACTGCTT
>JAAYRH010000068.1 GCA_012518835.1 Aeromonadales bacterium | reverse complement strand
TTTTTTAGCTCTTATCTCTATTTTTTAGCGGTTTTTGTGGGTTTCGTTGCAAGATTTTTTAACCCATATCCGCGAAATCCACTAAAAGATCAAGACTAAATCTAAAAGTAACTTTTGCTTGTAAAACCTAGAATTTACGACTCTCTACGTTGATTCTACAGGTAGGTGTAGGATTGTTCAGCAGTCCCAAGATCGCCCTTACCCATAAAAATATTTTTTAGAACTTATCTCTATTTTTTCGCGGGTTTCGTGGATTTCGTTGCAAAATTAGTTTTGAGTTACTTAAGTTTTTTGGCCCATTGATTGCAATTATTTGCGATGAGTTGGTACACATATTGAAAAGCCTCTTCACTTTTCTTGTAGGGGTCGGGGATCTCTTGGTTGTTGTTCCACTGCCCTAGTAAAAAGATTTTGCCGCGTACTTCGGGGGCGAGGCGGCTAACAGCTTTTTTGTGTTTGTCTTCCATTACTAAGATCACGTCAGCTTGGCGGCACATTTCTTTGGTTAGCTGCCGTGCACTGTGGGTGGGGCACTCGGTACCCTGCTGCTCGGCTACTTGTTTAGCGGTGGCATCGGTGTCGTGCCCGACCAAAGCGCCAAGGCCTGCCGAGTGCACAGTTTTATTAGGCAGTGCTTGCTGTAGTAAAAATTCTGCGGTGGGGCTGCGGCAAATGTTGCCGACACAAACGACTAAAATATTATTAAACATGTTTACACCTAAAAGATGAAAGATTTTTTTGCCACGGAATAACAAGGAAAATCAAAGCTGTACGTTATACGCTTCACGCCTCACGCCGCAGGCGCTAGCTTACGCTTTGGCATAGATTTTAGGAGGCGTGCTAGCTGGTAAGGCTGACTTAGTAATAGAAGTTACTTTGCTTAAAGAGGCAGCCATAAATGCGGGATGCTGATTTTCAATCCAAACTAGATCACAGATCTCACTCTGGGGGTTGAAGGCGGTAGGCGCCGCTAATAGCAGTTTTCGAATGGCCGCTTGATCATATTGTTCGCACGCCGTATCTAGCTTTTGTAATAACTTCACCACGTCTGGCCATAGCATAGAAACTTCGTTAGCGGTGCGGATCCTCGGGTGTTGGGTGGCCGCTTCAGTGCCGCCAATCAGCAACTCCTCATAGAGCTTCTCGCCGGGGCGCAGGCCAGTAATCTTAATTGCAATATCACCATTAGGGTTATGTTCCGTTTTTTCTTCATACCCCATTAGGCTCACCATCTTGCGCGCTAAATCAATAATACGTACTGGCTCTCCCATATCTAGTACAAATACATCGCCTCCCTTCGCCATGGCACCTGCTTGGATCACCAGCTCTGCGGCTTCGGGTATGGTCATAAAATAGCGGGTAATGTCGGTATGGGTGAGCGTGATGGGGCCGCCAGCGCTTATTTGTTTTTTAAATAAAGGAACAACCGAGCCCGACGAACCTAACACGTTACCAAAACGTACCATGCAAAACTGGGTATTAGTTCGACGCTGCGCCACGCCTTGCACCACTAATTCAGCCAGTCGTTTGCTGGTACCCATCACATTAGTAGGTCGCACTGCCTTGTCGGTGGAAATTAACACAAAGGTTTCTACACCACAGTTAATCGCCGCTTCTGCTGCTCGCCAGGTACCAAACACATTGTTACGCACCCCTTCTACTACGTTATATTCTACCAGTGGCACATGTTTACAAGCGGCGGCGTGATAAACAGTTTGCACGCCAAAAGCATTCATAACCGACTCTAGCCGGCTTTGTCGCTGCACCGAGGCCATAATGGGTACAATACGAACCACACAGTTTTGCTCTTGGCACCACTTAGTGAGCTCTTGATCAATTTGATAAAGCGCAAATTCTGACAGCTCTAATAGCACTAAGGTAGTGGGCTGCTGCTGTATAACTTGTCGGCATAGCTCAGAGCCAATAGATCCACCTGCACCGGTCACCATCACCACTTTGTCTTTAATATTAGCGGCAATCAGCTCTGGGAATGGCGCTACCGGATCTCGCCCTAATAAATCTTCAATGCTAACTTCGGCTAACTCACTCACTTTAGATTTACCGCTTACCAAATCTGCTATGCCAGGAATAGTCAACACTTCTATGGGTAGCTCACTTAGCTTGTCAATCACTTCGCGCCGCTGTTGTTTGTTACTACTGGGCATGGCCAATAGTAACTTACGTGCTCCAAAGCGAGCGATAATCTGCGGCAGTTTAGTAGGAGAAAACACCGTTAACCCCTGCAACACAGCATTTTGTAGCTGAGGGTTATCGTCAACAAAGGCCACGGCTCGATATTCATTACCATGCTGTAAACTAATATTTAATTGCCGGCCAGAAGAGCCTGCTCCATAAATTACCACCGGGATTTTTAGTTTATTGGTGCTCTGATTATATAAAGCACGCGCTAAGGTGCGAGCACCGCCACAAAATAACAAGGCTAATGCGCAATAAATAATCGGCACCGTGCGGGGTAAAAAAACATTAAAATAATAAGCAGTTAATACCATCACACCCGCCGACAACAGGGTACCCGCCAACATAGTTAAAATAGCGTGATAACCTAAGTAACGCAGTACTGCCCTATATAGCCCTAACTGTATAAAACACAATAAGGTTGCTGGAATAGTTACTAATAAAATGAGCCACAGTGCTCCTGAGTTTAATATGGCGGTACTTTCTAACCGTAGTATAAAAGCAAGCCAAAATGCGGCACTAACAAATAATGCATCCAATACTAAGCTAATAGTTCGTTTGGTAGATCGCGACTGCTTAAACAGCCATGTTATGGGTGTCATCATAAATATTCTCATCCTTGAGGGATATATTAAAAATGCTGAGGATTAAATAACCATCGTCATCCTGACGATG
>JAAYRH010000067.1 GCA_012518835.1 Aeromonadales bacterium | reverse complement strand
TAAAGTAAAAGAAAACTTACTGGCTTACCAAGAAAAGCAAAACATCGATTTAATTATTATGGGTGCCTATGGCCACTCCCGTATTCGCCAATGGCTATTGGGTAGTATTACTAACCTAATGTTACAAGAGTCCACCAAGCCATTGTTGATTTTACGTTAATTTTTTATCTAATAAAAAAGCCTCCGCATTTGCGGGGGCTTTTTGTTTAATAAGATACGGAGCTGGTTAAGCTAGACCTTGCTCTTGTAAATACTGTTCGTAGTTACCACTAAAGTGACGAGCGCCGGTTTCGCTTAGCTCCACAATGCGTGTTGCCAGTGAAGAAACGAACTCACGGTCATGGGAGACAAAAATCAAGGTGCCCTTATACAGCTCAAGGGCCATATTTAGCGCCTCAATAGACTCCATATCTAAGTGGTTGGTGGGCTCATCCATAATTAAGATATTAGGCTGTTGTAGCATTAACTTACCAAACAACATTCGCCCTTGCTCACCGCCCGACAATACCCCAACTTTTTTCTTAATATCATCTTGGCTAAACAACAAACGTCCGAGCACACTGCGAATGCTTTGCTCATCATCATGGGCCTGCTGCCACTGGCTCATCCACTCAAACACCGTGAGTGGCTCATTAAAGTCATGAGCATGATCTTGAGCATAATAACCAATGCGAGCATTTTCCGACCACTTATAAGTGCCTGCTAGGGGCGCCAGCTCTCCTACTAGGGTTTTCACTAGGGTGGTTTTACCAATCCCGTTAGCACCTAAAATAGCAATACGCTCGCCTACTTCTACCAACATATTTAAGTCTTTTAACAAGGGATTGCCTTGATAGCCAAGCGCTAGCTGCTCTACTTCCAATACATTGCGATACAGCTTTTTTTCTTGCTCAAAGCGAATAAAAGGGCTTTGGCGGCTGGAGACTTTTACTTCATCTAACTTAATTTTCTCAATTTGCTTGGCGCGAGAGGTCGCTTGACGGGCTTTTGAAGCATTGGCACTAAAGCGTGATACAAACGATTGCAAGTCAGCAATTTGAGCTTTTTTCTTAGCATTATCTGCTAATAGTCGCTCACGCGCTTGAGTCGCGGCAAACATATAATCGTCGTAATTGCCGGGGAACAGACGTAACTCACCGTAGTCCAGATCGGCCATATGGGTACAGACACTGTTTAAAAAATGGCGGTCGTGAGAAATAATAATCATGGTGCTGTTACGCTCATTAAGCGCGCCTTCTAACCAGCGGATAGTATTAATATCCAAGTTGTTGGTCGGCTCATCCAGCAATAACACATCGGGATCGGCAAACAGCGCTTGCGCTAATAACACGCGCAGCTTTAATCCCGGTGCAACTTCATTCATCAAGCCTTGATGTTGAGCAACATCTATACCCACGCCAATCAGCAGCTCGCCCGCTCGGGCTTGTGCGGTATAACCGTCGTACTCGGCAACCACACCTTCTAGCTCAGCAGCCCGCATATAATCATCGTCACTGGCGTCAAGGTTGGCATAAATACGGTCGCGCTCCTGCATGGCGGTCCACAGCTCACTGTGCCCCATCATCACTACATCCAAGACTCGCTCTTGCTCATAAGCAAATTGGTCTTGGCGCAGTTTACCAAGGCGCTGGTTTGCTTCTAAGCTGACATGACCGGCACTGGGCACCAGATCGCCGCCTAGTATTTTCATCAACGTCGACTTACCGCTGCCATTGGCCCCAATTAAACCATAACGATGGCCTTCGCCAAATTTGGCAGAAATATTTTCAAATAATGGCTTGGCGCCAAATTGCATGGTGATGTTATTAGTGGAAATCAAGAAGCAAACTCACAATTACTAGAAGAGAGACAGGCGCAAGCGCCAAGGGCGGACAGGATACCGACACCCACGCCAAAGTTCAAAGAAAGTCTTTAGCAAAAAAGATATGAAAAAGCAGAAAAGACAGAAGAGCGGCGCACCAACCCCGCCCTTCTTTATAAAGTAAGCTTAACGCGCCACCAATACATCGCACGGCAAGGTGCTTAAAAAGCTCGTCGCAATACTACCAATCAATAAGCGACTGATCCCTTGACGACCGTGGGTACCCAACACAAGTAGCTGCGGCTGCTGCTCTGCTACCGCATCGGTTAAACAGCGCTGCGGACTGCCTGTTAACACCGAAGTTTTAATGCGCGTCTTATCGTCATCGGCTAAAAAATGCATCATCTCGCTTTCTATCTCTTGGCGCAGACGTGTTTTTTGCTGCTCTTGAATACTGGCTACTTCTTCTTGGTCATAGCGCAAAAAACCGCCAAAGGCAGGCTCAGCCACGTGTACTAATTGAATGTTGGCTGTTGGCGCCAAACGTAAGGCGGCTTGCAGGGCGTGGTGTGAGCTACGAGAGAAATCCGTTGCCGCTAACACGTGTTCGTAATGAGAGACCGGCTCGC
>JAAYRH010000009.1 GCA_012518835.1 Aeromonadales bacterium | reverse complement strand
TGATCTGATTACCGCATGTATTGGTATTCCGTTATTACTCGAAGCGACGCGGCGTACTTTAGGGCCGCCTCTAGCAGTGATTGCCTTATTGTTTTTGACCTACAGCATTGCTGGCCCTTATATGCCAGATATGCTGGCCCACCGCGGTGTGAGCTTTACTGCTTTGGCTAATCACCAATGGATCACCACCGAAGGTGTATTCGGGATTGCCTTGGGTGTCTCCACCAGCTTTGTGTTCTTATTTGTCTTATTTGGTGCTTTATTAGAACGGGCCGGTGCAGGTAATTATTTTATTCAACTGGCCTTTAGCTTACTGGGCCATATGCGCGGTGGCCCTGCTAAAGCAGCTGTGGTTGCTTCGGGTCTGACTGGAATGATTTCAGGTTCGTCCATTGCCAACGTCGTCACCACCGGTACTTTTACGATTCCAATGATGAAGCGCGTGGGCTTTTCGGCAGAAAAAGCCGGGGCCGTTGAGGTGGCATCCTCGGTTAATGGCCAAATTATGCCCCCGGTGATGGGGGCGGCGGCGTTTTTAATGGTGGAATACGTAGGCATTCCTTACGTTGATATTATTAAACACGCCTTTTTGCCTGCCACCATCTCCTATATTGCGTTGTTGTATATAGTGCACTTAGAAGCACTAAAGCAAGGGATGCAGCCTATCGGCCAGCGCCAACCTAAACCTTGGTTAGTACGCCTAACGGGTTTTGCATTTGGGGCGGCGTTTATTTCCGGGATTTCGCTGGCAGTTTATTATGGCTTAGGCTGGTTAAAACCGCTGCTTGGTGAGCAGATGTTATTAGGCTCCGCCGTGCTGTTAGCGCTGGTGTATATCGGGCTATTAAAAGTAGCAGCTTCACGTCCGCCACTAGAAGACATGGCCGATAAACCCCTCGAGCACCTACCGAATACCAAAGAGGTTTTATTATCCGGCTTACACTTTATTTTGCCAGTGGTGGTCTTGGTATGGTGCTTAATGATCGAGCGCTTATCTCCCGGGCTCTCTGCCTTTTGGGCAAGCGTGATGCTGATTGTAATCTTGCTCACCCAGCGCCCGCTACTAAATTGGTTACGCACCGATGGTCAGCATGATTATGGCCGAGTGCTCGATGGCATTATTGATTTGCGAGAAGGCATGATTGCCGGAGCGCGCAATATGGTGGGCATTGGTATTGCTACTGCCGCCGCGGGTATTATTGTGGGTGCGGTTTCCCAAACCGGTGTCGGCTTAGTACTGGCTGATCTGGTTGAACTATTGTCGATGGGCAACTTGTTTTTAATGCTGTTACTTACCGCCATCTTTAGCTTGGTGCTAGGGATGGGACTGCCTACCACCGCTAACTATATCGTGGTGTCGAGCTTATTAGCGCCGGTAATAGTGCAGCTTGGCCAACAAAATGGCTTAATCGTACCGCTGATCGCTGTACACTTATTTGTCTTTTACTTTGGCATTATGGCCGACGTGACGCCGCCGGTCGGTCTTGCTTCCTTTGCGGCAGCAGCCGTGTCAAAAGGCAGTCCGATTAAAACTGGGGTTCAAGCGTTTTATTACAGCTTGCGTACCGCTGCCCTGCCGTTTTTGTTTATTTTTAATACCGACTTACTATTAATTAACGTCGGCATTGGCCATGGCATAGTGGTATTTTTAGTCGGCACCGTGGCGATGTTGGTATTTGCTGCAGGGACTCAAGGTTGGTTTTTTGCCAAAAATAGATGGTATGACACTATCTTACTCTTGCTAGTGGCCTTTACGCTCTTTCGCCCTGGTTTTTGGCTGGATCAAATTTCAGCGCCTTACAACACTTTACCGCCCAGTGAATTTAGCCAAGCGCTAGAGCAGTCAACGGTAGGCGATGAGTTAAGGCTCAGAGTTTTAGGGGTAGACAAAGTAGGTGATCCTGTTGAAATTGCCGTATTACTGCCAGTGCCTGAAGGGGCAACCGGTGAAGAAAGGCTCGATAACTTAGGATTAGAGCTATTCAATGAGGATGGCAAAGTCTATGTGGATATAGTGACTTTTGGCAGCCCTGCGGCTGAGCTGGGTTTAGAGTTTGATCAACAAATTCTTGAAGTATTAAAACCCACTCAGCGTATTGCTAAAGAATGGCTATGGATCCCCGCCTTCTTAGTCTTGTTGCTGGTGGTGTGGCTACAACGCCGTCGCCCTAGCACGCCAGTGCCCGCTAAGACGATTGTTTAAATCACTCCCCCTCCAGCTAAGCTGGAGGGGGATTTCTTTATTCTGTCCCTTCTATTAGCGGTATTAGCACTTCTGTATCAGGCATCAAGCTCTGCAATTTCGCTTGTAGCGCAAGCTTTGCATCTGCTTCACCGTGCACTAAGCGAATTTGTCTTGGGGCGGGGTTGAGCGACTGCGCAAACTGCACTAAATCACTTTGGCCGCCATGGGCAGAATAGCCACTGATTTGATGTATTTTAGCATTTATTTCAAATAGCTCTTTATCTAACTCCACCCAAGCAGGTAAGTCTGGGGTAGGCTCACCAAAACGGGGACCACTTTCCAAGATCACTCGCCCTGCGGTACCCTGCGCCTGAAAGCCCACAAATAGCACATGATTATTAGGATCGGCTAATAAGGCTTTTAAATAATTGACGATACGCCCTCCAGCACACATGCCAGAGCCGGCGATCACCACCGACGGTTGATGTCCACTTTGCACTGCTTCTAAGCATTGCAGATGATCTTCATGGCTATCGATGACCCTTAGCTGGGCAAATGCTAACGACTGACGACCAGCACGCTCTCTATCGCGCGCACTTTGATTCCAGAAGGATTTTAAGTCGCGATATAAATCCGTTAATTTTGCCGCCAGTGGAGAGTCCACAATAATATCTAGCTCCGACCACGGCACATTAGGCGCCGCTGTCTCTTGGCCAAAATCGTGGATAATGCTTTCTAACTCATACAATAAGTCTTGGGTACGGCCTAAACTAAAAGCGGGGATCAGCAAGGTACCGCCGCCGGCTAATGCCCGCTCCACTACAGACTTTAAACGCAGGCGCCGATCGGGCCGAGTGTCATGATCAGTATCGCCGTACGTACTTTCTAGCACCAGCACATCACAATGGGTGGGAGGCGTCGCTGGCACTAACAAAGGGGAATGTGGCGCGCCTAAGTCACCACTAAACAACACTCGCTGTCCACCGGCTGCCACTTCTACATAGGCTGAGCCCAAAATATGCCCTGCTCGTTGTAAGCGAAATTCAATATCGGTGCCTAATAGGGGCTGCCATTGATCGTAGGGTAGTGCTCTAATTTGCCGGGCTACGCGACTTAAAATTTGTTTGTTAAGCTGCTTAGGGTAGTTTTCGTTGAATTTAAGCGCATCTTCCAACATCGCTGGTAACAGCAGCGCTGAGGGCTCAGAACAAAAAATAGGGCCTTTAAAGCCAGCCATCAATAAGTAGGGAATGCGACCCACGTGATCCACATGCACATGAGTCACCACTAACGCGCGAATATGGTCAATCTCAAACTCAATCTCTAGTTCGTCTCGCTCGTCGGCGCCTTGAAACAAGCCACAGTCAATTAGCACGCTCGAATCCCCAGAACGTAATTCATGACATGAGCCCGTCACACCCAATACCGCACCGTGATGTTTAATTTCAATAGGGGTGGCCATTACTAGGTCCTCGCTAAGATAGAGAAGTACTCATCTGCAGCTTAGCAACTATTAGCCCATATAAAACCTACCTTCATCACCAAACTACAGGATTAAGCGCGTGACCTATCTAAAACAACAGAGGCGCTATGATAGCGCCTCTAATAAGATGACAGTTTTACCAGACTGCTCGCTGTTACTGCAGTTATCCTCTACAAGGTACGATTATAAGGTTGGGTACCATAGAAGTCGTGGATGTCTTTTTCCCACATCGCATCGGCCATATCTGGCCAGTTATCTTTTTCAAAGCCCGGCGCATTTTCTAATAGCTCTTTATTGGCATCTAGTACAAAGCGCTTTTCTATGGTGTCTAAGGTAAGTGCACTCCAAGGGACAGCAAATAACTTTGAGCCTAAGCCTAAAAACCCGCCAAACTCTAGTACCGCATAGCTCACTCTACCGGTGCGCATATCTAGCATAATTTCTTTAATGTCACCTAGGTTTTCACCTAGCTTATTGGCCACACTGTTGCCAATCAGAGTTTCAGCGCCCATCAGGTGTGGGCCGGGACCATCGTCTCCTCCGAGACTGGAAGGGCTATTTTGGAAGGATTTATACATACCTAAGTGATCGCGATTTTCGTAGTTCATGTTAGATCTCCACGTTGGTGTTGATATTGATACTTAATCGGATATTCACAGCCTTCGCAGTTAAGGTAACCTAACTATTTAAATTTACTAGCTCAATGTTAGCAACTTACGCCTTATGTTGTCGCAATGTTAAATAAAGACGCTGAGCTTTGCCTTGTGTGGTTTGGGGTGGCGGGGTATAAATAATACTATTCATGCCGCAATAGCAAACATAGGCAATAAAAATATGGGCCAAGACAAGATGAGTATTTTCGACCGAATGCTCGCCGGTGGTACTATTGATAATAACGATCCTGAAATGAGGTTAGTATGGGCACAAATAGCCAGAACCATTAAGCTGTTATCTGTCGTGAATACCTCCACTGATATCAACCAAATAAGGGGTCGCTTAAGTGAAATTACTAAGCATAAAATAGCGCCCAGCACTATCATCTTAGCGCCCTTCCACACAAACTTTGGCCAACATATTAGGCTGGGTAAGCATATATTTATTAATCATGACTGCAGTTTTTTAGATATGGGCGGTATTACCATTGAAGATCAGGTGCAGATTGGCCCTAAGGTCAGCCTCATTACCGAGAACCACCCCCTTGCCCCCTCACAGCGAAAGAACCTAGTGCTTAACAGGATTGTCATTAAAGAAAATGCGTGGTTAGGAGCAGGAGCGACCATACTGCCTGGCGTGACGGTAGGTAAAAATGCTGTAGTGGCCGCCGGTGCAGTAGTGACGAAGGAGGTAGCGGACAATACCGTAGTCGCAGGAGTGCCAGCACGCTTTATTAGCAATATCACTGAAGAACAATAATAGGTGTCGTTAAACACGCTGAATGTTGGAAAAAGAGCGGGTGGTTCAGCCTACCCGCTTACATAACTCTGTTTGTTAGTCTAGGTGCTTATCTTTGGTCACCGATAAGATACTGATACAGACTATGGCTACCGCAATAAAACCGACAAACACAATAAACGGAATCGCCGCATAGCCTAAGATATGCCACATTACATACTCTAACGTACCCATTTGTTCTCCTTTCTCTTAAGGGCGGTTACCAGCCTTCCACATCTCTCATGTTGGGCAGTTTATG
>JAAYRH010000066.1 GCA_012518835.1 Aeromonadales bacterium | reverse complement strand
TTTTAACTCACATCGGTCTGTAACCCATGCAGTCTTAATTTGGAGCGGGAAACGAGATTCGAACTCGCGACCCCAACCTTGGCAAGGTTGTGCTCTACCAGCTGAGCTATTCCCGCATATAAACTGGCTGTCCGCTTTTGGGGTCGCGGCGACCCTCTTTAACTTCAGCAAGGTGATGCTCTACCAATAGAGCTATTCCCGCTGAACTTACTTTTAGCTTTTAGCAGCCAAAGTAGTTATTTAATTACCAGTGGCTACGGGATGCGAATTATACGAGGCGCTAGATTGAATGCAAGGCCTTTTTGCAGTCCAGCCGCCCGTTTGGCTACTAAGTCAGCAAAAACACTATTTGCGATTAAATTTTAAACACATTATCACGATAAAACTGTAATTCGGCGATCGACTCTTGAATATCCACTAACGCCTGATGGGCACCGGTTTTAGTTAATTTCTCTAATAACTCTGGCTGCCAGCGACGCGTTAGCTCTTTTATGGTGCTCACATCAACATTGCGATAATGAAAGAACGCTTCTAACTCTGGCATATGACGTACTAAAAAACGGCGATCCTGGCCTATAGAGTTACCACATAAAGGCGAGCTTTGCTCTGGTACCCACTGACGTAAAAAATCTAAGGTCTGGCTAACGGCTTGCGCTTCACTGATAACACTGTTCTTCACTCGCTCCACTAAACCTGAGCCCGTATGAGTGCGTACATTCCACTCATCCATTTTAGCTAATTCGGCATCGGGTTGATAAATCGCCAGCACCGGCCCTTCTGCTAAAACGGTTAATTGCTTGTCGGTCACGATACTAGCGATTTCAATGATCTTGTGCTCATCAGGGTCTAAGCCAGTCATTTCTAAATCAATCCATACCAAGTTTTCAGCATTTAGGCTCATAATATCTCGCAAAGCTAAGGGGAATAGGGGCATCTAGAAAAGGGAAAGTGTATCATAGCCATCAATAAAAGCAGGTTTGGGGATCCAGTGACTAAGAAAAAAAAGCTCAGTAAAGGCCAATCTCGACGCGTGAGTGATAATCACCGCCGCCGCCTTAAACGCGATACCCACGACAGTGTCGATGAAAGTCAGTTGGGTCCGGCCCAAGAGGGCCTAGTGATCAGCCGCTTTGGCCAACATGCAGACATTGAAGATCACGAGTTACAAATACACCGTTGTAACTTAAGACGGACGTTATCGTCTTTAGTCACCGGCGATCGCGTAGTCTGGCGCCCCGGGCTAGAAAGCAGCCAAGGTATCAGTGGGGTAGTAGAAGCGGTACACCCTAGAACGACGGTACTGACGCGTCCCGATTTTTACGATGGCATTAAACCCGTAGCCGCTAATATTGATCAAATCGTCTTGGTCACCTCCATTGTGCCGGAATTAAGCTGTCATATTATTGACCGTTATTTAGTGGCTGCTGAAGATGTCGAAATGCCACCTTTAATTGTGCTTAATAAGTCCGACTTGTTAAGTGAGCAGCAACGTGAAGAAGCACTTGCCAAATTAGCGCGCTACCAAGCCATTGGGTACCCGGTATTATTAGCTAGCTGTGAAACCGCGGAAGGACTAGACGCCCTAAAAGCCGCCCTCAAAGATCACACCAGTATTTTTGTGGGGCAATCTGGAGTCGGTAAGTCATCTTTGGTAAATGCGGTGATGCCTCACGTACAAGCCGCGACCGGCGAGGTTTCTGATAACTCAGGCTTAGGGCAACACACTACCACTACTGCTCGTTTATATCATTTTCCTTCTGGAGGCTCATTAGTCGACTCGCCCGGCATACGGGAGTTTTCTCTCTGGCATTTAGCACCAGAACGCGTGGCGTGGTGTTTTAGAGAATTTAGAAGCTACTTAGGTGGCTGCCGCTTTCGTGATTGTAAACATGGCAGCGATCCTGGTTGTTTATTACAAGAAGCAGTACAAACCGGCCAGATCCACCCAGACCGGTTAGCAAGTTATCATCGCATAATGGATGCCATGGCCGACAAACCCAGTCGCCATCATCCTAATGCCTGATATGTTATCTAATAGATTATTTCTTTTCGGAACCAACATGTTTGATCATTTAAAAATTGCGCTGCAGTACCTATTACCCAAACACCTTCTTTCTCGCTTGCTTGGTCATGTAGCAGCAAAAGAAGGAGGCTCGCTTTCACCTTGGTTGATTAAGCGCTTTATTCGCCACTACCAGGTGAATATGAACGAAGCCCTTGACGAAAACCCTGCGCATTACCCAAGTTTTAATGCTTTTTTTACCCGTGCCCTAAAACCCGATGCGCGCCCCTTGTTGGCCAATGACCAACAGTTAGCGATGCCTGTCGATGGCGCGATTAGTCAGTTAGGAGCCATTCAACAAGGCCGTATTATTCAAGCCAAAGGTCATGACTTTAGTGCTCGTACCCTACTCGGTGGTGATAAAGCTTTGGCCGCTCCTTTTATGGGCGGAGACTTTGCCACTATTTACTTAGCACCTAAGGATTATCATCGCATTCATATGCCGGTTGATGGCATCTTACGCACCATGATTTATGTCCCCGGTGAGCTGTTTTCTGTTAACCCCCTCACCGCCTCTCGCGTGCCAGGCTTGTTTGCACGTAACGAGCGGGTGGTGTGTATTTTTGATACCGAAGTAGGCCCAATGGCCATGGTGCTAGTGGGCGCGACTATTGTGGCGAGTATAGAAACCGTGTGGGCCGGTACTGTTACCCCACCACCGGGTAAAACAGTACGACGTTGGGATTACGACGCCGACTGCGCGCCGCGTTTAGCTAAAGGCGAAGAGATGGGCCGCTTCAAATTGGGCAGTACTATTGTATGTTTGTTTGCCCCCGAGCGCGTTACACTATCCGACAATTTACAGCCCGGCACTCCCACCCAAATGGGCACGGTGTTTGGCGATATTTATACCCATTAATTGAGCTACGGCGGTCGTGTTCGGCCGCCTGTTGTTAGCCGCCTGATCCTCGAGAGCCACTCTGTGTTTTTGCCTATCCTGTTATTGCTCACACTGCTCTTCCCTTTGCCGACCTTGGCTCAGCAAAGTATTGCCGATATTGAGGCGCTATTAGCTGAAATTCCTGAAGGCGAGCAAAGCGAACTAAAAAAAGCCCGCGCCGATTATACACAAGCGCTACAGCTGTTACGTGAAAGTGAGCGCTATGAGTTACAAGCACAAGAGCTCAAGCAGTTCATGGATGAGTATCCCGCTCAGCAGCAACAGCTAGAGCAGCAAAAAGTTAACTTTAAAGCCACCGATCTTAGTTATATTGACAACTTAGATGAACAGGCAGTACAGCACGAGCTGGTCGAAACCCAAGCGGCCCGCCTCGACTTGCGGCGCGAGCGCGAAGAACTAACAAATGCCTTAAATCTGCAAGAGTTAAGCAACAGTGGCACCCACGACCTATTGGATGAGCTGCGCCAGCAGTTACGCGATGCTCAACAATCTGCCGACCGACTAGTGCTCGCGGATAATTTAAACCGTCAAGAGAGTGCTATTCAGGCACAAATTAATGCGCGCGAGCAAAATCTACAACAGCGTATTAAAGCACTAGAGTTAGAGCAGCTCTCTTTTAGTAATAGGGATGCCCTTAACCGTCTTAAGCTCGAGATAGTACAAGACAAAATCAAAGACTTAGACGATAAAATTGATGCTTTGCAACAACAGCAAAATAAATTACGCCGCGCCACTGCAGCAGAGGCGATTGCCGAAAGTGAGCGGCTACTCGATGAAGTAGCAACCGACTCTAAGCTCATCTTTGAGCAACAAACCCTGAATCAAAGATTATCGGCGCTACTAAGTGAAGCAAGCCGTGAGGTGGAAACGCTACAACTAGAATACCAAAATGTAGAACGTTCGGTAGCTGATTTATCGGACATGAAAAATAATCTCAAAGAACAATTAGAATGGCTACAGGTGAGCCGGGGCTTTGGGGAGAACTTACGCCACCGACTCAGTGAGCTGCCTGCGCCCTATTCTTTGCCACAATTAGAGTCGAGCATCGTCCAAAGTCGAGTGGATAAGTATGGTTATCAAGAGTCGTTAGATAGCTTAAAAAACAATAGTTATCGCACCAAATTATTATTGAGCGATAAAGCCCAAGGCATTACCGATACCCAACGGCTACAAATTGATGAATTACTGTCTACTCAACAGCGTTTACTAGAGCGCTTAATAAGCGTGACCGATAATCAAATTCATGAGCAAACTCGACTTAAAGTCGCCTATAGCCGACAGAATAATCAGCTGTTTGAAATTCGTGCGCTTACCGATGAGCGGCTGTTTTGGCTACCGGATTTACGCCCCGTAGATAGTCAGTTTCCGACCGCCCTCATGGAAACCTTACAGTGGCTGCTCACTTGGTCCACTTGGACGGCGCTTCCGCAAACGATAATGCAACAAAATAACGCCAGCCTCATTCTTTATAGCGGGGGCTCGCTGCTGATCCTCTATTTATGGATCTTGAGTCGACGTACCTTGCGGGCTTATTTAACTCGTATTAATTCTCATATCGGTAATGTGACGCAAGACCGCTACGATTACACTTTTAATACCCTACTATTAAGTTTACTCACTGCAATGCCGTTACCGGCGCTGTTGTCCTTACTGAGTAGCGCCATTGACTCCCCGTGGGCGCCGCCGGTGGTATTGGCCTTATCTTATGGGTTGGCTCAACTAATGTTACCGGTATTTATTTTGCTACTGGCCGGTAACTTGATGATGAGCAACGGCTTACTGATTGCCCACTTTAATTTACCTCACGATAGAGTACGTAGTGTATGGCGCCAGTTTCAAACCTTGATGCTGTCTTTACTGCCCTCACTGCTTATTTTTTATATTGCACAGAGCTATCGCGATCACTCCTTATACGACACTATGGGACGCTTTAGCTTTGTTATTACCTGCATTCTTACTAGTCTTTTTTCTTGGCGCATGTATCGATCAGAATTACCGCTATTAGTGTCGCCGCCCCGCCAAGAACGTTTAACCTTGCTTAATCACCTGTTATGGGGATTGTTAATCGTCGCGCCCTTACTGGCATTAGTAGGCGCACTAATGGGCTATTTATTTACTGCCCATACCCTATTACGTCAATTAGAAATGTCCGCCATGATCGGCATGAGCTTTTTGATGTGTTACTTCTTAGTACGCCGCTGGATGCTGATCCAGCGCCGGCGCTTGGCATTTGATCGCGCGAAAACCCGCCGGGCTGAAATTTTAGCCCAGCGTAAAGAAAAAGAAGAAAACACAGAGGGACAAGTCAGTCCCAGCCCTGAAGCAGAAGCTGCTGCTGTGGCAGAGGTCGACTTAGATACCATTAGTGCGCAGTCGTTAGGCTTATTACGTTCGGCGTTGATGTTAGGGTACTTATTGAGTTTGATGTTGCTGTGGTCAGAAATTAATACCGCTTTTAGTTTTCTCGACAGCATTGAAGTTTGGCAGGTATCAAGCTCACTGGCAGGAGAAGACGCTTTAGTTCCTATCTCTTTAAAAGACTTGGTGATCACCTTATTTGTGGTGATCTTAACTTGGATCACCGCCCGCAACTTGCCGGGATTAATGGAGTTGAGCTTATTACAGCACCTTAATTTAGCGCCCGGCACCGGTTTTGCTATCACCACCATCTCTAAATATCTGGTGCTCACTATTGGTGCCATCGCCACCTTCTCTATGCTAGGCATCGACTGGTCAAAAACCCAATGGCTAGTAGCAGCGTTATCGGTGGGCTTAGGTTTTGGCTTACAAGAGATTTTTGCTAACTTTGTTTCTGGCTTAATTATCTTGTTTGAAAAACCGATCCGCATTGGCGATACCGTCACCATACGCGAGCTCACCGGCACCATCGCTACCATTAAAACCCGTGCCACTACTATCGTTGACTGGGATCGACGCGAAATTATTGTGCCCAACAAAGCCTTTATTACCGAGCAGTTCGTTAACTGGTCGTTATCAGACTCTATTACTCGGGTGCGCTTAACTGTTAGGGTGCACCTCAATGCCGATGTGCAGCTAGTGCAGCGTATTACCAATGAATGTGTGCATGAGTGCAGCTTGATCCTGCAAGATCCGGTGCCCGAGGTTTATTTAGTGGAGCTCACCGATTCGGCTTTAGTCTATGAAGTGCGTGTTTATGTAGAGGACATGAGCCGCCGTATGCCGATGACCCATGAACTGCATAACTTACTATTAGTACGCTTACGCGAGCACAATATTAAGATCCCTCACCAACAAGTGGATATTCGGATGGTGGGCGAGTCACCAATGAGTCCTCCCTACTCTAACGACCCGCGCAGCGAAAAAGTGATCAATAACTAATCATTATTTACTGAGCTTAAATTAAGCGCGGCTCACCGGAAAGGCCATTACTTGCTCAAGACGCTCAGCGCCCATAGCTAGCATCACCAATCGATCGACTCCCAGCGCCACCCCAGCACAGTTAGGCAAGCCGGCCTTGAGCGCCTCTAGTAAATAATCATCGATGGGGCGCGGTGGTAAATTACGCTCAGCGCGCAGTTTATTGTCTTGAGCAAAACGCGCAGCTTGCTCGGTGGCATCGGTTAACTCATGAAAGCCATTGGCCAATTCAATGCCCTTAAAATAGACTTCAAAGCGCTCGGCAACGCGAGGATCAGCAGGGCTAATACGCGCTAGTGCCGCTTGGCTCGCAGGAAAGTCATAAACAAAGCAGGGTGACGTTTGGCCAATTTTAGGTTCAACACCCAACGCAAATAACAATTGCAATAAGGTATCTCTATCTTGCTCAGTATCGAGTAAATTATCCGCACCTAAACCTATGCCCGCTTGGCGCAACTCAGCTAACGAGGCCGTTAATGGGCAAACGCCTAAGACGGCAATAAACGCCGCTTGATAGGTGATCCGCGCCGGCTCTCGACACGCTAATACTCGCTGTAATAAATCCGCCATTTCATCCATTAGCTGATGATGGTCAAAGTCCGGCCGATACCATTCCAACATAGTAAACTCAGGATTATGCAGCCGGCCCGACTCTTCATTACGATAGGCTTTGCAGATTTGATAGATAGCGCCGTAGCCCGCAGCGAGCATACGCTTCATATGAAACTCAGGGGAGGTTTGTAAATATAACGACAGTCCATGGGCGGCCCCCGGCCCGACAAACTCGGTGATAAAATTATTTAAGTGTACATCAGTCACGCCCGCACGGGCCATAGTAGGGGTATCGACCTCAAGTACTTCTCGCTCTGCAAAAAAATCACGGATCTGAGACAAGACGTGAGCACGCTGCTGTAAGGCACCTAACGAAGCCGTAGGTGGCCACACTGTAGAGGACATAGACAATAACGCCAAAATAAAAAAGATCTTACCCTTAAGCGGCGGCTGAAAATAGTAATTTCATACCACTACGAGTCAGTCTTGGTATTTTGGCATGCTAGCGCTTGGCTATTTACAGAGATAAATGGTCTTTCAGCTCCACCTGATTACCTTCGGGATCATACAAATAAAGCGACATGCCTTCCCCTTGGGCGCCATAGCGTCGAGCAGGACGCTCATGGATCACCTTATGAGCACTTAAGTGGGCACTCAATGCCTCGGCATCAAAAGGACTAATCAGTAAACAAAAGTGGTCCATGTTGGCCGTACACTGCGAGGCTGGTTCACCCTCGCCGCCCAGCGGACCACTGATATCCACTAAATCAATTAACTGACTGCCAGCCCTTAATTGATAAAGCCCTAGCTCAGCACGCTCGCGCTCTAGTACACAGCCTAAGACTTGCGTATAAAACTCCAACATACGTTTAGGATGACGCACTCTGAGTACTAAATGATCGAGTCCTATTATCGAAAATGTATAGTTAGTCATGGCCGCTTCCTCCTGTTTGCTTTAGCATGCCCCAGAACTTAGCCAAACAACAGCTTATAATTTATACAAAAAAAGCGATTAACACATCACTATACCAAGACGTCATACCAATCTGGAAAACTAACTGCTCAAAACCTTTTGCCACGGAACCCATGGAAGAACAGGTCAAAATAGGGCTCAGATCTGAGAAAATCACGCTGTGGGTAAAGGTTAAATATCACACTCTGAACGAAAGGAGCTCTTACCATATACAGTATTGAACACTTGTCGTATGTGAACTTCGTCCGTGCCTGCTGTGTTCTTCAGTGGCAAAAAAGCCTTTAATCTTTAGTTTTTCCTTAATAGAAACTGATCACATACTTACTTGGATTGGTATCAGAGGCACTGCTCAGTCTGGCTCGCCTACAAAAACAGCGCCCTAAGGCGCTGTTTTTTAATATCATAATAGGCTTACTTTACGCGAGAGACATATTCCCCTGAGCGAGTATCTACTTTTAATACTTCGCCTATTTGAATAAACAGCGGTACCCGTACTACGGCGCCGGTACTCAAGGTTGCAGGCTTACCACCGGTACCGGCGGTATCCCCTTTTAGGCCAGGATCGGTATCCACTACTTCCAACTCAACAAAGTTAGGCGGTGTTACCGCAATAGTCGCGCCATTCCATAAGGTGAGCGTGCACACATCTTGCTCTTTTAACCACAACTTAGCGTTACCTACGGCTTTATCGTCGGCCGCCAACTGTTCAAAAGTATCATTGTTCATAAAGTGGTAAAACTCGCCATCGTGATACAGATAGGCCAATTCCATATCCACTACATCCGCAGCTTCGACACTTTCACCAGATTTAAAGGTTTTCTCTAATACTTTGTCATGCAAAAGACGACGCAATTTCACGCGGTTAAATGCTTGACCTTTTCCTGGCTTAACAAATTCGTTTTCGACGATAGAATACGGTTCGCCATCTAACATAATTTTTAGGCCAGCGCGAAATTCATTGGTACTATAAGAGGCCATGTTACCCTCGTGAGTTTAATTAACAGAGTTGTTGAAAATGCCGGCAATGATACCCCTAAAACAGGGAAGTTTACATATTAACTGGCAAAAAGAACTTGCCCAAGCCTTTACCACACCAGAACGGCTGCTCGAATATCTCGATATTGATGCTGCCCCCTGGCAAGCAGGGTTAGCGGCCAGACGTTTATTTCCGATGCGCGTCCCCCGCCCTTTTGCCGATAAAATGCAGCGCGGTAATGCGCAAGACCCCCTATTGCGCCAAGTGCTTCCTTTAGGAGAAGAATTTGAAGAAGTGCCCGGCTTTGTTACCGATCCGTTAGCCGAGCACGACAGCACGCTGCCAGGACTACTACATAAGTACCGCTCGCGCGTGCTACTAATGGTACGCGGCGGCTGCGCCGTTAACTGCCGTTACTGTTTTCGTCGGCATTTTCCTTATGCTGATAACAGTCCCAATAAAGAGGGCTGGCAGCAGGCTCTCGACTATATTAAAGCGCATCCCGAACTCAACGAAGTGATCTTGTCGGGCGGCGATCCTTTAATGGCCAAAGATGAGCACCTAGCCAGCTTAATCAGTGAGCTTGAGCAAATCCCACACTTGATCCGACTACGTATTCATACTCGGCTACCAGTAGTGATCCCTAACCGCCTCACAGACGAGCTGCGCCAGCGACTGAGTGACAGCCGACTGCAAGCCATTATGGTATTGCATATTAATCACGCCAATGAAATTGACGAGCATTTAAGTACTCTGCTTAACTCGTGGCGGACTGCCGGCATTACCTTGCTTAACCAAAGCGTGTTACTGGCAGGCATCAATGACAGTGCCGCCACGCTAAGTGCGTTATCGGAACAATTATTTGCGGCAGGAATACTGCCTTATTATTTACACCAGCTAGACAAAGTAGCCGGCGCTGCACACTTTGCGGTGTCAGACCTGCATGCGAAGGCATTAATGGCCGAGCTCCTCGCCGAACTACCAGGCTTTTTAGTGCCTAAATTGGTGCGCGAAATTGGCGGTGAACACAGTAAAACGCCTATCGATCTTAGCCTTGCTCATCTAACTAGAAGTGGATCCTAATGCACGACTCCGTTACAGAAAAACTCAATGACACTCTAAAAAGCCTTTATCACAACGCCATTCAAGCCGATAAAAAATTGGCTGAATTACGCAGTAAAGGACAGGCTAAATTTAGCCAGATATTGCGAGAAGATAGCTTGTTTATCACTCATGCCGATCACTTTATGCCCTATGTCGCAGAACTTGCTGAAGAGTTAGAAATTGTCAGCACTGCTAATGAGCAAGAATACCAACGACTACTGGCGCGGCTGGTGAAAAAAATACAAATACTCGCTGATATTTTAAGTCAGTTTATGGCAGTGACTTAAGAGAGTTTAGCCACGTTACCACCTGACTTACCGCGAGGGGCTCACTAATCGCATCGCCTTGTACTAAACAAGTCGTCTCTATTTGTGCCAGTGCATTTAGCTCAGCTTCACTATCAAGACCGGTGCACCACAACAGATAGTGCAAACTCTTCGCCAACGTAAATAACGTATACATAGAGCGACTCGGCACTAGATTTCCCTGCGAGTCGCTACTCAAGATAGCCTCTGATTTAAGCAAAGTGAGGGGCAGCTGCGTAAGCTGAGTTATTGCGCTTCCTTCCTCTCCAAACTCTGTCAACACCACGCCCATCCCTTTTTGCTGAAAGGCGTGCATCGCAGTCACTACCTCTAGTGCGTTACCTAGAGTAATTTTTTCATTCACCTCGAGCATTAATTGTTTGGGGGCAATGCCAAACTGCTGTAATACCGCTCGCAGTTTATTCGCCAGCTCACTGCGAAAAATGGAGACCGGCACCCGCAAACTAATAAATAATGTTTGCTCTGCAGCCAACCAACTGGGTAATTGCCGGCATACCGCCGCTAATGACCACAACAACACACTTTCACCACGTTGATATTCTTCTATTACCCGCGCTAATTCCGCTGCTGAAATTTGACCTAATCCCGGATGATGCCAGCTCACTTCTACGTGTAAGCCTTGGCAACGACGACTAGGCCACGCCACTACCGGCACTAAGCGCAAGCGCAAGCTGTCTGTGGCAATGGCTTGAGGTAAGTCTTTCGCTAGCTGCTGGCGGCGTGATAACTCATTTAATAACGAGGAGTCAAAAAAGACATAGGGTAACTGTTGTTGCTGGCAGGTTTCCAGCGCCAGCTCGGCCCGCGCCAATAGCTCAACGATATTGCTGGCATCGGCAGGGTAAAGCAGCACACCGATCAGGGGCTCCATATAAAAGTCGTAGCCGTCCACTTCGGCTTTCTCCGCCAGCGCGTGGCGAAAGCGTGAGAGCTGTGCTCGCGCCTCTTGCAACTCTACCACGCCTTTTCCTACTACTAACAAGGTTTCTTGATCGAGTTGCGCCATAAACTCATAAGGCAATAAGCTATGTTGTAGCCGCGCCGCAAACGCGCATACCAAGCCATCCATTACCTCAAAACCAAGGCGATGGTGATGAGCACTAAAGTCTTTAAGAGCCAAAATAGTGATGCTAAAGGGCTGGGCTTGCTCAATCAGCGGCTGTAAATAGCGCTGTAGTGCTAACCGATTAGGTAATCCGGTCACCCCACTTTTTTGCTGCAGCAGCCAATAACGGCGCAGCTCACGAAACAATAACAGCAGTAATAAACCCAAGGTAATAAATAAACCGATAATCTGCGTTTGCAGTCGCTGCCCTAATTCTCGGTAAGCCTCATCAAACTGCGCATAAAATCGCACATTATCGTGCATTACCGCCGTCACGCGCCGAGACAAAGGCTCGAGGTACGGGCTGAGTTCGGCTAATATTGTTAAATACGCTGGGGAATGAGGGGTAAGGGAAAGGACAGTGGGCTCAAGCTCTTGTACTCGAGCTTCTATCTGTTCAATTAACAAGCACAGATCGGGTTGTTCCTTTAATGGGCTCTTTAGTTGATCTCTTAACAACATCGGAGTGCGACTCCATAAGATGTCATAGCGCAGCATAAAGTCTTCTTCACTTAAGGCATTGGCATGGCGCAAACGTACCGCATCTAAGAAGCGACTCATCTCTAGCTGCAATTGCATTAACGACCACGGAACTTCATAAGTGCGCTGCTCTAGCTGAGCGTTATGGGCTTGTATATGCCATAGGGTATAAGTCGCACTCCCGCCAAACAATAGCATGGCCACTAATAGCCCAGCTCCTAGTAAGGACTTCACCACGGGTAGGCGTAACTGTTTAATAAATAACAGAAGACTCAAGTCTAACGAGGTCCTGATTGCACGCGGATGACTCTAATTTGCCATGCCATAAAGTGTAAAAAATCTGCTTGTTGTAGCTTAGGAACGCGATCAAAGGGCAAAATCAGCCATAAGGGACCTTTGTCTCGACGACTCATTACCTTGCCATTATCTTGCCACGCTAATACCGGAGTAAAAGGCTCTATCTGCGACCAGTCCACGGTGACACTAAAGTTATTGAGCGCCTCTAACGTGATGGTTTTTATGCGGCGATGATCAAATAATTGATTAAGCCATAACGCTAAGTCGACACCTTGATAGTGATGAGACTCAGTTGTCCACGGAGTGATAGTACTGATCTCTGCTTGAGGTAAGGCTTGCAGCTCATCTAAAGTAAAATCCAGCTGATGGTATTGACGGCCATCCTGCTTGATATCCCCTAGCACACTGAGCACCTTTGGCTGCTGTGCTTGTAACCCCACACTCACAAAGAGCAGTAGTATCACGCCTAGCCACTTCATCTGTACTTTCTCCTCGTAGGGTACACCCCGAACTGTGCCCAAATGAATCTTTAAAGTACTGCTCAAGCACTATAGCATTTAACGATACGCTACTAAATACACAAAAAGCCGGACCACTAGGGCCCGGCTTCTTCATCGTTACGGCATCACATGCCGAAAGCGATAGGTTTGCAAATGAATGCTAATGCATTACATCATGCCACCCATACCACCCATGCCGCCCATATCAGGCATGGCAGGAGCATCGGGCTGTGGCAAATCTGTCACCATAGCTTCGGTAGTGATCATCAGACCAGCCACCGAGGCGGCAAACTGCAGTGCAGAGCGGGTTACTTTGGTCGGATCTAAAATACCCATCTCTAGCATATCGCCGTAGCTGTCATTAGCGGCGTTATAACCGTAGTTACCTTCGCCGGCTTTGACATTAGACACCACCACCGACGCTTCTTCACCCGCGTTAGTAACAATCTGGCGCAAAGGTGCTTCCATGGCACGCAGGGCCACTTTAATACCGACGTTTTGATCTTCGTTATCACCACGCAATTCGGTCAGCTTAGTTGCCGCACGCACCAGTGCCACACCACCACCAGGGACCACGCCTTCTTCTACTGCAGCACGCGTAGCATGCAACGCATCGTCCACACGAGCTTTTTTCTCTTTCATTTCCATTTCGGTGGCGGCACCGACTTTAATCACTGCCACACCGCCTGCTAATTTAGCGACGCGCTCTTGCAGTTTTTCTTTGTCGTAGTCTGAAGAAGACTCTTCAATTTGCTGACGGATCTGGGCCACGCGGGCATCGATAGCAGTCGCTTCGCCAACACCATCAATAATAGTAGTGTTGTCTTTGCTGATCACCACTCGCTTAGCACGACCAAGATCTTCTAAGGTAGCGCTTTCTAATTCCAGACCCACTTCTTCTGAAATCACAGTACCACCGGTTAGAATGGCGATATCTTGTAACATGGCTTTACGACGATCACCAAAACCTGGTGCCTTCACAGCGGCTACTTTTACAATGCCACGCATGTTGTTCACAACTAAGGTCGCTAACGCTTCACCTTCCACATCTTCCGCTACCAGCAACAACGGCTTAGACTGCTTAGCTACTCCTTCTAGGATGGGGAGCAGTTCACGGATGTTAGTAACTTTTTTGTCAACCAGCAAAATAAAGGGGTCGTCTAACTCAACGGTACCGGTTTCTTGCTTATTGATGAAATAAGGAGACAAATAGCCGCGGTCAAACTGCATACCTTCTACTACATCCAGCTCATCTTGCAGGCCCTGGCCTTCTTCTACGGTAATCACACCGTCGGTGCCTACTTTTTCCATAGCTTCAGCAATCAGTTGACCCACAGTGCCATCGGCGTTAGCAGAAATAGTCCCTACTTGAGCGATAGCTTTAGTATCTTTACATGGTACAGACAGTGCTTTTAGCTCTTCTACGGCCTTGATCACGGCTTTATCAATACCACGCTTTAGATCCATGGGGTTCATACCCGCCGCTACCGCTTTTAGGCCTTCGTTCACGATAGACTGAGCTAATACGGTGGCCGTGGTGGTACCGTCACCGGCTTCGTCGTTGGCTTTGGAAGCAACTTCCTTCACCATCTGCGCGCCCATGTTTTCAAATTTATTTTCTAACTCGATTTCTTTAGCGACCGAGACTCCATCTTTGGTGATGGTAGGTGCACCAAATGACTTATCTAGGACGACGTTACGGCCTTTAGGGCCTAAGGTTACTTTAACCGCGTCCGCTAGAATATTAACTCCAGCAAGCATTTTTACTCGAGCGTCGTTACCAAACTTTACATCTTTAGCTGCCATTATTTTCTCTTCCTTATAAAGTAGATAAACAGATGATTACTCGACGATAGCCAGAATGTCGTTTTCCGACAAAATCAGTACTTCTTGGCCATCTAGCTTCTCGGTTTTTACCCCATATCCTTCGTTAAAAATGACCTTATCGCCTACTTTTACTGACATAGCGCTAACGGTACCATTATCCAAGACACGGCCATTACCCACGGCTAATACTTCACCTCGGGTGGACTTTTCAGCAGCAGAGCCAGTTAATACTATGCCGCCAGCAGATTTTGACTCGGCTTCGGTACGTTTGATAATAACGCGATCATGCAATGGACGAATATTCATCGATAACTCTCCATGAGTGTTGTTACCTAGTGGAAAATACGGCCAACGGCCGCAAACTGTGTGATTGTTGTTAGATATGGGCACAAATTCTTATGCTTCAAGGGTTAAGGCAATAATTTTTTTAAATGTTAGCAGCACAGGGCTATGATAGGCATCGCACTTTGTGGGTCACCCACACTTCTCAAGAGGGTTTTTGTGGTACCACCCAATCAGCTACTTACCGCACCTATCGGCCCACAGCTAGCCAGAATGGCCGGCCCGATGGCGTTGGGCATTATCGCGATTCAAGCCTTTAACTTAGTGGATATTTTTTTTATTGGCTTATTAGGCACCGATGCCCTAGCGGCTATTAGTTTTACTTTCCCCGTCACTTTTTTAGTGATCTCTTTAGCCATGGGGTTAGGGACCGGGCTGTCAGCCTGTGTCGGACAAGTACTGGGTAAAGGTAATCACACCATTGCTGCTCAATTTACTAGCCACAGCTTATTGCTCACCGTCCTATTTACCGGCGCTTTATCTACCGCTGGCGCCCTCACTATTGATCCGGTATTTCGCTTATTGGGTGCCAGTGATGAATTATTATTATTACTTCATGACTATATGCTGATCTGGTATCTCACCGTGCCCTTGTTAATTATCCCCATGGTAGGCAACTCGGCAATTCGTGCTACCGGCGATACTAAAACGCCCAGCATCGTCATGATAGTCGCCGGCCTCGTTAATGGAATACTGGATCCGTTACTGATTTTCGGGCTAGGCCCATTTCCTGAATGGGGAATTCAAGGAGCGGCGGTGGCTTCAGCGTGCTCTTGGTTGGTGGCGACCATCGTCGGATTATGGTTGCTGTGGCGACGCGAGCGACTGCTCATTTGGCCCTTATTGGTACCTGATAAGTTAATCAACCAGTGGCGACAATTATTAGCGGTCGCTATTCCCGCTTCCTTTACTAACTTACTTAACCCGATTAGTACCGCTATTTTAATGGCAATTTTGGCCAGCCTCGGTACCGAAGTAGTGGCCGCTTACGGCGCCGCCTCCCGTATTGAAGCGATCTTGTTGATTGCTATTATTTCACTAGGTTCAGTACTTGCCCCTTTTATTTCCCAAAATACCGGCGCCAATCAACCGCAGCGCAGCCGTCATGCCTTATTAACTTCTATGCAGTTTATCATGGGATTTCAATTCGCTTTATTTGGGCTCTTGTGGTGGCTCGCCCCAACACTGGCGCGCATTTTTACCGACAGCGATGAGGTGGCTCAACACTTGGTTTTTTATCTGCGCTTAGTGCCGTTAAGCTATGGCTTACAAGGCTGCTTTATGCTGTTGGCATCGGCGTTGAATGGCTTGCGGGTCTCCAGCATTTCTTTGCTGTTTAATAGTATTCGACTGTTTGGTATTTTGCTGCCTTTAGTGTGGCTAGGCAATTATTGGCACGGTGAAACAGGGGTTTTTACTGGTATATTATTAGCTAATATGGTGGCGGGATCGCTGGCCGCCACCTTTGCTTGGTGGTCTTTTCCCTTGAAGATAAAACTGCCTAAGCGCTAATATTACTTATCTTTATCGTCGTCTTCCTTACGCTCAAAGTCACCTTCAAACGTCACTCCCGCTTGAGGCGGTGGAGTATCATCGGTGCGATAGTATTCGCCAGTATAAGTATGGCCACCCTGAGCTTGCTGCTGCTCTGCTTGCGCCATCAGTCGCGCCACTAAGGCGTTTCGCACCGGAGGCAATAACAAGATAATGCCTCCTAAATCTGATACAAATCCTGGCAGCACTAATAGTACGCCACTCACTGCTAACATAATGCCGCTGAGCATTTCTCGTGCCGGAGGCTCGCCTAAATTTATTTTACGCTGCACCTCCATCAAGGTGTAAAAACCCTGAATACGTACCAAACTCAAGCCAACCACTGCGGTCAATACGATTAAGGCGATGGTTGGCCACGCGCCCAGCTCACTACCTACTTTAATAAATACAAAAATCTCTAATAGCGTAGCAGCTATAAACCCGAAAAATAGTTTGCCCACTCCAACCTCTGCTTGCGCGTTTAATCCGCGTTTATGGGGGAATTAACCAATATGGGGACGACTCGCGCTTTTTTCAAATACTATCTGAGCTGTATGAATCAACCGCGAGTCAATTCAATAAATATTCGACGTTTGTTACTACCCGTACCTGCTTAATGTCGGGTGTATAGGAGTCAAGATCTTCTACCGAAAAGTATCCTTGTTGTGCCGAGCGGATGGCGCCTACACTGGCATCGGCATCTTCGGCAAACTGCTGCGCAGCTTGGCGTGCGTTGGCCGTCGCCTCAGCAATCATTTGCGGCTTTATTTCATTAAGACGGGTAAAGATATATTGGATCTTATGCTCATAGCGTTGGGTTAATAGCACTCCTTGGCTCACTAGTTGCGCCGACTCCGGTTGCGTTTTTTTAACGTTAGCCACTTGCTGGCTACGCACTAATAATACTGCATCGGCTTTATAACGCTGTGGCGGGCGCTGTTCGCCATATTGGTTGGCCCACTGATCTTCTACTACGGGAGCGGCAAAGCTCAGCTCATCTTTGCTAAACCCTGCCTGAGTTAAAAAGGCCGTGACTTTGTTTCTTGCTTCATCAATGGCTTGGTATAAGTCGGCTAAATTGTCGGCAGCGACGGCAAAGCTCAGCGGCCATAATACCAAGTCTGCTTCCACCTCTCGCTCAGCCAACCCTTTTACTGAGACCACTCGGTCTGCCTGCTTCCACGATTGCACGGCATCATTTAAATAACTACCACTACCTACTAAGCCTAATGCGATGGTGCCACCTAAGATTAACGCGGGTGCTAGATTAGTATTTTTCATGCCTGAACCTCGTTATCATATGATAATTATTAACTGAACTTGATAATATTAATGGCGGTTTTATCTACAGTGACTCCCGCTCAGTGTTGGTATATTTATTTGCTACGCTGTCGCGATAATAGCCTATATACAGGTATTAGTTTAGATCCACAGCGCCGCTGCCAAGAGCATAATCACCATGCGGCCCGCGCCTCTCGCTACGTATGGTCACGCCGCCCCGCCACACTGGTGTGGCAGCGTAACGTCGCGAGTCATTCACTAGCGCTTAAGTTGGAATATCACCTGAAACGGCTAAGTAAAACAGCAAAAGAAGCTTTGCTAATCAATGAGGTGCACTGGCAGCAGTTGCAAGCACAAATAGAAACGGCGCCCTAGGCGCCGTTAATGTGTTACTCAGCTGACTTGTCAGCTTTTTCTTTATCGTCCTCAGACGGTTTGTCCTCGGCCTTAGCTGACTCGTCTTTAGCAGGCTCAGCTGCTGGCTTATCGGCCGCTGGCTCTTCGCTCTTTGGCTGCTCTGGCTTTTCAATATCCAGTAGCTCAACTTCAAAGATCAATACCGCATTACCGGGAATAGTACCGGCACCAGCTTCGCCGTAGCCTAGCTCAGAAGGGATCACTAACTTATATTTAGATCCTACTGGCATCAGTTGTACACCTTCAGTCCAACCTGGGATCACCTGATTCAGCGGGAAAGTAGCTGGCTCGCCGCGCTCAATGGAGCTATCAAATACCGTACCATCAACTAAAGTGCCGCTATAGTGCACGGTAACCGTATCTTCTGCGGCAGGCTTTTCACCTTCAGCGTCCGTCAACACTTCATACTGCAAGCCTGAGTCGGTGACGGTAACTTCATCACGCTTGGCGTTTTCTGCCAAAAACTCCTGACCTTCGGTAAGCGTCTTAGCCGCTTCGGCCTGTGACTCTTCTTCAATTAAACCATTAAGGTGCTCATCATACGCAGTCAGCGCTTCTTGAACTTCTTCATCGCTCATTTGGCCTTTATCTGCAAAGCCATCTCGTACACCGCTTAGAATGATATTGTCGTCTAGTTCAATCCCCAGCTCTTGCTGCTTTTCTAAGGTAGAGCCAATGTAGCGGCCCATAGATAAGCCAATAGCATAAGCAGACTTCGCTTCAAAGCTCTTCAATTCCGGTAAGTCGCTGGCCTGCTGTACTTCGTTTGAAGACGCTTGCTTGTCATTACAGCCACTCAGTCCAACTAGTACTGCAGAGGCCAATAAGCTGACTTTTAACAGTTTTTTCATTATTTACTCCAGAACAGGGGAAAACTCACATATAAAATGAGATGCTTAACAAATCTTACCTATACTAACGTTTACCGTGACCGATGCGAAAGCCCAAAACCATAAAAATCCTATCAGCGCCACTAACTTGGCTAAGCTGCGTCATATTATTACTAATATCGGGGTGCGATAGCCACAGCTCAGCACAACAAGAGCAGCGCTATGCCAAAGGCGCTATTTTAGCCGCCCAAACCAGTGCCGATGGCAAAATAACGTTAGTATCCAGTGGCCTAGGCCCAGTGCAAGTGTGGCACGCCGATGCACGCCAACCTTTATATCAGTGGCACCAAGGCCAAGTAAGCGAACCCGTACTATTACTCGCCATTGCCCCCGACAGCCAATATGCCGCCACGGCTACCGAGCGTACGGTCGCCATCTGGTCATTAGTTAGCGGAGAGAATCAGGGATTTTATGAACTTAATCATACCTTGCGCACCTTAGCCATCGCCGATCATGGACAGCGCTTGGTGTTGGGCTATGACAATGGAGAGCTGGAGTTTATTGAGTTAAGTTCAGGTCGCCGTTTAGTATTTATGGGCCATAAAGCTACTATTAACTCCGTGGACTTATCTGCGAATGGTCGCTATGCCTTGAGTGCCGATCAAGCAGGGCAGGTGTTATTGTGGGATACACAAAGCGCACAAGTGCTCAGCCAATGGCAACACACCGGTAGTGTTACCTTGGTGCGCTTAGATCCTAGTGGAAAAGTCGCTTTTAGTGCCAGCAGCCAAGGCGAAGCGCAGTTACACCAGCTACCCTCGGGTAAACGGCTTGGCGTATTGGCCGTGCCAAAGCGTGGCCAAACTTTTGTTAGCGCCCGCTTTGATAATGAACACCAACAACTACTCACCGGCAGTACGGCGCGTCGCCTTGAGCTGTGGCAACTTAATAGCGGTCACTTACTCGAGCAATGGCAAGTAGGCACCCACACTAAGCTCAGGCCCGCCAGCGCCATGGTGTTCGACGTCGCATTCACTGATGAGAATCAAGTGTTTAGTGTAAGCTCTTCCGGACTGGGGGAAACTTGGACTATCACTTCACGAGATAAAAATGATGAATAAAGAACTACTAGAGCGCTTAGAGCAACTAGAAACGCGACTCGCTTTTCAAGACGATACTATAGAGCAGCTCCACCAAGAGATCAGTGCCCAAGGACTAGAGCAAGCACGTTTAAAAGCCCAACTTAGCTTAATGGTTAAACGTCTGCAGCAACTACAACAACCCAGCGAGCTGGCCAGTGAAGCAGATGAAACACCACCTCCTCACTATTAATACCATTCTAAGTAAGTATGTGATCAGCTTACATTAAGGAAAAGGCAAAAACTAAAGACCATATTTGCCACGGATGAACACAGAAGGCACGGACGAAGTTCACGAACGACAAATGTTCAATACTGTATAGGGTAAGAGCTCCTCTCGTCCAAGCTGTTATGTTTGGCTCTTACCTATACCTTGGTTTTTTCAGAACTGATCACTATTTTTCCGTGTTCTTCAGTGGATTGCGTGGCAAAAAGGTTTTGATCCGTTAGTTTTACAGATTGGTATAAAAGTGGCTAACATTACCATTAAAAAAGGCGCCTAAAGGCGCCTTCTTATTAATTACTGGAAATCATCACAAGCAAGTGCGCTCTTAGTGATGATGATCGCAACAACCACCCGCTTCGTCGTGGTCATGATCATGCTCACCATGCACATGGCCATGAGCAATTTCTTCTTCGGTGGCTGGACGAATGGCGCGCACTACCCCTTTAAAGGTCAGTGTCATCCCCGCCAGCGGGTGATTACCATCTACTTTTACGTATTCTTCAGCAACTTCCACTATTGTCACTGGGCGATGGCCATCATCAGTTTCAGCAACAAAGGTGTCACCTTCACTGACTTCCATGCCATCAAATAACTCACCTGGGACAGATTGTACTAACGCTTCATCGCGCTCGCCGTAGGCTTGCTCGGGCGCGAGGGTAATATCAAAGTCTTCACCCACCGCTTTATTATTGAGCTCGGCTTCAAGGCCGGCTACTAAATAACCCGTACCATGCAAATACTCGAGGGGCTGTTTATCTTCAGTTGAGTCGAGAAGCTCACCATTTGCATTGCTGACCGAGAAGTCGAGGGTAACAACACTGTTTTCAGAAATTGCCATAGGTTTAACCTGTTAATGAATTTTGTCTTAGCATACAGCATGGTTATCTTGGTTTAAATGCGCGGCTGGGGTTATTCTGGCTTAAAGATCCCAATCACATCGCCCTGGCTGACAGCTGCGACCTCGTCATCGGTTTGGCTTTGTTGATAACCGCAACTAACACACTCTACTTTCTCGACACCCTGCTCCTTATACAGCATCATGGTGTCTATTGCCTTGCATTTCGGGCAGGCAGCGCCGGCTATAAAGCGTTTTTTACGACGGTGTTCCATCTTGGTTACATCCTACACTATGACGTGAAGTTAAATTCTCCGCCAAAAATGAAGCAATCACAATGACTACCCATGCCCATTATAGTATTTATCATCAGCTTCTTGAGCTGGCTCACTTAACTATCGGCAAGCGCCAGCGCCATATTAAAGGCGTCTTACTGGTTATTCACCACGGTTGCGGCTTAGTACAGCTAGGTCGCCATCTTTATCCTTTAGCGGCTAACCAAGCGCTTTTTTTGCCTGCCGATACCTTATTCGCTTGGCATCATTTTGCTGGTGCACGCGTCAGCTGGATAGAGTTTTCTTTACGCCTAACGCAAGGTTCACAGGTCGGCTTGGTGCCAGACAGTGAGTTATTAACCGCCGCCGCCCGGCGCTTAGCCGAACACCCTGAGGAAAATGACTGGCACGGTCCTCAGGGACGCTTATGTCGTATTTTATACGATGAATTACAACGCCAGTCGCTCACACCATTGCGCCACCTTTATCCTACAGCGCAACAATTATTGTCGACCCCTGATCCAACTCAGCTAAGCGCAGCACAAGCTAAAACCTTTGCGGCTCAGTTTGGTATTAGCGCCAGCGACTTTTGTGCTCAATATCAGCTATTGCGCGCTCGACAAGATTTAGCGCGCGGGCAGCTAAGTGAGCAACAACTCGCTCAGCATGGCTTTAGCTCTTTTGCCCAGTTTGAACACGCCTGTGATTATTGGCAGCGCACCTAGAGAAGCGGTGTCCAAAAACAGGTAAAATACCTTTTTGTCCTTTGTTATTGTGGAAGATAGACATGATCACCCTCAGCCAGATTGAACTCCTAAGGGGCGGGCGTCCCTTATTAAAAGACACCAGTGCAACCATTCACGGCGGCCAAAAAGTCGGGCTAGTGGGTAAAAACGGCTGTGGTAAATCCAGTTTATTTGCCTTATTCAAAGGCCAATTAAGTTTAGACGCCGGTCAATTTAACTTACCCGCCGATTGGCAGTTAGCCAGCGTGGCGCAAGAAACTCCCGCGCTCGAATGCTCGGCGCTCGATTATGTGATTGACGGTGATCAGGAATATCGTCGCTTGTGTGCCGCTCTGGCTAAAGCCGAGCAAGAGCAAAATGGCATGGCAATTGCCGAGCTGCATGGCCAGCTAGATACTCATGGCGGCTATCATATTCACGCCCGAGCTGCAGAGTTGCTGCATGGTTTAGGGTTTGCCAATGAGACACAAAGTCGACCGGTAAGTGCATTTTCTGGGGGCTGGCGGATGCGGCTTAACTTAGCCCAAGCGCTGATCTGCCGCTCCGACTTACTGCTCTTGGATGAGCCCACTAACCACTTAGACTTAGATGCAGTGATGTGGTTGGAGCGCTGGTTAAAAAGCTATGCAGGCACCTTGATTTTGATCTCTCACGACCGGGACTTTCTCGATGCCGTCGTCACGCGTATTATTCATATTGAAAACGCTAAGCTCAATGAATACACCGGTAGCTATTCTGATTTTGAGCGAATGCGTGCCGAGCACTTGTCTTTACAACAGTCGATGTTTGAAAAACAACAACGCGAGCTGGCGCATATGCAAAGCTTTGTGGATCGCTTTCGCTATAAAGCCACTAAAGCTAAACAAGCCCAAAGTCGACTCAAAGCCATGGAGCGAATGGAGCGCATCTTACCGGCCTTATTAGACTCGCCCTTTACCTTTAGTTTTTTAGCTCCCGACAATCTGCCAATACCGCTAATCGCCATGGAAAAACTCTCAGCCGGTTACGGTGAGCGCGTCATCTTATCTGATATTAAGCTGAATCTAGTGCCAGGCTCACGCATTGGACTATTAGGTCGTAATGGTGCCGGTAAATCGACCTTCATCAAACTGTTAGCCGGCGAGCTGGCACCATTATCAGGCAAGCTGGAAGCCAATAGCGGCATTGCCTTAGGTTATTTTGCTCAACATCAGTTAGAAAGCCTGCATTTAGAAGAGTCACCTCTCACTCACTTAGCGCGTCTAGATCCTAAGGCCAGTGAGCAAAGCTTGCGCGATTATTTAGGCGGTTTTGATTTTAAAGGCGATCAAGTTAACGATCCGGTGGGTCCTTTCTCTGGGGGAGAAAAAGCGCGCTTAGTCTTAGCCTTAATTGTGTATCAAAAGCCCAACCTATTATTACTGGATGAACCGACTAACCACTTGGACTTAGACATGCGCGACGCCCTTACCCATGCCTTGCAATACTTTGAAGGTGCTATGGTAATTGTGTCTCACGATCGTCACTTGTTGCGCGCCACTACCGATGAATTTTATCTAGTCGATGATGGCAAGGTGCAGGCCTTTGATGGCGATTTAGAAGATTATCATCAGTGGCTTATCAACCAACATAAGGCAGAACAACCAGCGTCACCCACCACCGCCGATAACTCAGCGCAACACCGTAAAAATGAAAAGCGCCGCCAAGCCGAGTTGCGCCAACAAACACAGCCGCTGCGCAAAGCGATCACCCAGTGCGAAAAACAAATGGATGACTGCCAAACTAAACTGGACGATATAGAGCAACAGCTGGCAGATCCCGAGCTCTATCAAGGGGAAAATAAAGACACCTTACAGCAGCTACTACAAGCTCAGGCGCCGTTACAGCAACAACTCGCCGCTGCCGAAGCGGACTGGTTGGAGTTACAAGAGCAGCTAGAAACACTGGAGCAGTCATAAAGGACTAAGATGATGATACCGAGTAGCGAACAGCTTTGGCAGTTTAGTGAACAACATTATGCTCGCCCCGGCGTCGCCGAGGCATGCCTTGAGTTACAAGATGAGCAGGGTGCTAACGTCAACTTATTGCTGCTGCTTATTATGCTGGATGCTCGAGGCTTTAGGGCGGAGCCCAACCTCTTGTTACCCTTAGTTGAACAACGCAGGCCGCTGTTTGAGCAATGGCGCCAACTACGTCGACAATTAAAGGCCAAGTTAACCACCAGTGATTATCTCCAGCTACTACAGCATGAGTTAGCATTAGAAGCATGGCAACAACAAGAGCTACTACAAGGGCTAATAGCCCATCCACCTCAACCGGGTACCGGCGGCTTACTGGCTTATCTGCGCCATCTTAAGCTAACAGATGCGCCGTTATGGCAGCTCAAGCTGGCTGGCTAGCCAATATGCTAACCGCCCTAAGGTTTTATTTTACACTGGGGCTGATCGCGCAATATCATTACTTATTAAGGGCGTATCTTGTACACACATTTAGAGTTTGACCATGATGACGAGCATGTCGATGAGCTGCGGGATCTCGATTATGAAATGGATGATTACTCTCTTTCCAATACCGATTATCAGGATCTCGCCTTTGATGAAGACGCAGCCAGTCATCCCGAGTTAAGTTTGGATGTGCCCTACCTTCCCACCGATGAAAAAATAGTTCATGCCATGCTCGAGCTAGCAGAGATCAGTAGCACTGATCTTTTATTTGATCTCGGTTGTGGTGATGGCCGTATTCTGGTGACCGCCGCCCTTGAGTATAATACCCGAGGCGTGGGTATTGACATGGATCCGCAGCGCATTAATGAAGCAATAGAGTACGCTGGTTACACCGGAGTGGAGCATTTAGTGCACTTTTTTGAAGGTGATCTTATGGATGCGGACTTTAGCGCCGCCACGGTAGTGACTCTCTATCTGCTGGACTTAGTAAACCTAGCACTACGCCCCCGATTATTAAACGAACTGCGCCCCGGCACGCGCATTGTGTCCCATGCCTTTCAGATGGGGGACTGGAAGGCAGATCAGCAACATCATAGCGCTGGGATCAATATTTATAAGTGGATAGTACCGGCTAACGTCGCCGGTATCTGGGAGTGGCAAACCGACGGAGGCGATCACTACCGGGTTGCACTAACTCAAAAGTATCAAATAGTGACTGGGAGTGCCTGGATTAATAACCAAGCAAGGGTATTAAATGGTGCTCTACTTTGTGGTGACTCACTTGAGCTTGTGATAGCAAACAAAGCCGCTGCGCCAGTGCGGTTTTTAATGCACTGTCAACCCCAGCAACTGCTGGTGCAGGAAGGTGCCCTAACCACAGATCCTGCCCTAAGAGTCACGGCGCGCTAATCGAAGTTTTTCTAAACAAGGCAAGCTACGCCATGGTTCAGCGCAGCTTGCCTTGCTCTGCTACTTTAATAAGCCGCGGTGTTATAGCTTTGGTACTGCGCTAAAATTTGAAGTCGGCATAAATAAGGAAACAGAGTCACCTCCCATGACACGCCATAACCCCATCCCTGAGAGCT
>JAAYRH010000065.1 GCA_012518835.1 Aeromonadales bacterium | reverse complement strand
TTACGTTGCGCCGCCCGTTAGTTTCGTTAAACTGACGTTATTATTAGCAGTGAGGAGTAATTGATGGAGCAGTTTGCCCATATTTCAGTGGCCGAGGCTCAAGTATTATTAGCCAAAGGCGAGGCGCGATTAGTCGATACTCGTGATCCCCAGTCGTTTGCTGAGGCTCATGTGGACGGCTCTTTTCATTTAACTAACGACACCCTGTTAACCTTTACTAACGAAACTGATTACGACACGCCGGTGATCGTGATGTGTTATCACGGGGTGAGCAGCCAAGGCGCGGCACAATATTTAATCCACCAAGGGTTTGAAGAAGTGTACAGCCTAAATGGTGGCTTTGAAGCGTGGCGCCGCACTCAGCCGGTGGTAGCTGCTTAATGAAACTGCTGCTGGTACTGGATGAGCCGCGCCGCGCACAGTCGCTGGTGGATTACCTAACTGAATTAGGAATTCATTGTGAGCTAACCTTGGACGATGCGCAGCAAGCCAGCATTTGGTTGGTAGATGAAACGCGCTCATCCGAAGCCGAGCAGGAAATAAAACGCTTTATTGCCGAGCCGTTACATCCTCGCTATCAGGCCGCCGCTTGGCGCCATGGCGACACTCATGTGCAGTTTGCTCGTTCTTCTCAGCCCAGTATGTTCAATAACCTGCTCCAGCGCACTGGCCCAGTTAATATGCTGGTGCTGCTATCGTGTTTGCTTATTTATGGGCTGCAAGCGATGGGCGCACCTCTCTATGCCATGTTGGCCTTTCCGTCTCATTTATCTCAGCTAATCGGGCCCGATATTTGGCGTGGTTTTACCCCTGCTTTACTGCATTTCTCGCTCATGCACTTGGTTTTTAATCTATTTTGGTGGTGGTACTTAGCCAGCATGATAGAAGCTGGCTTAGGGCGCGGTAAACTTATCGTTTTATTATTAGTCGCAGCACTTATTCCCAATATTTTACAGTTTTTAGTGAGCGGCCCGCATTTTGGTGGCTTATCGGGAGTGGTGTACGCCTTGCTGGCTTACGTTTGGTTGTTTGGCAAACTTAATCCTGGGAGGGGCATCGGTTTGCCCGACGGCATGGCGGTGTTTATGGTGGTGTGGTTGATACTGGGCTTTGCGGGTGTATTAGGGCCGGTAGCGAACCTGGCGCACTTAGGTGGTGGGCTAATAGGTCTGCTGCAAGCCTGGTTAGACAGAGGGAAAGGCGAAGCACGCCTCTTTTGAGCTAGAGGTAATTTACTTACTGATATAAAAACTTGGTAAACAACAGGCGGCGGATGGGAGCTTCACCGGTTTCGTGTAGCAATAAATCATTCAATCGCTGTTGTCCTTGAGTCGCTAACTCGTTACGTACCGTGAGTGAGCGAATTTCTTGCTGGTCCTGCTCTGCTAGCAGACTGTTAATAGCATCTCGGATCAAGGGAATATGCTGCTCAACTAACGGCATCTGCTCGCTACTTTCTAGCATCAGCCCTACCGACACTCGAATATAGCCTAAGGTTTGGCCGGAGTTTTGGTAGTTAGTAATAATATCAGGCGTTATTGTGTAATATAGCGGGCCTTCAAGCGCCGCTTCTTGAGCGTGAAGCTGGCTGGCAGTGAATAGCAAGCAAAGGGCAATTAAACGAAACATAGTCAGCCTTGTGAGCTAAAGAATGGGTGTATTGTTTAAAATAAAGTGTGGGGCGGTCAAGTGAATAGCTATTTTTTCCCAGCAAAGCTGCGAGTAACACACATTTTTGGCTATTTTAGCCCTAGGTGGGGCTAATGACTATGCCTATTATTGACGCTGATATAAGGAGCGCTGATGCTAATTGGTCTTGGCAGTCAACCGCCAGTACGATTGCTATGCTCAACAGCTGGTTACAAGATACCGGCTCGTTAACTGAGCGTTTACGTCGTCACTGTCAGCACTTTAATGTGCAACTCCAAGCTACCCGCAGTCACGTTAAGTTAAGTGCCGAACAACAAGGGTGGTTAGGTGCTAAGCAAGCGAATTGTCGTGAAGTTTTATTATTATGCGATGGCCAGCCGTGGATTTATGCCAGCTCATTATATACACAATCGGCCGAGCAAGCGGTGCCCGCTTTAGCAGGACTAGGTGAGCGTGCCTTAGGCGAGTTACTTTTTGAGCACCCCCAACTAACGCGTAGTGCTTTTGAATTTGCCCAGCTCAACCAAGCGCAGTGGCAGGGCCTGCAACAGACTCAACAGCTCACTTCTCTGGTTAATAGTACTCAATTGCTCCCTTGGGCGAGACGCTCTGTATTAGCTATTCCTCAAGCACAAGTATTAGTGACCGAATTATTTTTGCCCCAAGAACATGTCTATCAAGAGTAATAACCTCATGACTTCTATACCCACTCGACCCCGCTGGCGCGCTTATATGGCGTTGGCCCGATTAGATAAACCCATAGGGACTTTATTACTGCTATGGCCTACTTTGTGGGCGATTTGGCTTGCAGGAGAGGGCCGGCCCACCGCTTGGGTGGTGGTGGTGTTTGTAGTAGGGGTATTTTCAATGCGCTCGGCGGGCTGTGTTATTAATGATTATGCCGATCGCCATATCGACGGTTATGTGAAGCGTACGGTGGCTAGGCCCTTACCCTCAGGTGAGCTCACCGAGCGCCAAGCACTGGTTTTTTTGCGTTATTAGTGCTGATTTCTTTTTTATTGGTATTAACTACTAATAAGTTAACGATATTACTGTCGGTAGCGGGCTTAGGCTGGGCCGCCTTATATCCTTTTATGAAGCGCTACACTCATTTGCCGCAATTATTTTTGGGCATCGCTTTTTCATGGGCAATCCCTATGGCCTTTGCCGCGCAAGCTAATAGTTTGTCGGCCGGCTTATGGCTCTTGTTTGCCGCCAACCTTACCTGGACCATTGCCTACGATACCATGTATGCCATGGTTGACCGCGACGATGATATAAAAATTGGCGTTAAGTCCACGGCGGTGTTGTTTGGCCGTTACGACAAGCTCATCGTCGGTTTATTACAATTCATCACCTTATTATTGCTAGTGGCGGTTGGACAAAGCTTTGTATTAGGTGCTTTCTATTACTGGAGTCTCTTAGGCGCCGCCGCCTTATTTGCTTATCAACAACGCTTGATCCGCGACCGCGAGCGAGCTCCTTGTTTTAGTGCCTTTTTAAATAATAACTATGTGGGCATGTTGGTGTTTGTCGGAATTGTTTTAACCTTGTGGTAAGTAAAAGAGGGTCGTGCTTTGAGCTTGCGAACGTCTTTTCCTTGCTCTCCTTAAATTACTGGATATACTGACAGTTAACTGTATAAAAAAACAGGTGTGCTATGAAAGCCCTTACGCCGCGCCAGTCTCAGGTACTGGAGATAATAAAAGATCATATTCAGCAAACGGGTATGCCACCCACCCGCGCCGAAATTGCCAGCACGCTAGGGTTTAAATCTGCCAATGCGGCAGAAGAGCATCTAAAAGCGCTGGCTAAAAAAGGGGTTATTACCATGATCCCGGGCACCTCTCGAGGGATCCGCTTACCCGAAGAGGAAGAAGAGCTCGGTCTGCCGTTAGTCGGTCAGGTTGCCGCCGGTGAGCCGATTTTGGCGCAACAGCATATTGAAAGTCATTATCAGCTCGATCCTAGCTTATTCCATCCGCCGGCTGATTTTTTGCTGCGCGTGCAGGGCATGAGCATGAAAAATATCGGTATTATGGACGGTGATTTGCTAGCAGTGCATAAAGTACAAGAAGCCCGCAATGGCCAAGTAGTCGTAGCACGTCTAGATGATGAAGTGACGGTGAAACGTTTTCAGCGTAACGGCACTAAAGTCAGTTTACTTCCCGAAAACGAAGAGTTGACACCCATCGAGGTAGACTTGCGGACCCAAGAGCTCATTATTGAAGGGTTGGCGGTAGGGGTTATTCGTAACTCTGATTTTTAAATCAGCATAACCGCCCTTAAACAAAGCCAAGACAGCCACGTTGTCTTGGCTTTGTTGCTTTCTGCTCGCGCTATTTTAGACCTTCATCGCAAAGCCCATTACAATGAAGCTCATTAATAGGCTCAGCGTTGGGCCTTGGCGCTTATTAGGTGAGTCACAGGATTGATTATGGCTAAAACACGCAGATGGATATGGTTACTCACGCTTGCCTTATTGGTGGTGGGAACCGTAAGCGGCGGTATCTGGTATGCCGATAAAAATAATAGTCTAACTGAAGCGGTGGTGGTTTATCCTGAACCCGAGTCGTTAAGTGAATTCACACTGACCGACACCCATCACCAGCCTTTCACTAAACAGTCACTCCAAGGGCATTGGAGCCTATTGTTTGTGGGCTACACTTATTGTCCTGATATTTGTCCTACTACCTTGTCGGATTTAGCGCGTATTTATCCTGAGCTCACGGCCATTACCGAGCAGGTACAAGTGATATTTATTTCAGCCGACCCCAAACGAGATACGCCGGAGCGCTTAAAAGAATACACCGGCTATTTTAACTCTAACTTTATCGCGGTCACCGCCGACCATGAAGCCTTGATGCCTGCAGTGCAGCAACTGGGTTTAATTTATGGGGTATATGAGCGCGATTCTGATCATTATCTTATCGATCACTCTGCCGCTATCGCCCTAGTCAATCCAAAAGGGGAGCTGCACGCTACTTTTCGCCCCAGTTTTGACGAGCAAAGCGAAATGCCACTAGTAGATGGCCCTGAGCTGGTCAGTAACTTCTCACGTATCGTTGCCCAGTGGAAACCTTAGCTTGTTTGGCTAGTGCTGCCTGATGCCTCTTTCTTTCTTTTGTTGGTCACGCCACCGCCAAGTATTTGCCTTGGCGTTGCCGATGGTGTTGTCCAATATCACGGTGCCACTGTTAGGCTTAGTGGATACCATAGTGATAGGCCATTTGGATCACGCTTATTACTTAGCCGGTGTGGCGGTAGGCGCCACTATTATTAGCTTAATCTTTTGGTTATTAGGCTTTTTGCGCATGTCTACTACCGGACTCACGGCACAAGCGGTGGGCGCTAACGATGACGAAGGCATAGTACAAGTGCTCGCTCATGGCCTGATATTAGCGGGCGCACTGGCATTGGCTATTTTATTACTCCAAGGGCCATTAACCGAGCTGGCGTTTGCTATCGTCGATACCAGTGCCGAGGTGCAGCATTATGGTCGCGATTATGTGTCGGTGCGTATTTGGAGCGCACCGGCAGCCTTAAGTAACTTTGTCTTGTTAGGTTGGTTATTAGGTAATCAAAATGCCCGTGCGCCCATGCTATTACTGATCTTAGGCAATAGTCTTAATATCGTGCTCGATATTTGGTTTGTGATGGGGCTGGGCTGGCAAGTAAAGGGGGCAGCTGCCGCCTCGGTATTGGCCGATTACTTAGCCACAGTGTTAGGCGCGTATTTAGTCTGGCGCACCCTACAGCGACGAGCAATTACACTGTCAGCGGGTTTTTGGCAGCGCACATTACACTTGAATGCTATTAAGCGTTTACTGGGCTTAAACCGTGATATTTTTATTCGCGCGCTTTGCTTACAACTGACCTTTGCCTTTATGACGATGCAAGGTGCCCGCCTCGGTGATGATGTATTAGCTGCTAATGCGGTGTTGATGAATTTTTTAATGTTTATCTCTTTTGGACTCGATGGCTTTGCTTATGCCGTAGAAGCGTTGGTAGGTAAAGCCGTGGGAGCGCGTAACAAAGCTGAGTTTTACCTAGTGTGCGGATTAAATCTATTTTGGGGCTTTATTGTGGCATGCGGCTTTGTGCTGTTATTTGCCGTGGCAGGCTCCACGCTAATTCATCTTATTACGAGTATTGAAGAAGTGCGCGCGCAAGCTAATTTATATTTACCTTGGATGATAGTGATGCCAATCGCCGCTTGCTGGTGCTTTATTCTTGATGGTATTTTTATTGGTACCACTCGAGGAAGTGACATGCGCAATATGATGTTATTGGCGACGGCTGGGGTATTCTTTCCCGTGTGGTGGGTGAGTCAAAGCTTAGGTAATCATGGTCTGTGGCTGGCCATGCTGTGCTTTATGCTAGCGCGAGGAGTTACCTTGGGCTGGGCCTGGTGGCGATTAGAGCGTGGGCCAGGGTTTATTAGCGGCGGAGCCGTGTGATACTAATCTGGAAAACGAACTGATCAATATCTTTGCCATGGAATCCACGGAAGAACACGGAAAAATAGTGATCAGCTCTAAAAAATACAAAACCGAGATAAGACTATTAATAGGTAAGGTCTAAATACAAAACCTTCATCGGGCATGGTCTCGCTCTTACCATTACCGTTACTTTTCGCCTTTATCTTTATTTTTCTGTGGGTTCCGTGGATTCCGTGGCAGAAATCATTAAGAGAGTAAATATGTTTGATATCGCGCTGTATGAACCCGAAATTGCCCCTAATACCGGTAATATTATGCGGCTGGTTCGTAATAACGGCTGTCGTTTACATTTAATTGAACCTTTAGGGTTTGATCTACAAGAAAAAAAGTTACGCCGCGCGGGGCTCGACTATATGGATTTTGGTCATATTAGCGTGCATGCCAACTATGGCGATTTTTTGGCCGCAGTGGCTGGAAATCGACTCTTTGCTTGCACCACTAAAGGTAGCCAGTTACATCATAAAGTAGCCTATCAAGCGGGGGATGTGTTGTTATTTGGCCCAGAAACTCGCGGCTTACCCCCCTCGGTATTAGATAGTATAGAGCCAGCACAGCGGATCCGGGTCCCCATGCAAGCCGAGAGTCGTAGTTTGAACTTAGCTAATGCGGTGGCCATTATTAGTTACGAGGCATGGCGGCAGCAAGATTTTATAGGTGGTCAATAATAGCCAAGATGGCAGTGCAGGTGGCCGTAGTAAGGACTCACCCGTGGGTCTCGATGCCTATTTATCGCCTTACCGTTTGCGCCTCGCCACTAATATAGGATTAGGAAATATATAAAATGAGTGACGTTAGCACTGAAAAGAACAACTATGAGCGATTAGTGACTCGCGCTGCCATGGCCGCTACAACGGCTGCGGCGATCATGATAGTGGCTAAGTTATTGGCTTGGTTTTATACCGATTCGGTAAGTATGTTAGCCTCGCTGACCGACTCTTTACTTGATATTAGTGCTTCGTTAATTAATCTGATGGCGATCCGTTATGCCTTAGTACCGCCCGATGAGGAGCATAGCTTTGGGCATGGTAAAGCAGAGTCGTTAGCGGGCTTGGCCCAATCGGCGTTTATTAGCGCTTCCGCTATCTTTTTAATGATCAGTGGTATTTCTCATTTGTTTCATGCGCAAACCGTCACTCATGCGCCGATAGGCATAGCGGTGATGGTATTTTCGCTATTGTTAACGCTAGGGTTAGTGCTTTATCAAAGTTACGTTATCAAAAAGACGGACTCGGTAGCGATCCGTGCCGACCAATTACATTACCGCTCGGATATTTTACTCAACGTAGGCGTATTAGTGGCTATCGCCTTAGCCTGGCAGGGTGTCCTATGGGCCGATGCGGTGTTTGCCATATTAATTGGCGGATATATTCTTAAAGGCGCTTTAAAAATTGGGTATGATGCAGTACATACCTTGTTAGATCATCAGTTGCCTGTGGCCGAGCAAGAGCGCATTGTTGATGTTTGTTTAGCGATTAAGGGCGTGTATGGCTTACATGACTTACGCACCCGCCGAGCAGGGCCAATACGCTTTATTCAGTTACATCTTGAATTAGATGATAACTTAGCCTTACTAGAAGCCCATGGCATAGCACTACAAGCAGAGCACGCCTTAGAGCAACTGTTTTCTAACACCGATATTATTATTCATATGGACCCATTGTCGGCCCTCCCTCCTACTAGCGAGGAGATGAAAACCCATCACTTTATTAAAGACAAGGTTTGACTTATGGAAGACGGCATATTAGCGAGCACCTGGTTACGCATTCGTGAAGAAGCAAGGTGGATGATTGCAGAAGAGCCGATGCTTGGTAGCTTTTATTACTCCACCATTCTTAATCACGACAGTCTGAAGTGCTCGCTGAGCTTTATTTTAGCGAATAAGCTAGAAAGCACCGTGATGCCGGCGATTAGCCTGCGGGAAATTATAGAAACGGTTATTAAAGCTGAACCGGGTATTTTAGATATGGTGGCCACTGATATTTGCGCGGTACAAGAACGAGATCCGGCGGTAGATTTATTTTCTACGCCCTTATTATATTTAAAAGGATTTCACGCACTGCAAGGCTATCGAGTGGCAAACTGGCTATGGCGTCAGGGGCGTCGTGCCTTGGCAACGTATTTGCAAAACCAAATATCGGTAGTATTTGATGTGGATGTGCACCCTGCGGCACGTATTGGTAAAGGCATTATGTTTGATCATGCCACCGGCATAGTGGTGGGTGAAACAGCGGTGATTGAAGATAACGTCTCTATACTACAAGGGGTCACCTTAGGTGGTACCGGTAAAGCGGGTGGCGATCGTCATCCCAAAATTCGTGCTGGGGTCATGATTGGGGCGGGCGCTAAAATTTTAGGCAATATCGAGGTGGGGCCCGGTGCTAAAGTAGGCGCGGGTAGTGTGGTGATAGAGCCAGTCGCAGCCCATACTACTGTCGCTGGAGTGCCTGCTAAGGTAGTGGGTAAGCCTTGCTCGCAAATGCCTTCGTTAGACATGAACCAAAATATTTAAGTCGGTAACTGACTTACCGACTCATAATTAACGGCGGTTAGCGACAACAGTAACGTGGCGGCTTGTCGTAGGCGAATCGCCGCTGTATCCTGCTAGTCGCTAAGGGCCTGTGTGCAGTATAACCGTGATGTAGGGGTATAAAATGTCATTTGATGTATTAGAAAAACTAGAAGCAAAAATTCAATCTGCTGTAGATGCGATTTCTTTGTTACAAATGGAAATTGACGAGTTGAAAGAGAAAAATCATCAGCTAGGTGAAGAAAATCAGCAGCTAAAGCAGGAGCATGAGTCGTGGCAAGACCGCTTACGCGTCTTGCTAAGCAAAATTGATCAGGTAGAAGAAAACGTATAACAGCAGCGGTAAGCCGTAAGCTATTAGCTGTCAGATAAGTGGAACAAAAAGGCCAACCTCATGGGGTTGGCCTTTTGTTTTAGCGCTTTGCTTGTGCTCCCTCACTGACGGCTTAGCGCTGACAGCTATCTGTTAGGATTGGTCGTCTTCGCTGTCGTAATCGTCTTCAATATCGAGTGGCTCAGGAGATAAAATAATCCCAGTCGTATCAGCGTAAACATAGTCGGCGGGTAAAAAAGTAACCCCACCAAAGTTAACCGGCACTTCATGCTCACCAAACTCAGTATCTTCAGCGCCTACGGGAATAGACGCTAACGCTTGAATGCCAATATCTAGCTCTTCCAAAGAGTCTACTTCTCTAACTGAGCCATAACAGATAATACCTTCCCAGCCATTCTGAGCGGCAGTCTCGGCAATATCAGCATCAATGAGCGCTCGTCGCAAAGAGCCACCACCATCGATTAGCAGTACGCGGCCTACGCCGTCTTCTTTTACTGCTTCGGCAATTAAGCCGTTGGACTCAAAACACTTGATAGTGGAAACAGCGCCAGCAAAGGAATTACGGCCGCCAAAACTGGAGAACATGGGTTCAACCACATCCACCATATCAATATAGGTATCGCACAGTTCAGAAGTATTGTATTCCATGGAATCAGCCACATCAGGAAACAAGGTGTTCCCAAGTATAAAGAGGCGGGAGCGGTTTTCAATCACTATTGTGTGACCGCTCCCGGGGGAGGCGCGCAGATTAAAGAATAAAGCGGCTTAGATCTTCATCTTCGACCAGGTCTTTGAGGTAGCGATCCACATAGTCTTCATCGACTACGATAGTGTCACCCGCTCTGTCAGAGGCTTCAAAAGATAGCTCATCTAATAATCGCTCCATAATGGTGTGTAAACGACGAGCACCAATGTTTTCGGTACTTTCATTGACCCGCCAAGCCGCTTCCGCTAAGCGGCGAATACCACCCGTGGTAAAGTCGACTACCACGTTTTCGGTGGCCAGTAAGGCTTTATATTGCTCGGTTAAAGAAGCATTGGGTTCAGTTAAAATTCGCTCAAAGTCGTCGGTATTCAGTGAAGTGAGTTCAACGCGGATCGGTAGCCGGCCTTGTAACTCAGGAATTAAGTCTGATGGCTTGGCAATCTGAAAGGCACCAGAGGCGATAAACAGCATATGGTCAGTACGCACCATGCCATGCTTAGTGTTTACCGTGCTGCCTTCTACTAATGGCAGCAGGTCACGCTGTACCCCTTCACGAGAGACATCGGGACCGGAGCTTTCACCGCGTTTACAGATTTTGTCAATTTCATCCAAAAACACAATGCCTTGGTTTTCTACTAAATGAATCGCGGCTTCTTTTAACTCTTCTGGATTAAGCAGCTTGCCCGCTTCTTCTTCAATCAGCAGTTTAATAGCGTCTTTGATTTTCATCTTACGCTTTTTACTGGTATTGCCTGCCGACAGATTTTGAAACATGCCTTGGAGCTGGTTGGTCATTTCTTCCATGCCGGGGGGAGCCATGATTTCAATGCCCATTTGCTGAGCGGACACATCAATTTCAATTTCTTTATCGTCTAACTGGCCTTCACGCAGTTTTTTACGAAAAATTTGTCGACTACCGCTATTATCGGCCTTTTCTTCTTCGCCCCAGGTATTACGTGGGTTAGGCAGCAAGGCATCTAATATACGCTCTTCTGCGGCTTCTTCGGCGTGATGGCGATGCTGTTTCATTTGCTGCTCGCGCGTCATTTTCATCGCAATGTCGGTCAAGTCGCGAATAATACTGTCGACCTCCTTACCGACATAACCCACTTCGGTAAATTTAGTCGCTTCTACCTTAATAAAAGGCGCATCGGCAAGCTTTGCCAAGCGGCGAGCAATTTCTGTTTTACCAACGCCCGTTGGGCCTATCATTAAAATGTTTTTGGGCGTGACTTCTTGGCGCAACTCTTGAGGAAGCTGCATACGGCGCCAGCGGTTACGCAACGCTATAGCTACCGCGCGCTTAGCTTGGCCCTGACCAACAATGTGGCGGTCTAATTCGTGAACTATTTCTCTGGGTGTCATATCAGACATAATAAAATCCTATAATGAGGGCAGGGTAAACGCGCTGCCCTAAAGCCTGTTAGCCTTGGTAGTCCAATTCTTCAACCGTTTGGTTGCTATTGGTAAACACGCATATTTCACCGGCAATGGTGAGCGCCTTTTTAACGATCTCAGTGGCGTCTAAGTCGGTGTTTTCTAACAAGGCACGCGCCGCCGATTGAGCAAACGCGCCCCCAGAGCCAATAGCGATCAGATCATCTTCGGGCTGCACTACGTCACCATTACCGGTAATAATAAACGAGTTTTTATCATCGGCCACGGCGAGGAGTGCTTCTAGGCGACGCAGCGAGCGCTCGGTACGCCAATCTTTAGCAAGCTCTACTGCCGCTCTTTCTAAGTTACCTTGGTGCGCTTGTAGCTTGGCTTCAAACCGTTCCAGCAGAGTAAACGCATCGGCGGTACCACCGGCAAAACCGGCTAGTACCTTGCCATTATATAAACGGTGTACTTTGCGAGCATTGCCTTTCATTACGGTATTACCCAAGGAAACTTGGCCATCACCACCGATAACTACTTTGCCATTACGGCGAACTGAAACGATTGTTGTCACTAAAAACCTCACTTGACGGTGTGATCAGCTAGGCTGATTAAAAATGTCATACCTCAGAGAAATGGGGGCACTTAGCGCCTAGATCAACCCTCCCAGAACCAGATTGCGCAATCGCTGACGACTTTTGCTTTAATTAGCTGGTGTTTATGCTGCTCAGCTAGTCGTTTACTATCATAGGGGCCCAAAATGACGCGGTGCCACGAACTGCCACTGCTGTGGCGAACTTGAGCGACTAAGCCTTGAAAGGCAATTTTTGCTTTTAGCTGTTGCGCTTGTTCGGCAGAGCGAAACGAACCACATTGCATTAAATAGGGTCGCGTCGACTTTTCTGCCTCTGGTACCTTAACCACAATTTCTTTATTTTCTAATTGTTCAATATAGGTCCATTTTTCAATGGGCTTTTGATCAATTGGATTCGCTGGTGCAGGAGGGGGTGCAACCGGCGCAGGTGGCGGCTGTGTTTGTACCGCCGGTGCCTGAGCTGGCCGGTTATCCGCCGCTCCTTTAATAATATAAATTAAGTAGCCCAAGGCACCAGCTACCATGACCAATAGCAGCACCGGCAACCAAGGAAATGATTTAGCAGGCGGCGCACTGCGGCCGCCGCCCTTAGCGGGGCGGCGTTGGTTTTTTGGTCTGGGCTTTGGCTTGCTACGTTTAACGTAATCTTTCGCCATGACTTACATACGCTCCATGGTATCAATACCCAGCAGCGACAAGCCTAGCTCTAACACGCGGCCGGTAGCGGCACATAAGCGTAAGCGACTACTGCGCTCTTCAACGCTGACCCCTTCTTTATTAATTGGGCAGGCTTCATAAAAGCTCATAAAGGCCCCGGATAGTTCATATAAATATAAGCACATTAAATGGGGTAAGCCTTTATCGGCGACCGACTTAATAGTGTCATTAAACTGTACTAATTTTTGGGCCAAGGCTTCTTCTGCGGGGGCATTAATAATCACCCGACCTTGTAAGCTGCTGTCAGAAACAATGCCCGAGCGGCGAAAGATCGACTGAATACGGGTGTAAGCATACTGTAAGTAAGGCGCGGTATTACCTTCAAAAGACAGCATGTTTTCCCAGTCGAAGATGTAATCGGTGGTGCGACTTTTTGAGAGGTCAGCATATTTAACGGCGCCCATGGCCACACTGTTAACAACTTGCTGTTTTTCTTGTTCGCTGAGTTGAGTGTCTTTTTTATCTAATAAGGCCGCCGCTCTTTCTTGGGCTTCGTCGAGTAAGTCAACCAAACGTACCGTGCCACCAGAGCGGGTTCTAAAGGGGCGACCATCCTTACCTAACATCATGCCAAAGGCATGGTGTTCTAGGCTAACCGACTCGGGCACATAGCCAGCTTTGCGCACTATGCTCCACGCTTGCGCTAAATGTTGATGCTGACGGGAGTCAATAAAGTACAGCACTCGATCGGCGCCTAGCTCTTCATAACGATATTTAGCGCAAGCGATGTCGGTGGTGGTATATAAATAGCCGCCATCTTTTTTGCGAATAATCACCCCCATCGGGTCGCCGTCTTTATTTTTATATTCGTCTAAGTACACCACTATGGCGCCTTGGTCTTCTACTGCTAACCCTTGCTGCTGTAGGTCTTCCACAATCAGCGGCAACATGGCGTTATATTGGCTTTCGCCCATTACATCGTCGGTGGTCAGAGATACATTTAAGCGATCATAAACCGCTTGGTTATGCTGTAAGGTAATATTGACCAGCTTTTGCCACATGGTGAGACAGTAATCATCACCGCCTTGTAATTTAACCACGTATTGGCGAGCGCGCTCAGCAAACACCGGATCGGCATCGTACTTTTCTTTAGACTCGCGATAGAACTGCTCAAGATCCGATAAGCCAGAGTCGGCGACCTCAGGATTTTCTTTTTCTAGCTCTTCAAGGTGGGCAATCAACATGCCAAATTGAGTACCCCAGTCGCCAATATGGTTAGCGCGGATCACGTTATGGCCTAAAAACTCCAAGGTGCGCACTACGGCATCACCAATAATGGTGGAGCGCAAATGACCTACGTGCATTTCTTTAGCGACGTTAGGCGCTGAATAGTCCACCACTATAGTGTGAGCTTGGGCTGCTACCGGCACATTGGCGCGATCGTCTGCCACCATGGCATCAATTTGACTAGCGAGCCAAGTGTGATCGAAGAAGAAGTTAATAAATCCGGGCCCTGCTAGTTCGGTTTTGGCTACGAGCTCCGACGCAGGTAGATTATCTACAATTAACTGCGCTAACACTCTAGGGTTTTGTTTAGCGGGTTTAGCTAGCAATAACGCCAAGTTAGTTGCTAAATCTCCATGGGTTTTGTCTTTGGTGCGATCTACTTGAATACGAGGCGCCAAGTCTGCTGGTAAAGTGCCAGCGTGTTGTAAGGTTGCAACTGCCTGTTCAAGCAGGGTTTGAATATGTTCTTTCATGAAAAGTTCACCAAATTTAAGACGAGGTTGGAGATAACCCAGAGGTAGAAATTCTACTCATAACGAGGGCAGAAAACTACCGCTAGGGGCGGTCTACCGGATTCACCAGGTTTCTACGGGATCGATATCAAGGGACCAACGCACTTTGCGTGCCGCCACTTGCGTATCAATAATAGCCAGTGCCAGGCGACACGCGGCGGCCAGCTCCCGTCGATTGGGGGCTTGTAATAATAGTTGATAGCGATATTGGCCCGCTTTGCGCTCCATTTGTGCACTTAAAGGGCCTAAGCATAAGACACTTAGCGGCAAGTTAGGCTGTAAATGCTCTACTAGCTGTTGTAAAAATTGTTGCACAGCTTTTGCATCGCTGGCTTGCGCACGAAATAACGCTTGAAAGCTAAAAGGTGGCAAATTGGCCAGTTGCCGCTCTTGCAACGCTTGCTGGGCAAAGTGTTGATAACCTTGATTGGTTAAATCTTGCAGCAGGGCATGCTCTGGCTGATGAGTTTGCAATACCACGCGCCCCGGCTTGCTCGCACGACCCGCACGGCCGGCCACTTGGATATATAACTGAGCAAAGCGCTCGGTGGCTCTAAAGTCACTGGCAAACAAAGCGCCGTCAGCATCTAATACCGCCACTAAGGTAACATCAGGAAAGTGATGGCCCTTAGCTAACATTTGCGTGCCAATTAAAATCTGATATTTGCCGTTGCGGATCCCTTCGAGATGCAGCTCAAAGCTGCCTTTGCGCCGTGTATTATCCCGATCGATACGAATGATGCCATATTGCGGGAATAAACCGGCTAAGGCTTGCTCTACTTGCTCGGTGCCTAAACCGGTACCAATTAACTCGCTGCTATTACAGCTAGGGCAGTGAGCAGGCAACGGCCGTTGATGATCGCAATGATGACAATGCAAGTGGGAAGGCTGGCGATGCCAAGTGTAGTGAGCATCGCAGCGTTCACAGTCGGCAATCCAACCACAGCTATGACACAGTAGCGCTGGTGCATAACCGCGGCGATTTAAAAACAGCATCACTTGATTACCTTGGGCCAATTCTTGGCCGACTAAGGCAATCAGCTGTGGCGATAAGCCCGCATGTAATTGCACGCCTTTACTGTCTAACAGCAGATGCTGGGCTATGGTAGCACTGCCGGGGCGTTGTTTTAGGGTCAATAGCTGATAGCGGCCACTGGCGGCATTGTGCAGGCTTTCAAAGCTGGGTGTGGCTGAGCCTAATACAATGGGTAAGCCTAGTTGATGGGCCCGTAATAAGGCTAAATCTCGTGCATGATAACGAAAGCCATCTTGTTGTTTAAAAGAGCTGTCATGCTCTTCATCAATAATAATTAACCCAAGGCGGGCGAAGGGCGTTAATAGCGCCGAGCGCGTACCAATCATGATGGCGGTGCTGCCATCTTTACAGGACAGCCAAGCATCTAAGCGCTCGCGTTCGTTCATGGCCGAGTGCAGGGTTTTTACGGGCAAGGTAAAACGCTGCTGGAAGCGGGCAATAGTTTGTGGTGTTAAACCAATTTCTGGAACCAATACTAGCACCTGCATACCGGCTTGTAGGATGGGCTCCATGATTTGCAGATACACCTCGGTTTTACCCGAACCGGTGATCCCCTCTAATAAAAAAGGACTAAATCCTTGGGCGGCTTTTATTAAGCTCACTGCGAGCGCCTGTTCGGTAGTAAGCTGGGGTTTATTAGTGTCGTTTGTTAATGGCGCATTAGCATGGCGCCAATCGCTTGGTGTAGGGACTTGCTCTTTTTTTTCCACTAACCCTTTTTTGGCTAACGCCTGCAAGATAGCACTACTGATCCCGCGCACTGCGAGCTCACCGGTGGTCAGGGGGCCTTGGCGTAATACAGTCAAGGCCTGTTGTTGTTTGACTGCTTGGCTAGACACTTGGGCGCTCGCATCGAGTAAGTGCCAATAAGACGTACTGCGATAGGCGGCAGCTTCGCCTTTACGTAATAAGGTCGGCAGCGCTTGAAAGTACACCTCGCCGGGAGCATATAAATAATATTGCGTAGCCCATGCTAATAACTTGAGTTCTGGTTTGGCTAATATAGGGGCTGTATCAATCACTCCTTTAATTGCTTTTAGTTTATTGGCTGGAACTTCTGACTCGCTAGGGTGCTCGATCACCAAGGCGGTCATGGTTCTTGGACCAAACTGCACCGAGACTCGACACCCCACGGCTGGCAGAGGATCGGCGCTAAGGTAATCAAATGCGCGCCGTAAAGGGACAGGAAGTACTACTCTGAGTAGTTTTAGCGGTGTCGAAGCCGACATTGGTGATTTATCCTCCATTTATCCTTGCCTGTAAAAAAGCGATCCTATATTATTCGCACCCTTCACTAAATGTGAATCATACGTGTGGTGTCTGGCATAGGATCAGATAGCGACACGGCCTACAAAACACAGAGGTTTCCCCATGAAAAAAGGTATTCACCCAGAATACAGCGAAATTGTTGCCAAATGTTCTTGCGGTAATGAAATCAAAGTTGGCTCTACCCTAGGTAAAAGCCTGAACTTGGACGTTTGCTCAGCTTGCCACCCATTCTACACTGGTAAGCAGAAAATGGTTGATAGTGGCGGCCGCGTAGACCGCTTCAACAAGCGCTTTGGTGCGCTTGGTAGCAAAAAATAAATCGATACTTATCGTAAAAAGGCGCCTGAGGGCGCCTTTTTTATGTCTGTTATTCAGCTAGCCCTTGGCTTATCTACACTTAATAATTGTTTTGTAGAGTGATAAGCCAATGAAAAAATATTTAGTGGTATGGTTATTTTATATCTGGTCGGCAGTGGCTGTCGGGCAGTGCCCAAATCTAGTGGCAGATGAGATTGCCTCAGTTCAGTCTATTGTAGACGGTGACACTATTGTTTTGCAGGATAAAAGAATAATCCGCTTTGTTGGTATCGATACGCCAGAATTTAATAGTCACACCGATTTGCCGGTAGAAGTGGGCGCTGTAGCGGCGCAGCAATGGCTCGCCAAGAGAATACCAATTAATTCTCAGCTGAGGCTGGTTTTTGCTAACGAAAGGCGTGACTATTATGGACGTTGGTTAGCGCACCCTCTGACTCCTCAGGGAGGTATGCTAGTAGCTGAGATGTTAGCACTAGGGCTAGGCAGCTTGCTGCTGATCCCGCCTAATTCTCAACATTGGCCTTGCTTAGTCGCTGCCGAGCAACAGGCACAGCAACAGCAGTTAGGAATTTGGCAAGCCTCATCAAGTAAAGAGGTGCAGGGCCGCGAGCAGCGATTTCAGGCTAAGGTAGTTAAGCCCTACTCGGGTAAAGGTTGGATAAGACTAGAAGTTGAAAATCAACTCACCTTATTAGCAGGTAAGCGCTTGCCTTTAACAGCTCAACAACGACTCAAGGCGCTGCGCCGCGGCGATATTATTTTTGTGCGCGGTCAGATTAAGCGCCAGGGACGCAACCAGCGAAAGCACCAAAGCGTCATGTGGCTAAACCATCCATGGCAGTTTTATCAAATAAAGCAATAAATATTACTAGGAAAAGTTGAATAAGTTGACTACTATCACATTGTATATACATTGTGATAAACTTGTTCACACTTGAAACGTATAAATGTCAACAATTGCATCAGGGTACTCGTAGAATGTCCGACTTCCGTCAAAAAGCACTCGATTATCATGCCTT
>JAAYRH010000001.1 GCA_012518835.1 Aeromonadales bacterium | reverse complement strand
GCCGAAGCCATGGTGACCGAGAATGCGGCGCGCTTAGCATTAATGCAGCAAGCCGAGCAATCGGTCGACGAACGACTAGAAGAAGTACAAGGCGATCTAAACTACGTACGCCAAACTGATATTACTAATGAGCTGATGGATGTGATCATCGGACATCTAGAATAAGGGCCGCGTCGAGCGCCCAGCACCAAACGCCTAGATAAAGACAAACAGATGTTTTGTAGGCGAACGCTTGCTCTCGCATTGCGCCGCAGGCGCAAAACTCCGAGTACAAGAAATAAAAACGCGGCAGTGAAATTCACTGCCGCGTTTTGAATGTTTCACTTACAGCGTATCGCGTAAAGCTTGCAGCTGTTTTTAAGCTACTTTTTAACCGGGCGAGCCCAGTTTTGAATATGACGTTGAGGTACGCGAGTGATCACTAACTCATCGGCGGCGACATCTTTACTTACGGTAGAGCCAGCACCCAAGGTAGCATTCTTACCAATATGTACCGGTGCCACTAACTGAGTATCAGAGCCCACAAACACGCCATCTTCAATAATGGTATTAAATTTATTTACCCCATCGTAGTTACAGGTGATGGTACCGGCACCAATATTAACACCTTCACCAATCTGGGCATCGCCTAAATAGCTCAAATGCCCCGCTTTTGAGCCTTTTCCTAAGCTAGTTTTTTTAATCTCAACAAAATTACCTACGTGAGCATCTTCAGCTAACACACTACCTGGGCGCAATCGCGCAAAAGGGCCGGCGGAGCTGGCGCAGCCTAACTCGGCCTGTTCAATAATAGAATAGGGTTTAATAACCGCGTTATCGCCAATGACACAGTCTTTCAGTAATACGCCAGCGCCAATCACCACGTTATTACCTAAAGTGACTTTGCCTTCTATAATCACATTCACATCAATAGTGACTTCTTTCCCAACCGTTAACTGCCCTCGCAAGTCAAAACGCGCCGGATCCAGTAACGTGACTCCTTCGCGCATTAAGCGCTCGGCCTGCATTTTTTGATACGCACGCTCTAGGCTTGCTAACTGTACTCTGTCATTAGCCCCTTCTACTTCAGCGGTGCTAGCAGGGTGTACGGTAGCGATTTCACAACCGTCAGCGTGGGCCATGGCAAAAATATCAGTTAAGTAATATTCGCCTTGGGCATTGTTATTATTCAACGCCCCCAGCCAGCGCTTTAATAACCCCGCTTCGGCAACCAACACCCCGGTATTTACTTCATTAATGGCCAGTTGCTCAGCGGTGGCGTCTTTTTGCTCAACAATACCTATCACTTTGCCGTTTTCGCGCACAATACGACCATAACCACTCGGATCATCTAGCTTAACAGTCAACAAACCCACACCGCCGGTTGGCTTAGCCGCCAGCAGCGCTTTTAGGGTGTCGGGCTGTAATAATGGAGTATCGCCATACAAGACCAAGACATCATCGCTATCGGCAATCTCTGGTAAGGCTACCGCTACTGCATGACCGGTGCCCAGTTGCTCCGCTTGGTGCACCCAGTGTAAACCGGGCTCAGTAATACACTCTTTTAACTGCTCGGCACCATGACCATAAACCAAATGAATACCATCGGCGGCACAGGCTTGTGCGGCGGCGATGACATGGCTCACCATAGGTTGAGCCGCTACGGGGTGGAGTACTTTGGGTAAAGAGGAGCGCATGCGGGTGCCTTTACCCGCCGCCAAAATTACAGCCTGTGTGGTCATTCGATTTTTTCCTTATGTGAAGTGTTAAGAGTGAAGAGTAAAGGGGAAGACTTATCGGTATTGGGTACACCTTCACCTTTTACACTTAACTCTTTACCCCTTTTTATAAAAAAAAAGCGACCATAGGTCGCTTTTTTACTCGTAGTGTTCACACCACGTTATTTTCTGATCAACTGCAGCACGCGCAGTTTTGCCACTGCCTGGGCCAGTTGAGCGGCTGCTTCTGCATAATCCACATCTTTCGAGGGATTTTTCAGTTGGCTTTCAGCCGCACTCTTGGCTTGCTCGGCCTTGGCTCTATCCAGATCTTCGGCGCGAATCGCAGTGTCGGCTAAAACCGTTACACTGCTGTTCTGCACTTCCAGCATACCGCCAGAAATATACAGAACTTCTTGTTGACCAGACAGAGTGACATATTGCACTAAGCCTGGACGAATCGAGGTCAACAAGGGGGCGTGTCCATAACGGATCCCCAATTCACCCTCAGAGCCGGAGACAGTCACCGCTTGAACTGTGCCTGAGTATAAACTCTTTTCAGCACTGACAATATCGAGGTGAAAGCTAAAATCGGCCATCAGGTTCTCCTTCGAGGCTTACAGTTTCTTGGCTTTCTCGACGGCTTCGTCGATAGAACCAACCATGTAGAACGCCTGCTCAGGCAGTGAATCGTAATCACCGTCTAAAATGCCTTTAAAACCAGCGATGGTATCTTTCAGCGAGACGTACTTCCCTGGTGAACCGGTAAATACTTCTGCAACGAAGAAAGGCTGAGACAGGAAACGCTCGATTTTACGGGCGCGCGATACAGTTTGCTTATCTTCTTCAGACAGCTCGTCCATCCCTAGGATAGCGATGATGTCTTTCAGCTCTTTATAGCGCTGCAGTACAGTTTGTACGCCATGAGCTACGTCGTAGTGCTCTTGGCCAACAATCTGTGGGTCTAGCTGACGACTGGTTGAATCCAGTGGGTCAACCGCAGGATAAATACCTAATGCAGCAATTTGACGGCTCAGTACTACCGTCGCATCTAAGTGAGCAAACGTGGTAGCAGGTGAGGGGTCAGTCAAGTCATCCGCAGGTACGTATACCGCTTGTACTGAAGTGATAGAACCTGTTTTGGTCGAGGTGATACGCTCTTGCAGTACCCCCATCTCTTCAGCCAGTGTTGGCTGATAACCTACTGCTGAAGGCATACGGCCTAACAGAGCAGATACTTCAGTACCGGCCAAGGTGTAACGATAGATGTTATCTACGAAAAACAGTACGTCACGGCCTTCGTCACGGAACTTCTCAGCCATGGTTAGACCGGTTAGCGCAACGCGCAAACGGTTTCCTGGTGGCTCGTTCATCTGACCATACACTAGCGATACTTTATCGATAACGTTGGAGTCAGTCATTTCATGATAGAAGTCGTTACCTTCACGAGTACGCTCACCTACACCAGCAAACACAGAATAACCACTGTGCTCAATAGCGATGTTACGGATAAGCTCCATCATGTTTACGGTTTTACCTACACCAGCACCACCAAACAGACCAACTTTACCACCTTTAGCAAAGGGGCAAACCAAGTCGATTACTTTGATACCGGTTTCTAACAACTCAGAGCTGTTAGATTGTTCCTCATAGCTAGGCGCTTCACGGTGAATAGACCAACGCTCTTCTTCACCAATGGGACCTTTCTCATCGATAGGGTTGCCCAGCACGTCCATAATACGACCCAAAGTCTGAGTACCAACCGGTACTTTAATTGGGTTATTAGTGCTTTCAACTTCCAAACCGCGGCGTAAGCCATCGGAGGAACCCATAACGATACAGCGAACTACACCGCCGCCAGTTTGCTGCTGAACTTCCAGAATCAAACCCTGGCCTTGACCTTCAGTCGTTATCTTCAGCGCTTCATATACGTGAGGAACCGCATCTTGCGGAAACTCTACGTCTACTACGGCACCGATGATTTGGACTATGATACCCTTACTCATGTCAAATCCTCTAAACCTTTGAATACCCTTGCCTTATACGGCACCGGCCCCTGCAACGATTTCACTCAGCTCTTGGGTAATCGCCGCTTGACGGGCTTTGTTATATACCAATTGCAGTTCGTCTATCAGGTCACCGGCGTTATCGGTAGCGGCTTTCATAGCCACCATACGCGCAGCTTGCTCACTGGCGAGGTTTTCCACCACACCTTGATACACTTGTGCTTCCACAAAGCGTACCAACAGTTTATCTAACAGCGGTTTAGGACTTGGTTCATATATATAGTCCCAGCTGTGCGTGGCTACGTGCTCTTCCGATGCGGGTAAGGGCAACAATTGATCGACTTTGGGCTCTTGTACCATGGTGTTCTCAAATTTGTTGTACACCAGATACAGTCTGTCTATCTCACCCGTGTTGTATGCTTCCAGCATGACATTGACGGAGCCGATTAACTCAGACAATGATGGGTTATCACCCAGACCACTGTTTTGAGCAATTACTTTGCTCCCAAGACGGTTAAAAAAGCTTACCGCTTTTCCACCTATCAAGCCTAACTCAACGTCAACGCCTTGATCAGACCACGCCTTCATGTCGGTGACGGCTTTCTTGAACAAGTTAATGTTCAAACCGCCACACAAACCACGGTCGGTTGAGATAACAATGTATCCCACCCGCTTAACCTCGCGGTCATCCATATAAGGGTGCTTGTATTCCAAGTTCCCTTGCGCGATGTGACCGATCACCTTGCGTATGGTTTCAGCGTATGGGCGGCTGTGGACCATTCGTTCCTGCGCTCTGCGCATTTTCGAGGCGGCCACCATCTCCATAGCGCTGGTGATCTTCTGAGTGTTTTTAACACTCCCGATCTTGCTACGTATTTCTTTTGCGCCGGCCATGTCGCTTCTCCAATTCAGGTGGCAGCAAACTCTGCTGCCACATGGTTACCAGGACTGAGTAGCTTTAAAGCTATCCAGCAACGCAGTCAGCTGAGCTACTACATCTTTGTTGTAGTCGGCTTTCTCGTTGATTTCTGCCATTTGCGTGGCATATTCTGAACTGGCATAAGCGAGCAGGGCTTCTTCAAAAGCAGTGATGCTTTTCAGCTCCACATCTTCTAAGTAGCCGTTTTCGGCAGCAAACAAGACTAAACCTTGCTCGGCAACAGACATAGGACGGTACTGTTTCTGTTTCATCAGTTCGGTCACTTTCTGACCGTGGTCCAACTGCTTGCGCGTTGCTTCATCAAGGTCTGATGAGAACTGAGCAAAGGCCGCTAATTCGCGGTACTGAGCCAAAGCGGTACGAATACCACCCGACACTTTCTTAATCAGCTTGGTCTGTGCAGCACCACCAACCCGAGATACAGAGATACCTGGATCTACGGCCGGACGAATACCGGAGTGGAACAGTTCAGTGGTCAAGAAGATCTGACCGTCGGTAATCGAAATCACGTTGGTAGGTACAAACGCTGATACGTCACCGGCTTGGGTTTCAATGATAGGCAGCGCGGTCAATGAACCGGTCTTACCTTTCACTTCACCGTTAGTGAATCTTTCTACATATTCTACTGATACGCGCGAGGCACGCTCTAGTAGACGCGAGTGCAAGTAGAAAACGTCACCAGGATAGGCTTCACGACCTGGCGGACGACGCAGCAGCAGTGAAATCTGACGGTAAGCAACGGCCTGTTTAGACAGGTCATCGTATACGATCAATGCATCTTCACCGCGGTCACGGAAGAACTCACCCATGGCACAGCCAGAGTAAGGCGCCAAATACTGCAGAGCAGCCGACTCGGAAGCAGAAGCTACTACTACGATAGTGTTAGCTAATGCGCCGTGTTCTTCTAGTTTACGCACTACGTTAGAGATAGTGGACGCTTTTTGGCCAATAGCCACGTACACACACTTAACGCCAGAGTCTTTTTGGTTGATGATGGCATCAACCGCTAACGCAGTTTTACCTACCTGACGGTCACCGATGATCAGCTCACGCTGACCACGACCGACGGGGATCATGGCATCAACCGCTTTATAACCAGTTTGCAGTGGCTCATCAACCGATTGACGGTCAATAACACCAGGCGCAATCATCTCTACTGGTGAGAAGGTATCGGTTTCGATAGCTCCTTTACCGTCGATAGGTTCACCCAAGGTGTTAACCACACGGCCCAGTAGGCTACGACCGACTGGAACTTCCAGAATACGGCCAGTGGACTGAACCTTCATGCCTTCAGCCAGATCCGCGTACGGACCCATGACCACAGCACCTACGGAGTCGCGCTCTAGGTTCAATGCCAGAGCGTAACGACCGCCTGGCAGCTCAATCATTTCACCTTGCATTACATCAGCAAGGCCGTGAACACGAATGATACCGTCACTTACAGAGACGATAGTACCTTCGTTTCGTGCTTCACTGACAACGTTGAATTGCTCGATACGCTGTTTAATCAGCTCGGCAATTTCAGTTGAATTCAGTTGCATGCTCTATTCCCCAATCAAGATTGCAGCGTTTCAGCCAAGCGGGACAGCCTGCCCCGAACACTTCCGTCGATTACCAAGTCACCGGCTTCAATAATAATGCCGGCCATTAGCTTTTTATCGACGCTGCAATTCAGCTTCACTTTGCGATCTAGGCGCTTTTGTAATGAAGCCTGAATCTTGGCCATTTGTTGCTTAGTCAGTTTAGCGGCAGAAGTCACATTGACATCAACCACTCGGTCTAGCTCTGCCTTTAATTCGGCATACCCTAATACCACTGCTGGCAACACACTCAAGCGTCCGTTTACGGCCATTACCTTTATCAGGTTTTGGCCTTGCTCATCGAGCTGATCGCCACAGACAGCCAAAAAGACTTCGGCCATCTTTTCCGCGTTCAGATTGCTGTTGATAAGGTCTTTAATTTCTGCGTTTTGCGCCACTTCGGCAGCAAAACCCAGCATTGTTAACCATTTATCAACCGCTTTTTTCTCAACGGCAAAATCGAAAGCTGCTTTGGCATAGGGGCGAGCAATGGTTTTCATATCCATAGCTCTATATCCCTTACAGTTCAGCTACTACTTTCTCAACAATGTCGCTATTAGCAGCGGCATCAATATGACGCTCGAGGATCTTCTCTGCACCAACAAGGGCAAGAGCAGCAACCTGCTTGCGCAGTTCCTCTTTGACACGATTGCGTTCGGCTTCAACTTCAGCTTGGGCTTGTGCCAGTATTTTTTCACGTTCAGCTTGCGCTTCCCGTGCAGCATCCTCGACGATCTGGGCCTTGCGCTTATTTGCCTGCTCAACAATTTGAGCCGACTGCAGCTTGGCTTCCTTCAACTGTTCGGTTGCATGATCTTGTGCCAGAGCGAGATCTGTTTTAGCTCTCTGTGCGGAAGATAAACCTTCAGCAATTTCTTTCTGACGATTTTCGATGGCACCCATAATTGGTGGCCATACGTATTTCATGCAAAACCAAACGAAGACGATAAACGCGACCGTTTGACCGAGGATTGTTGCGTTCATATTCATCGCAACTCTCCTTTAAAATGGTTAGCAGACTGATTGATAGACCGAGCCATTAAGCAACGGCGAAAATCAGATACAGCGCCATACCAACAGTAATCATTGGGATTGCGTCAATCAGACCAACGACGATAAAGAAGTTAGTACGCAACGCTGGCAGCATATCAGGCTGGCGAGCAGCACTTTCCATAAACTTACCACCCAGCATAGCGATGCCTACTGAAGCAGCAAGAGCAGCCAAACCCAGCATGATAGCGGCAGCGATGTAGATAATTTCCATTTTTATTCTCCAATTATTAGCGATTTGAACGACTGCTTGTTAGTATATTGTTATCTTTTAGTTATTAATGTTCTTCATGGGCCATTGATAGGTAAACGGCGGTTAAAATCATGAAGATAAAAGCCTGTAGAGTGATAATCAAAATATGGAATATCGCCCAAGGCACATTAAGGGCCCATTGAGACCACCACGGTAGTAGACCGGCGATTAAGACGAAAATCATCTCACCGGCATACATGTTACCGAACAGTCGCAAACCTAATGAGATAGGCTTAGCGAGCAGTGATACGGTCTCAAGCACCAAGTTAACGGGGATCATTGACCAGTGGTTTAGTGGTTGTAGGGTCAGCTCTTTAATAAAGCCAGACACCCCTTTTTCTCGAATGCTATAAAAAATAATCAAGAAAAAGACACCAAACGCCATGGACATAGTCACGTTAACATCGGCGGTAGGAACAACCCTCAGGTAAGGAATACCTGCTAATTGAGCGGCATGAGGTAGTAAGTCGACGGGGAGTAAATCCATCAAGTTCATTAAGAATACCCACACAAAAACAGTTAAGGCTAACGGCGCCACTAACCGGCTTTTTGCATGGAATACATCACGAACGGAGTTATCCACAAATTCGACAACTAACTCAACAGCACATTGCAGTTTTCCAGGTACTCCGCCAGTCGACTTGATAGCCACCTTGCGAAATAACCATAGGAAAAATATTCCCAGGACAACGGAAACAAGCAAAGAATCGATATTTAACGCCCAAAAACCCGAACCAACCTGCAAGTGTGCTAGGTGGTGAGAGATATAATCTTGGGAAGTTAAGACATCTCCTGTTGCAGCCATGTGTTTTCCTAGTAACGGTTGTTGAGAGTGAACGAAATAATCCACTGCATCAGCAATGCTAGGGCATAAGCTGTAAACAGAGGAGCATGTTGCACCTCCATGTACTTGAGCACTATCACAAATAACAAGATAGTGGCGCTCAACTTAATCCCCGCCCCGCTGTAAAAGTCCGCCACAATACTGGATGGCGTAGTGTGCTTGGCGCTAAATGCCAAAACCCGTACGCTAAACAAACATTGGGGAACCCAGTAGATTCCGCCCCCAATAAGGGCAGAACTGGCAGCAGCGCTACCTTGTAACACTTCATACAAGGCCGTAACTGCTACCACCAAGAGCAATTGGCAAAACAAAGTCCCCAGCGCCATTTGCTTGTCGCTTAGGTGCCGTCTCGTTCGTTTCACAACAACTCCTGATCCAGTAGAGGGCAAACTGTCGTTTCAAGCTAAACTTGGCGTTTCAGATTACCCCCAAAAAAGCAGGTCAAATTATACCCGTGCTTGTGGTAAAAGCAATTCTAGTAAAGTCTTATTTTCATTAGCTTATTATGTGTTTTTTTATGTGTTTTTTTATGTGTTTTTTTGTACATAAAGAACGCATGCTATGACTGGCCACTTACTCGGACGACTCATCGATAACGCCAAAGAAATGACCAATTTTATCTAACTCATTCAATGAGTTATAACTAATAACTAGCTTTCCTTTGTCTTTATGCGTCGATTTAATTTCGACTTTTGCCCCTAGTTTATCGCTAATTTCTTGCTCTAACTGTGTCATTAATAACGACCTAGGTTGAGCTACTTTAACGGGTTTAGGTGCTAAACTCTGTTTAACTAATTTTTCAGTTTCGCGAACTGTGAGGCCTTTTTGTGCAACTAAACGTGCCAGTTCAGTTTGCAATTCACCCTGAACGGCTAATAAAGCGCGCGCATGACCCATCTCTAACGAGCCATGTTCGACTAGCTGCTTAACCTCTTCATTCAGTTGTGCTAGGCGGAGTAAGTTAGAAACGGTGCTGCGACTTTTACCTACTGCTTCGGCAACCGATAAGTGGGTAAAGCCAAACTCTTCAATTAACCGCGATAAAGCCCGAGACTCTTCAATCACATTCAAATCTTCACGCTGAATATTCTCGATAAGCCCAATAGCCATGGCTTCTTGATCAGCCACATCTTTAATTAAGCAAGGTACCTGAGTTAAGCCCGCTAAACGTGCGGCACGCCAACGGCGCTCTCCCGCGAGAATTTCATAGTCGCCACCACTAAGCGGACGCACCACTATCGGTTGAATAATACCTTGCTGGCGAATAGAGGTTGCTAACTCTTCTAAGGCGACCTGTGACATATCGCGGCGCGGCTGGTATTTGCCAGGCTGTAGCTGATTAAGTGCCAGATGCTGCAAGCTCTCACTGGCTACATTCTGAGAATGTGTCTCGGCCTGATGTTGGCGCAAGTTTGCGGCCGAGCTTGTACTGAGCAAGGCATCTAACCCCTTGCCCAAACCACGTTTTCTATTAGTCATACTGTTTGTTCCGAGGATTCTTGAGGTTCTTGAGCGAGTTCACTACGTCGTAATATTTCACCTGCTAAGGCTAAATACGCTTTCGCACCTAATGACGACTTATCGTAGTGCATAGCAGGCTGGCCAAAGCTGGGGGCCTCAGCTAAACGGACATTTCGTGGGATCACGGTGCGATAGACTTTGTCACCAAAGTGCGATTTAAGCTGATCGGACACCTCATTAGAAAGCCGATTTCGGTGATCGAACATGGTACGCAAAATACCTTCAATTTTAAGCTCGGGATTAACGACGGCCGCTAATTTACTAATCGTGTCCACCAGCGCCGTTAACCCCTCCAGTGCAAAGTACTCACACTGCATCGGCACCAATACCGAGTCGGCTGCCGACATGGCATTAACGGTTAACAAGTTAAGAGAAGGGGGGCAGTCGATAAAAATATAGTCGTAATAATCACGCACCGGCGCTAGCGCGGTACGCAGGCGCACCTCGCGAGCAAATACTTCCATTAATTTGATTTCAGCGGCGGTCACATCGCCATTAGCAGCAATAAGATGATAGCCGCCACTGGTTTCCCGCTCTACTACTTCATCTACTGAGAGCTCATCAACCAATAAATCATAGGCGGTATAGGCAACTTGGTATTTATCAATCCCGCTGGCCATAGTGGCATTGCCTTGAGGATCCAGATCGATGACCAGCACCTTGCGTTTGGTCGCCGCCATCGAGGCTGCCAAGTTAACACAGGTAGTCGTTTTACCTACGCCCCCTTTTTGATTGGCAATGGCAATGATTTTTCCCACCGGATACCTCTATTGGCTAGCTAATTGACGGGTGATGACCACCAAATGGCGATCTCCTTCTTGCTCAGGTACGGTTAATGGATAAACCTTATCCAGTACCAAATGAGCTGGTAGTGATTCTAATTCCTGCTGGGGATATTGCCCTTTTAAGGCTAAAAAGGCCCCGTTAGTATCGGGCAGGTGAGCACACCAGCTTACCATGTCATTTAAAGAAGCAAAGGCTCGACTTAACACACCGTCAAACTTTTGATCTGGCTGATAGGACTCAACACGGCTTTGTACCGCCACCACATTGGTTAAACCTAACTGATGGATCACCATCCGTATAAATCGGATCCGCTTGCCTAAACTGTCGAGCAACACAAACTGCTTATCAGGATTAATAATCGCTAAGGGTAACCCAGGTAAGCCGGGCCCGGTACCCACATCAATAAAATGCTGTCCCACTAAATACGGGCTAACCACTAAGCTGTCCACTATGTGGCGACCTACCATAGCGATAGGGTCGCGCACCGAGGTGAGATTAAAGGCTTTATTCCATTTATCTAATAAGCTCACCAGCTCAACTAGCTGTTTCACTTGCCCGTCGCTCACCTCAAGTTCAGTTTGGGCTAATAGCGCTTGGAGTCGATGTTGTAAAGATGCTTGCATGCTTACGCCTGTGCTGATTTACGCAATAAACCGCGCTTTTTCAAATGAACTAATAAAATAGAAATCGCTGCCGGCGTTACACCTGAAATACGTGAAGCCATACCTAAGGTTTCTGGCTTAGCTAAATTAAGCTTAGTCACCACTTCATGGGATAAGCCAGAAACATGAGCATAATCGAGATCCAATGGCAGCTTAGTATGTTCATTACGTAAATGCTTTTGAATTTCCTCTTTCTGCCGTTCTATGTAACCGGCATATTTTACTTGTATTTCTACTTGTTCTGCCGCCTGCTCATGCTCAATGCCCGGACCAATACCAGGCACGGCCATCAGGGAGCGATACGTTAGCTCGGGGCGGCGTAAAATCTCTTCAAGCGTGTGCTCACGGTTGAGCGGGTTTTTTAACACTTCGTTGAGTGCGGTGGCTGACTCGTGAACGGGATTAACCCAGTTACTTTTTAAACGCTGGGTTTCTTGAGTGATCTTTTCCATCTTGTCACAAAATAATGCCCAACGATGATCGTCCACTAACCCTAACTCACGGCCTGCTTCGGTTAACCGCAGATCTGCATTATCTTCACGTAACAATAAGCGATATTCAGCACGACTGGTAAACATTCGATAGGGTTCTTGAGTCCCTAGTGTAGAAAGATCATCCATCATCACGCCCAGATAAGCTTGATCTCGTCTGGGTGACCAAGACTCTTTGTCAAAGGCTCTTAATGCGGCATTAGCACCGGCTAACAAGCCTTGTGCGGCCGCTTCTTCATAACCGGTAGTGCCATTGATTTGACCGGCAAAAAATAAGTTATGTAGACACTTATTTTCCATGTTGAGTCTTAAATCGCGTGGATCGAAGTAGTCGTACTCAATGGCATAACCTGGGCGCATGATGTGCGCTTGTTCAAACCCTTTGATGGAACGCACAATCGCTACCTGCACATCAAAGGGCAAACTGGTAGAGATACCATTGGGATAGAGTTCAGTGCTGGTTAGGCCTTCAGGTTCAACAAAGATCTGGTGGGAAGACTTATCAGCAAAGCGCATGATCTTATCTTCGATCGAAGGGCAATATCGTGGCCCTATGCCATCGATCACTCCGGCATACATGGGGCTTCGATCTAAGTTATTGCGGATCACTTCATGAGTTTGCTCATTGGTATGAGTGATAAAACAAGGAACTTGGCGGGGGTGATCCGCTCGGCTACCAATAAACGAGAATACAGGGGCAGGATCGTCACCATGCTGGACTTGCATTGCTGAGAAGTTAACGCTATTGGCATCAATTCTTGGTGGTGTACCGGTTTTCAGTCGATCGGTTCGTAACGGCAATTCTCTTAGTCGATCCGCAAGAGCGATAGAAGGAGGATCGCCGGCACGACCGCCTTTGTAATGATCCATCCCAATATGGATCAAGCCATTTAAGAAAGTACCTACGGTTAATACCACGGTTTTAGCGCGAAATTGCAAGCCTGTTTGAGTGACTACCCCAACCACGGTGTCACCTTCCAAAATTAAGTCATCACAGGCTTGTTGAAAGATCTTTAAATTAGGTTGGTGCTGTAATCGAGTACGCACGGCTTGTTTATATAACTGGCGATCAGTTTGTGCTCGAGTAGCACGAACCGCAGGTCCTTTAGACGCATTCAGCGTTCTAAATTGAATACCTGCATTGTCAGCAGCCATACCCATGATCCCGCCTAGGGCATCAATTTCTTTAACGAGATGACCTTTGCCAATCCCCCCAATAGCAGGGTTGCATGACATTTGCCCTAAAGTATCGACGTTATGGGTTAATAATAAGGTATTTGCGCCCATACGAGCTGCGGCAGCGGCGGCTTCTGTGCCGGCATGACCTCCACCGATAACGATGACGTCAAATGATTCTTCAAATTGCATAACAGATACTCTTGGACTGGCAGATGTAGGATCCCGAAGGAAGATCATTTTAACTGTTTTAGTCGAGATAGGGAAACCCGATCGAGAGGATCCTTACTGCCTTAATAGATCTTAGATCTTTAAAGAGATCTTCTATTATATCTACTACTAAGGGAGCTTAGATCTGTGGGTAACGGCTATTAGATCATTAAGATCATAAACTTACCTAAGATCGATTGATGTGGATAAGCCTTAGAGAAGGTGGTTCAGCCTAGTGGATAACTAAGGTGGTTATCCACAGGCACTAGGGGCTAAATATTTAGTTAAGAGGATAACTATAGGTTTACCACCGGATCTTAGTCTAGTTATGCACATGGCAGGCATTGTCTAGGTTTGTTTAGATAGGAGATCTAGTGGCTTGATCTGTTGATAACTCAGTGGAAAGAAATTAACGAGTCAGTTTGATCTTCACAACTGTGGATCTTAAATCGAAAGGGCGTTTAAGGATCTACTCTCTTTTTCAGCCAGGGATCCAACCATTGAGAGGCGATCACTTCGGGTGGATCTTCTAAGCTCACATCAATAGTGAGCGGATCACAGATCGCGGTCGCACCAAGCTTATCTAGCTGCTTAGCTAAGGTTTTAATTGCGCCACAAAAAATATCGTAGGCTGAGTCACCCAAACCAATCGCTAAATATTTTACTCCGCTTAAGTCGGGTTGTTGTTCTAAGAGCTGCTGATAAAAAGGCTCAATATTATCCGGTAAATCCCCAGCACCATGAGTTGAGCAGATCAATAATAGATAATGCTGAGGCTTGATCAAAATGTGATCAAGCTGGGGAGAAGTGTGAATAACCTCTTGATGACCGTATTTTTGCAAGAGTAACGCTAGGTCATCGGCCAGATCTTCAGCTGAGCCTAAAGTGGAGCCAACTAGCAAAGTAAAGTGAGCCATGAGTGTCCTTGAGTAAAAAATAGTGCTTACTTTAGCATCACTTAGCACTTTACTGGGTGTAATATAGAAAGGATTAGTTTGTCTGTTGATGTTTACCACGTGATTACCTGTGGTTAAATTGAAATAAAACCCAATAAAAACGCATAAATATTCTGTTTTTAGCAGGGTAGGGCATTGACCACGAGACACTTACGTATTTCAATGATGGTGAAATAATCATCGACATACTAATAATAACGTTGTTAAAAAAACAAGGAAGATACTGTGAACTATATTCATAACACTATCACTAAGCTTAAAGAGTCTAGCCCAGCCCAAGTGGAGTTTTACCAAGCAGTAGAAGAAGTGCTGGACTCGCTACAGCCCATTCTTGATAGCAATGAACAGTATCAAGTGCACTCTATTATTGAACGTATGATTGAGCCGGAGCGGCAAATTATGTTTCGCGTCACTTGGGTAGACGATCAAGGTAAGGTGCGAGTCAATAAAGGGTATCGAGTGGAATTTAACTCGGCGCTAGGTCCTTATAAAGGTGGTTTACGCTTTCACCCTAGTGTCAATGCCAGCATTATTAAATTTTTAGGTTTCGAACAAGTCTTTAAAAATGCACTCACCGGTTTACCGATTGGTGGCGGTAAAGGCGGAGCTAACTTTGATCCTAAAGGTAAGTCCGACGGTGAAATTATGCGTTTTTGTCAATCCTTTATTAACGAGTTATACCGTCATATTGGACCCACTCGAGATGTACCCGCCGGTGATATTGGCGTAGGAGCACGGGAAATTGGCTATATGTTTGGTCAATATAAGCGTCTCACTGGTAACTTTGACGGCGTCTTTACTGGTAAAAGCTTGTTATGGGGTGGCTCACTGGCTCGTAAAGAAGCCACCGGTTATGGCTGCGTATACTTTGCCCAATATATGTTAGAAGACCGCAGTGATACTCTGGCTGGCAAACGCTGCTTAGTATCGGGCGCTGGAAATGTGGCTATTTATACTATAGAGAAACTGTATCAATTGGGCGCTATTCCTGTCAGTTGTTCAGACTCAAGTGGTGCTATTTATCACGATTCAGGTATTAATCTTGATACCCTAAAAGAATTAAAAGAAGTACGAAAAGTACGCTTAAAAGAATATTTAGACGTCCATTCTGATGCTAAATTTATTCCTATTGAAGATTATCCTGCCGACGGTAATGCAGTATGGCGTCTGCCTACGGCTCAGCTGGCTTTTCCTTGTGCCACCCAAAATGAGTTAAGCAAAGCCGATGCCGAAGTACTAGTGGCCAACGGTTGTATTGGGGTTTCGGAAGGAGCCAATATGCCTTCGACTCAAGAAGCAGTGGATGTCTTTTTAGACGCTAAAATTTTATACGGTCCGGGCAAGGCGGCGAACGCCGGCGGTGTGGCGACGAGCCAGCTCGAGATGGCGCAAAATGCCAGTATGCAAAGATGGAGTTTTGAAGAAGTTGATGAAAAGCTAAAAGTCATTATGCGCAATATTTACTGCAGTGCCAGCGAAACGGCTGCCGAATTTGGCCAACCTAATAACTTAGTGTTAGGCGCTAATATTGCTGGGTTTCGCAAGGTAGCCGATGCCATGATAGAGCAGGGCGTGGTTTAAAAAAGCGGTACGCGATACGTCGTACGCTATAGGTTAAAGAACATGCTTTGGTAGGCGAACGCTTGCTCTCGTATTTCGCTGAAGGCGGAACGGGTTAAAATATAAGAGTAAAATCAAGATCCTGACATGTGTCAGGATAACGGCAATAAAAAAGCCTCGAGCCTAACGGTTCGAGGCTTTTATTTTTTCGCTTAGTGCTTGCGTGCGGTTAGTTTTTAACCGACTGAATAAAGCGGTAGGCCAAAGAAGAACGCCAGTTCTTCAAATAACGAACGTAAGGCGTACAGCGCTTACCTAACTGCTGCGGTAACGGAAATTTCTACTAACAATTCATTACGCGCCATGGCGCCTTCGACACAAGTACGGGCGGGGGCGTGGCCTTCTGGAACCCAGGCGTCCCATACTGCATTCATGGCGGCGAAGTCATTCATGGTTTTTAAGAAGATAGTAACCGATAGCATATGCTCGCGACTGGAGCCGGCTTCTAATAACAGCTCATCCACTTTATCCAGCATGGTGGCTGTTTGTTCGGTAATATCTGCACTGGCATCTTTAGGCACTTGGCCACTTAAATAGACAAGGCCATTATATTTAACGATGCTACTCATGCGTTCACTGATGTGTTGACGTTCTATAGTCATAACTGACTCCGATTAATTACAGAAAGTTAAGCCTTACCTTCTCAGCTGCGCTTGTAAACACTTAATTGCGATAAGGATCTAATAATATGGCGTCACTTACCGAGCTTAACCTCTATCCCATTAAGTCTGCGGCGGGTTTATCTATCGAACAGGCTTATGTGACCTTTGAAGGTTTATTAGGGGATCGCCGTTTTATGCTTGCCAAACCCGATGGTCGCTTTATAAGTGCGCGCACTCACCCGCGCTTGCAGCGTGTGACAGTAAGCTCTGTTGCCGCAGGGTTAGACGCACAGTATGAGCAGTATCGGTTAGCTATACGCTACAGTGAGTTTCTAGAGCAACCCGTAAAGGCCACCGTATGGGATGATACATTTAGCGCCGTTAGCACTCACCCTCATTATGATACTTGGTTTAGCAAGCTGTTGGGTGAGCCCGTACAGTTGATTTGGCTAGGCGAACGGTCTAACCGCTACCGAGCAAGTTTACATACCGCGGTCAGTTTTGCCGATGGTTATCCGCTGCTATTAGTTTCTGAAGCTTCGCTTAGTGATCTTAACTTGCGCGCTAATGCCAAACTAGTCATGTCACAGTTTAGGCCTAACTTAGTCGTATCAGCTAAGCGAGCGTTTGAAGAAGATGGTTGGCGACGTATTCGTATCGGTGAAGTGGAGTTTATTGTGGCAAAGCCGTGTAGCCGTTGCGTGATGACGACTATTGAATCTGGCACTGAAGACTTTAATCATCTTAAAGAACCGCTGGCTACCTTGTTGCGTTATCGATATGACCGTGATGGTGACGTTTATTTTGGTCAAAACTTAATAGCGGTCAACGAAGGTACGGTTCGCTGTGGTGATGACATAGAGATTTTGGAGTACGCTAGTGCACCTATTTATACTGATAGTGCACCTAAGCGTCGTGAGTTAGTGTGTGTGGCTCGTGAGGCGCTTACTCCCGATATTGAAACCTATTGGCTAGCGGCCAGCGATGGTAAGACACTCCCTACTTACCAAGCCGGCCAGCACTTACCTATTGCGGTAGATATAGAGGGGCAACGTTACTTACGCTATTACAGTTTAAGCTCTAGTCCTACTCAACCTGAATGTTATGCCATTAGTGTTAAACGCCAGTCTAAAGGTATAGTCTCCAATTGGTTAGCTGAACATCTCCAGCCGGGGGGAAAATTATTAGCTCACCATCCCAATGGCGACTTTGTCTTAAATAAAGCTCAGCGTTACTTACTGCTATCGGCCGGATCAGGCATTACACCTATGCTATCTATGGTGCGCGTTTTAGCGGATCAGGACCAACTAAATGATGTTTTTCTTCTGCATGTATGTCGTACTCAAGCAGATATTCCTGCCGTTACAGAATTACAGCAATTGGCTGCTGAGCACACTGGGTTCAAATTGAAATTTATATTAAGTCAGCCCGAAAGAGGAAAGGGGACTCGACTCACATTAGCCCATCTGGCCGCTATCCCTGAACTCCAACAACGGCAAACTTATCTGTGTGGTCCAAGTGGTTTTATGCAGCAAGCTCGAGCTTGGTTACTAGCATTAGGCTTACCAGCTAACCTATTACAGCAAGAGTATTTTGCTCATCCGCAAACTGAGGATGTTTCACGTGAAACACAAACAGTGAGGATACAAATAGCGGAATATAGTTTTAGTGGTAACAATCAACAAGACTTACTTACCCAAGCTGAGCAGCAAGGAATGAATTTGCCTTGGTCTTGCCGTGCAGGTATCTGTGGTAGCTGTAAACAACAGTTAGTATCAGGTGAAGTAGAGCAACCTAAAGCACCTGCCTTGTCTGCCTCAGAACGAGCAGCAG
>JAAYRH010000064.1 GCA_012518835.1 Aeromonadales bacterium | reverse complement strand
CTTCGATAAAAAGTATTGGCTATATAACGAAGTGCGAGGCACCAATCACGGCGTAGGGGGAGGTGCGAGAGATACGCAACCGGGTAGAAATTGGGGATTGAGTGTGGATTATCAGTTTTAAAAAACGATAACCAAGTGCCCGCGGGGCGGGCACTTGTAATTGGCTTATTCAGTAATAATGAATTTACCATTCATGATGCCAACGTGGCCAGGGAAGGAGCAGAAGTAGCTATAATCGCCGCCCGCTTCCATGTCTTCGGTGCTAAAAGTAACTGAAGTGCTTTCGCCACCCCCTACCAGATCAGTATGCGCAATTACACGCTCGTCGTCTGCTTTTAGGTAGTCGTGATCAGCACCTGCACTAACACCGTCGCTAGCAATGCCTTGCATATCGTCGGTTTTGCTCAGCACCCAGTTATGACCCATGGTGTTTACTGGCAGTTTACCGGTATGCTTTAGCGTTAAAGTAACTTCGTCGCAGCTAGCGGGAACGCTCAATTCTTTTTGGTCAAACTGCATTGCATCGTTACCTTCAATGGTAAGAGTACAATCGTCAGCGGCCAGTGCGGGTAAAGCGGCAGACATGAGTACCAGTCCTGCTAGATAATGAGTCTTCTTCATGTAGTTCTCCTTAGAGTGTACAGATGAGCCTGTCACAGCACTTGGTGACCAAGCAATGCTTACCCTACCATACTTTTTTAAAAAATTTACCACCTAAAAAAATAGCGCGACAGGTTTGCAGCCTGTTCAGCGTAAAATGTGGGTAGCCTGTTTATAAGTTTGAAGATCCTGTGTATTAGTTGTAAGTTATTCACAGATGTCAAGGATCATATTTTATAAGATCATGACGATCCTGCTAGAGATCCCGCCGCTGGATCAGTAGAATAATCGCCCCTTTATTGATCCTTTATTTTCAGGAGTACTGATGAGCGCTACGCTTTGGCAGCAGTGTCTTAACCGGCTACAAGATGAATTGCCCTCAGCAGAATTCAGTATGTGGATCCGGCCGCTGCAAGCGGAGTTGGAGGATAATACACTTACCTTATTTGCCCCTAATCGTTTTGTTTTAGATTGGGTACGGGATAAATATTTACTGCGCATCAATGGCTTGCTAAGTGAGTTTTGTGGCAGTAACTGTCCACAAATGAAATTTGAAGTAGGCAAACGGCGCACGCCAGTTAATTTGATGGCCAGCAGTAGCAATAGTGCACCCGCCAGTCAGTCTAGTGCGGCGCCCGATAAAGCGCCGGTACAAACTCACACTATGCCCTCGTGGATAGAGCGGGCAGAAGATAAGCCGCAGCTGATCTATAAAAGCAATGTTAACGTTAACTACACCTTTGATAACTTTGTAGAAGGTAAGTCGAACCAGTTAGCACGCGCCGCAGCACAGCAGGTATCTGAGAATCCGGGCGGTTCTTATAACCCGTTATTTTTATATGGCGGTACCGGTTTGGGTAAAACCCATTTACTGCATGCAGTAGCGAATGGTATTCGCGCTCGCAAAGCCGATGCTAAAGTGATTTATATGCACTCAGAGCGCTTTGTGCAGGACATGGTAAAAGCATTACAAAATAATGCGATTGAAGAGTTTAAGCGTTACTACCGTAGTGTCGATGCCTTGTTGATTGACGATATTCAATTTTTTGCTAATAAAGAACGATCTCAAGAAGAATTCTTTCATACCTTTAATGCGCTGCTAGAAGGTAATCAGCAGATCATCCTGACCTCGGATCGTTATCCAAAAGAGATCAATGGGGTAGAAGATCGTCTTAAGTCTCGATTTGGTTGGGGGCTTACCGTGGCCATCGAGCCGCCAGAGCTAGAAACGCGCGTAGCGATCTTAATGCGCAAGGCCGACGAAAATAAAATGCGCTTGCCCGATGAAGTGGCGTTTTTTATTGCTAAGCGTCTACGCTCGAATGTGCGGGAATTAGAAGGCGCGCTGAATCGAGTGATGGCGAATGCCAACTTTACGGGCCGTGCCATTAACATTGATTTTGTGCGTGAAGCCCTACGGGATTTACTGGCATTACAAGAAAAGCTGGTCACCATAGATAATATCCAGAAAACCGTGGCCGAATACTATAAAATAAAGCTGGCTGATCTTTTATCTAAGCGTCGTTCGCGCTCGGTGGCTCGTCCCCGACAACTAGCGATGGCGTTGGCTAAAGAACTGACGAACCACTCTTTGCCAGAAATTGGCGATGCCTTTGGTGGGCGAGATCATACGACGGTGCTACACGCTTGTCGCAAAATCGCTCAGCTGCGCGAAGAGAGTCATGATATTAAAGAAGATTATTCGAATCTGATTCGAACGCTCTCTTCCTAATCGGAGAACCTATGCAGTTTACTATCAACCGCGAAGCCATACTGCGTCCTTTGCAGCTGGTATCTAGCGCCTTGGGCGGGCGGCCTAATTTACCTATTCTCAACAATATTTTGCTGAGTGTGCGTGATAACGCCTTGTCGATGACCGGCACCGACACCGAAGTTGAAATGATAGCGCGCGTTGAGTTGCAAGAGGTGGCGGTAGAAGGAGCGATTACGGTACCGGCGCGCAAAATGCTGGATTTATGCCGTGGGTTGCCCGATGGTGCTGAGCTTAAGTTTACTCTAGAAGACGAGCGACTTATTTTACGCTCGGGGCGCAGTCGGTTTAATTTAGCGACCTTGCCCGCCGAAGATTTCCCTAATATTGAAGAGTGGAGCTCAGAGCTGGAGTTCGATATCAATCAGCTGGAGTTGAAAAAGTTGATTGAGGCGACGCAGTTTTCGATGGCCATTCAAGACGTTCGTTATTATTTAAATGGCATGTTATTTGAAACCGATGGCCAATGGTTACGTACCGTGGCCACCGATGGTCACCGCTTGGCCACTTGTCAGCGCCAACTGTTAACAGAGCCACTAGCTGCTCATCAAGTCATAGTGCCGCGTAAAGGGGTGCTAGAGCTGGTAAAATTACTCGAGCATGATGAGCAAGAAGTGCGCTTACAAATTGGTAAAAACAATATTCGTGCCGTGACCTCGGGCTTTATTTTTACTTCTAAGCTAGTGGACGGACGCTTTCCTGATTATCGCCGAGTGTTGCCAAAAGAGTGTGACAAGGTGCTGATTTGCGGACGTGAAGAGCTACGCCAAGCCTTTTCTCGGGCGGCTATTTTGTCTAACGAGAAGTTTCGTGGTGTGCGCTTAAACATGGAAGCGCAGCTGCTAAAAATTACCGCTAATAACCCTGAACAAGAAGAAGCAGAAGAAGTGCTAGACGTTGAGTATCAGGGTGATGAGTTAGAAATCGGCTTTAACGTCTCCTATGTGTTGGACGTGTTAGGTACCTTGAAGTCAGAGCAGGTAAAAGTGCACTTAAAAGATGCCAGTAGTAGTGGTTTAATTGAGGCCGAGGATAGCCAGGACGCCATGTATGTAGTGATGCCAATGCGACTATAAGCATGGCCTTGCTTAATTTGCAGTTAAAAGACTTTCGTAATATTGCCCATGGGCGCTTAGTACCAACTCCTGGTATTAATGTGCTGCTGGGCGAAAATGGCAGTGGTAAAACCAGTATTTTAGAAGCAATCCATTATTTGGGCGTGGGGCGCTCATTTCGTACTCATTTAACCGGCCGAGTTATTTTACAAGGGCAGTCGTCTTTTACCTTGTTTGCTCGGGCGCAACAAGATGAGCTGGGTTTGCCGATTGGTTTAAGCAAAACCCGCAGTGGTGCCACCCGATTAAAGATAGGCGGTCGAACTGCCCAGCGATTATCTGATCTTGCCCATATACTGCCCATTCAGTTGATCCACCCAGAAGGGTATAATCTACTGACCGGCGGTCCTAAATTACGGCGTGCGTATCTAGATTGGGGGTTATTTTACTCTAATCGGGCTTTTTTTTCGGTATGGGCCCAGTTTCGCCGCCTACTTAAACAACGTAATGCTTTGCTGCGCCAACAAAAGCCGGCTTCCGAGTTATTATTTTGGGATCAACAGTTGGTGTCGGTAGGAGAAAACTTAAGTCTATTCAGGCAGCAATATGCGACAGCGATTGAGCCGGTGATCCGGACCATAGCGAGTGACTTTCTGCCTGAGTATGATTTTTCGTTCGACTTTTTTCGTGGCTGGGACCGACAACTTTCGTTGGCTCAGGTATTAGAGCAAGGCTTAGCGCGCGATCAAGGTTTGGGATATACCCAGTCTGGTCCGCACAAAGCAGAAATCAGAATAAAAGCCCGAGGAATGCCAGTGCAAGATTTGCTGTCGCGCGGCCAGCTGAAGTTGCTGGTGTGCGCAATGCGCTTGGCCCAGGGGCTTTATCTGAAAACCCAGTCCGGACAAGACTGTATTTTTTTAATCGACGATTTTGCGTCTGAGTTAGATGAACATAAACGCGCGCTACTGGCGCACCGCTTAACTGAGCTAGGTGCGCAAGTATTTGTCTCAGCGATTGATGTTTCTCAACTTAGTCAAATGATCACACGGGATAACAGCAAGCTGTTTTACGTGAAACAGGGCGAAATCACCGAACACCAGGAGTGCGAGTAAGCCAATGAGTGAACAAACTTACGACTCTTCGAGTATTAAGGTATTAAAAGGTCTGGATGCGGTACGTAAACGCCCAGGCATGTATATCGGCGACACCGACGATGGCACTGGCCTACACCATATGGTGTTTGAGGTGGTGGATAACTCGATTGATGAATCGTTGGCCGGACACTGTAAAGATATTGTGGTGATTATTCATGCCGACGGTTCTGTGTCGGTATCCGATGATGGCCGGGGTATTCCGGTGGGTATTCATGAAGAAGAGGGTCGGTCCGCTGCCGAAGTTATTTTAACGGTATTACACGCCGGCGGTAAGTTTGACGATAACTCTTACAAAGTCTCGGGTGGGTTGCACGGCGTTGGCGTGTCGGTGGTTAACGCCTTGTCAGAAACCTTACAATTAACGGTATGGCGTGACGGTAAAGTCCATGAACAGACCTATAACCATGGGGTGCCAAAGGCGCCATTAGCCGCCGTGGGCAGCACCGATAAATCCGGGACCCTTATTCGTTTTTGGCCAAGTCATGAAACCTTTACCAATACCGAGTTTCATTTTGATATTTTAGCTAAGCGACTGCGTGAACTGTCGTTTCTTAACTCGGGTATCTCAATTCGTTTAATCGACGAGCAGGCCGATAAAGAAGCCCATTTTGAATATGAAGGTGGCATACAAGCGTTTGTTGAATACTTAAACCAAAACAAAACGCCAATCCACCCCACCCCGTTTCACTTTGTGAGTGAACAAGAAGGTGGTATTACCGTAGAAGTTTCCATGCAGTGGAATGACTCTTACCAAGAAAACATTTTCTGTTACACCAATAACATTCCTCAGCGCGATGGCGGAACCCATTTAGCCGGTTTTAGAGGTGCACTGACCCGAACTCTAAACAGCTTTATGGATAAAGAAGGCTACAGCAAGCGAGAAAAAACCTCGGCGTCTGGCGATGATGCCCGCGAAGGTTTAACTGCGGTTATCTCGGTTAAAGTACCGGATCCTAAGTTCTCTTCGCAAACCAAAGAAAAATTGGTGTCGTCCGAAGTGCGCAGTGCCGTTGAGCAAGCGATGAATGAGCGCTTAAGCGATTATTTATTAGAAAACCCCAACGACGCTAAAATTGTAGTGAGTAAGATTATCGACGCGGCACGTGCGCGCGAAGCGGCTCGTAAAGCACGAGATATGACTCGTCGTAAAGGCGCCCTCGACTTAGCTGGCTTGCCCGGCAAGCTGGCGGACTGTCAGGAAAAAGACCCTGCATTATCTGAACTTTATATCGTGGAAGGGGACTCGGCCGGTGGCTCCGCCAAACAAGGCCGAAACCGTAAAAACCAAGCGATATTGCCGTTGAAGGGTAAGATCTTAAACGTCGAAAAGGCGCGCTTTGATAAGATGCTGTCGTCTCAAGAAGTCGCTACCTTAATCACTGCCTTAGGTTGTGGTATTGGTCGTGACGAATACAATCCCGATAAAATGCGCTATCACTATATTATTATCATGACGGATGCGGACGTCGATGGTGCGCATATTCGGACCTTGCTGCTAACCTTCTTCTATCGCCAGATGCCCGAAATTGTGGAGCGTGGCTATATCTATATTGCCCAGCCGCCTTTGTATAAAGTGAAAAAAGGGCGTCATGAGCAGTATCTAAAAGACGAAGATGCGATGCTGGAGTACCAAACCAGCATGGCGCTTGAAGGCGCTAGCTTACATGTGAACGAGTCGGCACCTGCTATAACCGGTGAGCACTTAGAAAAACTGGTTAAAGACTTCCGTAAGGTGGAGGTTTTAATTCAACGTTTATCACGTCGGGCACCGGAAATTGTGCTTAATGAGCTGATTTATCAGCCTGAATTAAGCGTCGATGCCCTTAGCGATGAAAATGCGGTGCAAGACTGGATAACTGCCATTAACTTGTCGCTAGAAGAAAACAATACTCATGGTGCCAAATACACTTTGGATTATGAGTTTAGCGAAGAGCGCAGCTGCTATTTACCAAAGGTAAAAGTGCGCCAGCACGGTATTGAGCGTGAATATCCTATTAGCTACGACTTTTTTGCTTCCGGTGAATACCGCAGCATAGTGGCGTTAGGTAAAGGCATCGCCAATCTGTTAGACGAAGACGGCTATGTGAAGCGCGGCGAAAAGACCAAAGCGGTAACTAACTTTGCCGATGCTCTCGAATGGCTCATGAATGAAAGTAAGCGTGGCTTGTACGTACAGCGTTATAAAGGGCTGGGGGAGATGAACCCCGATCAGTTGTGGGAAACCACCATGGATCCTAATACTCGCCGCATGTTACAAGTGAAAATTGAAGATGCGATTGCTGCCGATCAGCTGTTTTCTACCCTGATGGGTGATCACGTTGAACCGCGCCGCGAATTCATTGAAACCAACGCATTGCAAGTCGCTAACTTAGATATTTAAGTCGATTTTCTTAGTGTAATAATGTTAATAGAGCAGCTCCCCGGCTGCTCTTTTTTATGGTTGCTGCAGCTGAGCACCACCAGTTAGGCACAAGGCTGGTTACACTGCCATTTATTTATTGTGACATTTCAGATCTTAATTAAGGGATTACTATGAGCAAGGACAAACGTCGTCAGTATTCGAG
>JAAYRH010000063.1 GCA_012518835.1 Aeromonadales bacterium | reverse complement strand
TTTCTGCCAAGCTAAACACTTGCGCCGTGCCCGACTTGCCAGCGGCGGTATAATGGGTGTCGGCAAAGGCACGCCGCGCCGTCCCTTCTCGACCATTAATCACGCGGTGCATCGCCTTAAGAGCAACATCCCAATAGTCCTCATTTTTTAATTCAATGGGCGTATCTTTACTGATGGGCATTGGGATCATGCCATCGGGTCCGCCAATGCCATTTAATAGCCGAGGGTGTATGGTTTCGCCACGATCCACTAAAATGGTGGTGGCACGAGCGAGCTGCAAGGGGGTGGCGGTCCAGTACCCCTGCCCAATGCCCACCGAGATGGTATCGCCTTGATACCACGCTTGTTTATGTCGAGTTTGTTTCCACTCACGTGAGGGCATAGTGCCGCTAGACTCTTCATGTAAGTCGATACCGGTGTACTCGCCAAAGCCAAATTGGCCCATATAATCATTCATGGTATCGATGCCGGTTTTATAGGCTAAATCATAGAAAAAGGTATCAGCAGAAATCTCAATAGCACGATATACATCCATCCAACCATGGCCCCAGCGACGCCAATCGCGAAACTTGCGCTTGGTATTAGGAATTTGAAAGTAAGGGCCACCAAAAAAACGGGTTTTATCGGTGAAGGCATTTTCGTTTAAGCCCATGACCGCCAGCATTGGCTTTACCGTAGACGCCGGCGCATAAATACCTTGGCTGGCGCGGTTGATCAAGGGGCGGTCGGGGTTGTTTAATAAGTCGCGATATTCAGGGCCACTAATACCATGCACAAATAGATTAGGATCGTAACTGGGGCTGGAGATCAACGATAAAATCTTACCGTCTTTTGGCGTCATAATCACCGCCGCGCCTCGCCGATTTGCCATCATTTTTTGTGCTTTTAGCTGTAAGTCGACGTCAACATTCAGATAAATATCATTCCCGGGGATGGGCGGCTGATATTTAAGGGTGCGGATCACCCGGCCGCGGTTATTCACTTCTACTTCTTGATAACCGGTTTGGCCATGTAAAATATCTTCATAGTAGCGCTCGACGCCCAGCTTGCCGATATCTTGAGTAGAGGCATAGTTAGCCAGTTTATTGTCTTCCTTAAGACGAGCAATATCTTTGTCGTTAATGCGTGCCACGTAGCCCACCACATGGGTGAAAGTGGCACCATAAGGATAATAACGCTTTAAGTAGGCTTCTATAGAAGCGCCCGGAAATTTATGTTGGTTAATGCTAAAGCGCGCTACTTGCTGTTCATCTAAGCGACTGACTAACACGATAGGATTAAAACGGCGTTGGCGTTTAGCGTCTTCTAAAAAGCGCGTTTTTATCTCAGGATCTAAGTCGAGTAAGGCAATCAGCTCATCTACGGTGCCTTCTAAATCTGTGGCTTGCTCGGGGGTGATCTCTAAGCTGTAAATAGGGCGGTTTTCTGCCAGTAAAGTGCCGCGACTGTCATAAATCAGCCCTCGGGTCGGGGGAATAGGCACAATTTTGATGCGGTTGTGGTTAGAGCGGGTTTGATAGGTTTGATGCTCTCGCACCTGTAAATGATACAGATTAGTGATCAGGGCACCCATTAGCAGCAGCATTACCACAAAAATAATGACGGCGCGGCGCCAATACAGTGAAGATTCGGCGCCATGATCGCGCATTGTTACCCGAGACGTCGCCATACTTATTCCCGGTGGTAAGGATGGTTGTTATTAATACTCCAGGCTCGGTATAAACTCTCGGCCACCACAATGCGCACCAAGGGGTGGGGCAGCGTTAATGGAGATAACGACCAAGATTGTTCCGCTGCCGCTTTGCAAGCAGGGGCTAAGCCTTCGGGGCCACCAATTAAAATCGCCACATCGCGGCCATCGTGTTGCCAGCGCGTTAGTTGTTCCGCCACTTGGGGTGTGGTCCAAGGGCGCCCAGGAATATCGAGGGTGACAATACGAGCAGACTTTGCAATTGCCTCTAACATCTGCTCGCCTTCGCGGTGTAAAATACGCTCAATATCGGCATTCTTGCCTCGCTTGCCCGCCGGTATTTCTACTAGCTCTAGGCTTAAGTCGCGAGGAAAGCGCCGCTGGTATTCTTCAAAGCCGCTGGTGACCCAAGCGGGCATTTTGGTGCCGACGGCCACCAGTTGTAACTTCATTACGCTGAAGCCCCTTGAGGGTTTCCACCCCACAGTTTTTCAAGCTGGTAAAAGTCTCGCGTCTCTTCTTGCATGATATGCACAATGAGATCGCCCAGATCTACCACCACCCACTCCCCAGTGTCTTTGCCTTGCACGCTTAGCAAGTTTAAACCTGCGGCTTTAGCATCAACGCTCACATGGTCGGCAATGGCATTAACATGGCGGTTAGAAGTGCCGGAGCACACGACCATATAATCGGTAATGCTGGATTTTTCGGTGACATCTAATACTTGAATATCAACCGCTTTGCTGTCGTCGAGTTTATCGACGATAAAGTCATACAGTTCTTGGCCTTGCAAGGGGGTATCTCCTTAATAAAAATGACGGCAGATTATAGCACGGGCGCTTGGTAGAGTCCTTGTTGCTGTATATAGGCCGCGACTGAATCAGGCAACAAATATTGCGGATTGTTCCCCTGATAAATAATTTGGCGAATTTGGCTAGAAGCAATGTCTAGTTGCGGGTTATCTAATAGATAAATATGACCGGCTAGCTTTTGCTGTAAGGCGGTTTTATCTTGGGTACCATGGGCGTGATACACAGCGCTCATCGTGTCATTAAACTCGGCACGCCAACCCGGGCGCTGGCTCACCACGATATGAGTATAATCTAATAACTCTTGCCAGCGATGCCAGCGATGAAGACTACAAAAAGAATCCATGCCCATTAAAAAGCATAGTGGCGCCTGGGGGTGCTCTTTACGTAACTCCGCGAGCGTTTCCACAGTATAGGAAGGACGGTTTCGATGCAGCTCTCTGGCGTCCACCCTTAGCCCTAAGCCTTGAGCTGTCGCTAATTCCACCATGGCGAGCCGATGGTGTGGCGCGCTGTCAGGGGGGGCTTTATGGGGCGGGATATAGTTAGGTAGTAAGCGTACTTCGCTTAAGCTTAGCTGTTCTTTTAGAATAATCGCCGAGCGCAAGTGACCAATATGAATAGGATCAAAGGTACCCCCTAATAAGCCAATGGCTTGTTTTATCATATTACTCCTACGGTAAAATGTTGAATGTTGAATGAAAATCTAAACCTTTCGCCACGGAATCCACAGAACCCACGGAAAAATAGAGAATAAATCTAAAAAAGACTCTTATGGGTAAAGACAAACACAGCACTTTGAGCAGGAGAGGCCTTACCAATATAAATTTTAGGTTTTATGTTGCTCTTTTAGCGGGTTTCGTGCTTCTTATAAACAAAGAGGTGTGGCAAAAAATCTTTAAACCCTAATGCTTGCGCATTACCTGCAGCTAAAGCGCAGGACTACAAAAAACAGCTGTAAGCTATCAGCCATAAGCGTTCAGATCACCCAATTAGTAAGTGCAGTGCTTACTTTAAGCTTTTACCAATAAAATCATTTTTTTAGATCTAATCTTGATCTTTTCGCGGATTTCGTGGGTTTCGTTGCAAAAAGATCTTGGTTTTGCTCTTCATCCAACATTTAAAATTCAGTATTCAACATTACTTTCTTTGCCCTAGCTTGGCGCCGGGCGCTGTTTTACCTAATCCGGCTACGCCGAATATCGCGGCCAAAGCCCGCGGCTACAAAGGGCACAGACTTTGCCCTTACAACTTAAATGTCTCTTTTTGCTCTTATTTTTATTTTTCCGTGGGTTCCGTGGGTTCCGTGGATTCCGTGGCAAAAAGATCTTGGTTTTGCTCTTCACTCACCACTCACCACTCACCACTCACCACTCACCACTCACCACTCATCACTCACCACTCACCATTGCCCTTA
>JAAYRH010000062.1 GCA_012518835.1 Aeromonadales bacterium | reverse complement strand
TTTACCAAACAAGGCTCGTACTTCATCGCTGGGCGGCTTGGTAAGCAAGGAGCCGAGTACATAGGCTATTCCAGATACCGTTAAGCTGGGCACAATGGCATGCAAGTCGAGAGGCTTAATAGCAAAGTGGGTTAAAAGACCATAACAAAGAGCACCGGTGATCATTGATGCAAGCGCACCGCTGGCATTACCACGCCACCAATATAACCCTAATACCAAGGGCCAAAAGAAAATGGCCTGCAGGGCACCAAAGGCCATCAGGTTGAGCCAAATAATCATTTCTGGTGGGTTAAGTGCCGCCCATAACACGATTAATCCTAAAGCAAGCGTAACCAGCCGGCTCGCTCGTTTAATCACAGTATGAGAAGGTGGTTTTTTAGCCAGATAATTAAGATAAAGATCTTTTACTAACGTGGCGGAAGCTTGGATCAGCTGAGAGTCGATAGTAGACATAATCGCCGCCATGGGACCGGCTAAAAATAAGCCCGCGATCAGAGGCGGTAATACACTTAACATCAAGGTAGGCATCACTTTATCGGGCACCGTGAGCTCTGGTACTAGCACACGGCCTAGTGCGCCGGCAAAGTGCATACCAAACATTAACAGTGCGCCTACTAGGGTGCCAATAATAATACCCTTATGCATGGCCGCACTGTCTTTATAAGCTAAGCAGCGTACTGCGGAATGGGGCAGGCCAATAACGCCAAAGCACACCAATACCCAAAACGACAACATAAAGCTGGTACTTAAAAAGTCATCGGGGCCTTGTGGTGTTACTAAGCCGGAATCAATGTCGGCGAGTGCACTAAACATAGCGCTCGCGCCACCCCCAGCGTAGAGCACGCCTATCAATAGCACGATAGTGCCGATCAGCATTAACATGCCTTGCAGCGCATCGGTGATGACCACTGCCCTAAAGCCGCCAATTAAGGTATAGAGTAAAACGGTACAGGCAAAAATAATTAAGCCTGCTTCATAAGGTAAGCCGGTAACGGTTTCTAGCAGTCGTGCGCCACCAATAAATTGTACTACCATGGTAGCGACAAAAGCGCTCAATAAACCCAGTGCTGCCAAAATCACTACTAAGGGACTTTGGTAGCGAGCATATAGCATATCGTTAATAGTGAGCGCATTTACTCGTCTGGCAATGTGCGCAAACTGTTTGCCTAATACCCCAAGTGTTAACCAAACAGTGGGCACTTGGATCATGGCTAATAACACCCAGCCAAGACCAAATTGATAAGCAGCACCTGGCCCGCCAATAAAAGAAGAAGCTGAAGCATAGGTTGCCACCATGGTCATGGCCAACACAAAGCCACCCATCGAGCGATTACCTAAAAAGTAGTCTTGCATAAAACTACCTTCAATAGGGCGGCGGCTAAGCCAAAACCCTAAGCCGAGCATGGCGATTAAATAGCAGGTAAGCGGGATCAGTAAAGCGTGGTTCATATTAATTAGCGACGTGTTCAGTGGGGTCTAGCGAGATAGCAGTAAAGCAATAGCGCACCATTAGCGTACAGAGCACGATAAATAGTAGCGGGTTAAATAAGCAGCTTAATAAAAACCATAATGGCCAGCCACCAAGCGTTAACTCAGCAGGAACCATGTAAGCGGTTACCCACCATGCCAGCATGTATAAGCCGGCGAGCAGCACACTTAAAAGCGCTTCACGACGCGCGAGTGTTACCAGGTTACTCAGCACAATACCCCCTTAGTTAGAAAGCGCTAAAGTGTATCACAAAGGGAGGAGTAGCCGATAAGTTGCCATAAAAAAACGGCGCCAAAAGGCGCCGTTTTTATGCTAAGAGTGCGAGGTTACAATCCTAGTTTTTTCTCAAGATAATGAATGTTAGTACCGCCATTACGGAAGTTTTCATCACTCATGATTTCTTGGTGCAGCGGAATGTTGGTTTTAATGCCCTCAATAACCAGCTCGTTTAGCGCATGAGTCATGCGAGCAATAGCAATGTCTCGGTTTTCACCATAACAAATCAGCTTACCAATCATAGAGTCATAGAAAGGCGGGACTTTATAACCGGCATAAATATGCGAATCCCAACGTACCCCTAAGCCACCAGGTGAGTGAAATAAGGTAATTTCACCAGGGCTGGGCACAAAGGAGTGAGGATCTTCAGCGTTAATTCGACACTCAATAGCATGGCCATGCACCTTCACCTGATCTTGGGTGATGGACAAGGGCATACCGGCAGCAATGCGCAGCTGCTCTTTAATTAAGTCGACACCGGTGATCATTTCAGTGATCGGGTGCTCAACCTGAATACGGGTGTTCATTTCAATAAAGTAGAACTCGCCGTTTTCATATAAAAATTCAAAGGTACCGGCGCCGCGATAGTCAATTTCGATACACGCTTTACAGCAGCGCTCACCAATAAACTTGCGCATGGCATCGGTAATACCAGGTGCGGGGCCTTCTTCCACCACTTTTTGGTGGCGACGTTGCATAGAGCAGTCGCGTTCACCTAAGTGGATGGCATTGCCTTGTCCATCGGCCAACACTTGGATCTCAATGTGGCGAGGATTCTCAAGGAATTTTTCCATGTAGACGATATCACTGCCAAACACTGAAGCCGCTTCGGCTTTAGTCATAACAATGGCTTGCTCAAGTTCTTTTTCGCTACGCACTACGCGCATGCCACGACCACCACCGCCCGCAGCGGCTTTAATGATCACCGGATAACCAATACGCTTGGCAATGGTGGCATTTTTCTTGGCGTCATCACCAATAGGGCCATCTGAGCCAGGCACACAAGGCACGCCGGCTTTTTTCATGGTGGCAATCGCCGACACTTTATCGCCCATTAAGCGAATGGTGTCACCGCGGGGGCCAACAAATACAAAACCTGACTTTTCTACCTGATCGGCAAAGTCGGCATTTTCTGCCAAAAAGCCATAGCCGGGATGAATAGCCACGGCGTCGGTGACTTCAGCCGCAGCAATAATAGAAGGTATATTTAAGTACGACTGACTAGATTGATTACCACCAATACAGATGGACTCGTCAGCCAGTAACACGTGTTTTAGTTCGCGGTCAGCGGTGGAGTGCACCGCCACCGTTTTGATCCCAAGCTCTTTACAAGCGCGCAGGATCCGTAAGGCAATTTCACCGCGGTTAGCGATGACTACTTTATCCAGCATGGGAATTCCTTATTCGATGATAAACAGTGGCTCGTCAAACTCGACAGGCTCACCATTGTCAACCAAGATGGCTTTAACCACGCCACTCTTATCGGCTTCTATTTGGTTCATCATCTTCATCGCTTCCACAATGCACAGCGTGTCGCCAGCATTAACGGTTTGGCCTACTTCAGCAAAGTTTTTCGCACCTGGGCTAGAAGCACGGTAGAAAGTTCCTACCATAGGTGAGCGCATGACATGACCACTGACCGCTGGCATACCAGGTTCTTCTGGCGCAGGAGCCATGGCGGCCGCCACTGGGGCTGCGGGCTCTGCAGAGTGAGCTTGATATTGATGGACTACGGGTTGAGCTACGGGAGCAGGAGCAGCGTGGCGACTGATGCGAACGGATTCTTCGCCTTCGGAAATTTCTAGCTCAGTGATGCCAGATTCTTCAACCAGTTCGATCAGTTTTTTTATTTTACGAATATCCATGAGCATTCTCTTGTTATGTTAGTACTGTACTTAAGGAGTTAGCGACGATGTAAATAACGGCTCGCCGCTTCTAGAGCAAATTCGTATCCATCGACGCCAAGGCCGCATATCACTCCAAGGGCTTTGTCAGCCAAATAAGAGTGATGACGAAATGGCTCCCGCGCATGCACATTCGACAGATGCACTTCAATAAAGGGAATATTCACTCCCAATAAAGCATCGCGAAGCGCCACACTGGTGTGGGTAAAGGCGGCCGGATTAATAATAATAAAATCCTGCTGACCATAAGCCTGATGGATGGCGTCAATCAAGTGATGTTCTGCATTAGATTGCACATGAGTCAGCTCAATATGACGCTCCTTTGCCAGCTCGCTTAAGCGGGCGACAATCTCGGTCAGGCTATTGTGTCCATAAATACCTGGCTCGCGCTGCCCTAATAGATTTAAGTTAGGGCCATTGAGTAACAGAATTCGGAATTTATCCGTCATTAAGTCGCTATCCTCGTCAATCTTGTAATGCTTTCATAAAACAACAGGGAGCCTAGCTGTTTTTGCCTATGGCTGGCAAATAAAACTCTATGCTAGGGCTCAAACTGGGCAATTATAGTGATTTCACGGAAATTGACAGCAAATTACTGAGATAATCGCCAATTAAAGCATCCTTACTCTAATATTTAAGGTGCGAGTGTGGCTCAATAACAAGTTAACGCCACCTAAGTGGCGTTTTTCATATTATGTCAGCTAAAAAATTCAGCTCAAGCAAGAAGCGCATAAAGTTATGCGTTTTGTCCGCGCTCAGCAATCAGTCGGTCGACTACCGCCGGATCCGCTAAGGTGGAAGTATCCCCTAAGGCCTCGGTGTCGCCGGTGGCAATTTTGCGCAAAATGCGGCGCATAATTTTTCCGGAGCGCGTTTTAGGCAAGCCTTCTGCCCAGTGGATTACATCGGGAGTAGCAATGGCGCCTACTTCTTGTCGTACCCAGGCTTTAACGTCTTTAAGGAGCTCGGCACTGGGATATTCGCCTTCATTTAAAGTGACATAGGCATAAATACCTTGGCCTTTAATCTCATGGGGGACCCCGACAATCGCGGCTTCGGCAATTTTAGGGTGTGCGACTAAGGCTGACTCAATTTCGGCAGTGCCCATACGATGCCCCGACACGTTGAGCACATCATCCACGCGCCCAGTTATCCAGTAGTCGCCATCCGCATCGCGTCGTGCGCCATCACCACAAAAATACGTGCCGGGAAAGGTAGAAAAGTAAGTTTGTTCAAAGCGATCATGATCGCCATAAATAGTACGCATTTGCCCCGGCCAAGAATCCAGAATGACCAGATTGCCCTCAGTTTCTCCTTTAAGAATAGTGCCTTCGCCGTCGACTAAGGCCGGCTCTATACCAAAGAATGGCCGACAGGCGGAGCCGGGTTTTAAATCGCTCACCCCTGGCAAGGGGCTGATCAAGATGCCGCCAGTTTCTGTTTGCCACCAAGTATCCACAATAGGACAGCGCTCATCACCAATTACCCTAAAATACCACTCCCACGCTTCGGGGTTGATGGGCTCGCCTACCGAGCCTAAAATACGCAAACTAGCCCGACTGGTATTTTCGATGGCGGCGTCGCCTTTTGCCATAAACGCGCGTATAGCGGTGGGCGCGGTATATAAAATATTAACCTGATGTTTATCGACAATTTGCGCCATACGATTGGTATGAGGATAGTTAGGCACCCCTTCAAACATCAGGGTGGTGGCCCCATTGGCCAGCGGGCCATACAGAATATAGCTATGGCCGGTGATCCAGCCCACGTCGGCAGTACACCAATGCACATCACCTTCATGGTAATCGAAGATATATTTAAAAGTCAGTGCGGCGTATACCAAATAGCCCCCCGTGGTATGCAATACCCCTTTTGGGGTACCCGTTGAGCCCGAGGTATACAAAATAAACAGTGGATCTTCGGCACCCATTTCTTCGGGTGGGCAGTTATCGTCTACCTTGGCAATGGCATCATGCCACCAGATATCTCGCTCGGAATGCCAGTCAATCTCGCCGCCCGTGCGCTGATAGACTATTACTTTCGTGCTTTGATTGACGCCAGGCTTAGTAAAAGCAGCATCAACATTGGCTTTTAATGAGATAATTCGCCCACCTCGTAGCCCTTCATCGGCGGTGATCAACAACTTGGCTTTAGAGTCATTCATGCGACTGGCAATCGCATCCGGTGAAAAGCCGCCAAAAATGACCGTGTGAATGGCGCCAATACGAGTACAGGCCAACATGGCAATGGCAGCTTCCACCACCATGGGCATATAAATACTCACCACATCGCCTTTTTTAATGCCTTGCGCTTTTAGGGCATTAGCAAAGCGACAAACTTGTTGATGAAGCTCGCGATAAGTGAGGGTTTTATCTTCATCGGGGCTATCGCCTTCCCAGATAATGGCCACTTGCTCGCCCTTGGTTTCAAGGTGGCGATCTATACAGTTAGCTGACAGGTTTAAGGTACCGTCTTCAAACCATTTAATGCTGATATGGCCGGGATCGAAAGAGGTGTTTTTAACCTTGGTATAAGGCTTGATCCAGTCGATATGTTGGCCTTGCTCTGCCCAAAACTGCGCTGGATTAGCAATCGACTCTTGGTAGCGTTCTTGATAAGTTGCTTGGTCTATCAACGCCTGCTCAGCAATGTGCGGCATCACAGGGTGAACTTTGAGTTCGCTCATAATTCGACTCCTTAGGTTTGTAACAGTTAAGTAACAAACTAACTGAGATACTAGGCAGTCTCAATGAATTTTTAGTGGAATAGCTCACATATTTGGCGGTAAGTAGTTCGGCGTAACAGGCGTGGTTTTATGTTGCTACTAAGTAACAAAGAAAAACGAATCCTTAACGCTTTTTTGCCACAGAATCCACAAAAACCACGGACGAAGCGCAATAAGGAAAGAGCTTATTTTATCTAAGATCTTACCCAGTACTTGTTCGTTTAGATCTTGATTTTTCCGTGGGTTCCGTGGCGAAGTTGTCTTAAGTTTTAAAAGCAAGCTTGCGACATAATCCACATTTGTTTTAAGGCATGACTTACTTCTTAATATAGGTTGTCAGTGTATAGCGCAGTGGCAATTATAACTGCGTAAACCAAATATACAGGCCAAAACCTAGCCAGCTTAGTAGCAATAGCCACCATGGCAATGGGCTGCTCTTTACTATGGTAGGCGGAGCCTGCTCTGTCGGCGTAGGCGCTACGGTATTATTAAGCTGCGCTTGTTGTTTTTTGGCTTTATCGGCAGCCCGCGCTTTGGCTCTTTGCTGTTTCTTATACTCCTCTATGCCTTTTTGGATGCCTTGCTGGATGAGCCGGGTTTGCTCTTTAGTTTGGCCAGGGCGCTGAGTGCCTTTCGCTATTTGCTCGGCGGCGGCTTGGGTTTCTGGCGAAGGCGCGGGGCGCTTTTTTCTTGATGTTTTCGCCATTACTGCGCCACATTATTCAAATAATGAATATCCATAATAAACACCGCCAGTAATAACTGAGCCAGACTGGCATAAAAGCCCAAGGTATCTTGTTGCTGGCACTGCTCGCTAAACGGGGGCAGCCAAGAAATTAACAGTTGATTGGCCAGCGCCCGCTGCTTTTCTAATAGCTCAATGCGAGCCGCTTCTGACCGTACTTGCTCACTACTGGCAAATGCCAAGGTGGCCATCATTTCTAATTGATTCGCGCCATGGAGTGGATCGTCATCTGCCAGCTGGGTGCCGTATTGCTTTAATAATATGCTCATTAGCAATAAGGCGTCTTGGTCTAACTCATCAAAGGATGAAGTATCCAGTAAGCGAGTTTGGGTAAACAGCGCTTGATAACTGTGTGCTAGTTGGTCTTGAGAATTTTCTAGCTGTAATAGTTGCGACACTTGTTCTTGAAAGTGAGTCGCTGCGGGATGAAGAGGGTCTAATGTGGCGAGGCTTTTTAAAAAGTCTCTTAAGTCATAACTGTCAAACTCTTGCAGGTCAGCTTCGCTAAGAGGGGCAGAAAAAAGCGTGCTAAACCACTCATACAATTGGGCTCGGCGCTGCGAGGTAAGAATAAAATCTTGCATAGGCTCCTCAAGGGGAAATAAAAAGCGCTTTTATCTAATAAAAACACCGTCTAGTGAGAAAAAGAGATCGAGTTAGCGGCGTATTCTAGCGGCTTTAGTGTACAGATCTAGTGGTGATCCAGTGTGCATATCCGTCATAAACTAAGGAATAGTAATAAATTGACAACTATTCCTTGTTGGTAGGGCTAGGCTCAACTCGGGCTAAAGGGTAAACTTAAGAAAATTTAAGTGAATCCCCCATGAGTTCAGGAGAACCTAATGTTAAAGCGTGACATGAATATTGCTGATTACGATCCGGTTTTGTGGCAGTCCATCGTAGATGAAACGGAGCGCCAAGAACAACATATCGAGCTGATTGCGTCTGAGAACTATACCAGCCCGCGGGTAATGCAAGCCCAAGGTTCACAGCTGACGAACAAATACGCCGAAGGCTATCCTGGTCGTCGTTTTTATGGCGGTTGTGAATTTGTTGATATTACCGAGCAACTGGCTATCGATCGTGCTAAAGAACTGTTTGGCGCCACTTATGCCAACGTACAGCCTCACTCCGGTTCTCAAGCCAACTCAGCAGTATTTATGGCACTCGTTAAGCCAGGCGATACTGTGATGGGCATGAACTTAGCCCACGGAGGTCACTTAACTCATGGTTCGCCAGCTAACTTCTCTGGCAAAATGTATAACATCATCCCTTACGGTATTAACGAACAAGGCGTGATTGACTACGAAGAGATGGAGCGCTTAGCCATTGAGCATAAGCCGAAAATGATTATTGGTGGTTTTTCGGCGTTTTCTGGCGTAGTCGACTGGGCAAGAATGCGTGAGATCGCTGATAAAATTGATGCCTGGTTTATGGTTGATATGGCCCACGTGGCGGGTTTAGTTGCCACTGGTCATTATCCAAGCCCCATTGAGCATGCGCATGTGGTAACGACCACCACCCATAAAACTCTAGCCGGTCCGCGTGGTGGCTTAATTTTATCGGCGGCAAATAATGAAGAGCTGGAGAAAAAGTTCAACTCAGCGGTCTTCCCAGGTAGCCAAGGCGGCCCCTTGATGCACGTGATCGCCGGTAAAGCAGTGGCGTTTAAAGAAGCCATGGAGCCGGAGTTTAAAGAGTATCAGGGTCAAGTGTTGAAAAACGCCCAAGCCATGGCTGATGAATTTCAAAAGCGCGGTTATAAAGTTGTGTCTGGTGGAACTCACAACCATTTATTCTTAGTGGACTTGGTCGATAAAGACATTACTGGTAAAGACGCCGATGCCGCCTTAGGTAACGCCTTTATTACCGTCAATAAAAACTCGGTACCCAACGATCCACGCTCACCGTTTGTGACCTCAGGTATTCGTATTGGTACACCTGCCGTGACCCGTCGTGGCTTTAATGAAGCCGATGTACGTCAGTTAGCGAACTGGATGTGTGACATCTTAGACGACATCAACGATGACGCCACTATTGCTCGCGTAAAAGAGCAAGTATTAGAAATTTGTGGTCGCCATCCTGTTTATGCTTAAGGTATAAACAAGAGAGCAATTAAGCGGGGCCCTAGGGTCCCGCTTTTTTTATATCTGCAATATAAACTTAACTAAGCTTAAAGCGGGCGTCGTTACTGGTATTCTAGTGCTTGCTTATTTACACTAATGGCCGATTTTAGTCACGGAGGCGTTATGCATTGTCCCTTTTGCCATGCCACTGAAACCAAAGTAATCGACTCGCGCTTAGGTGGCGAAGGTTTACAAGTGCGCCGGCGGCGAGAATGCAGCCAGTGCAAAGAGCGCTTTACCACCTTTGAAAGTGCCGAGCTGGTGATGCCACGCGTGATCAAAACCACCGGCGTGCGTGAGCCTTTTAGTGAAAAGAAATTAGAAGCCGGCATGCAGCGCGCTTTAGAAAAGCGCCCCGTGAGCATTGAGGCCATAGAGGCGGCTATTAGCCGCATTAAGTCGCAACTGCGCGCCACCGGTGAGCGAGAAATTAAGTCGGAATACATTGGCAATCTGGTGATGGAAGAGCTGAAATTACTGGATAAAGTCGCTTATATCCGTTTTGCCTCTGTGTACCGTTGTTTTGAAGATTTACGTCAATTTGGCGAAGAAATCGCCCGGCTGGAGCAATAAGTGGTGAGAGTTTGGGATGCCTTCTATATGGCGCGAGCCTTAGAGCTAGCGCGCCGCGGTACTTTTACCACCAGCCCTAACCCAGCGGTGGGGTGTGTGATTGTAAAGCCAAGCACAGCATCGTTAGCAGTGAGCAGTGAGCCTGCCGATTACATTGTCGGTGAAGGCTATCATCACCAAGCCGGCGCGCCTCATGCTGAGGTGATGGCCTTGCGCCACGCCGGCCCTGCGGCTCAGGGCGCTACTGCTTACGTGACCCTAGAGCCTTGCTCTCATTATGGGCGCACGCCGCCTTGTGCTAAGGCATTAATAGCAGCGGGTATTGCCCGAGTGGTCATTGCCTGTGAAGATGCGAACCCTCAAGTATCAGGCCAAGGCATAGCGCTGCTGCGCGAGGCGGGCATAACGGTGGAGGCCGGATTAATGGCCGAGGACAGCGCTAGATTGAATGCCGGCTTTATGCAGCGCATGGCGACCGGCTTGCCGTTGGTGACCGTTAAACTGGCCGCCAGTTTAGATGGGCGCACCGCACTTGGTAATGGGCAAAGTAAATGGATTACAGGCGCGCCCGCGCGTCAAGATGTGCAACGCCACCGTGCCTTAAGCTGCGCTATTTTATCCGGTGCCGATACCGTTATCGTCGATAATGCCAGTTTAAATGTCCGCTGGTCTGAATTACCCGCCTCAGTTCAAGCCCACTATCCTGAGCCTAAGGTACGCCAGCCGCTGCGCGTTATTATTGACACCCAGAATCGACTCACACCTGAGTTGGCGCTGTTTGCTCAGCCTGGCCCTATTTTACTGCTGCGTGGCCAGCCCACCGGTGGCTTTGGCCCCGAGGTCGAAGAGGCGGTATTGCCACTGACGGGTGCCGGAAAGCTCAATTTGGGGTTGCTGATGAAAGAATTGGGTCGTCGGCAAATAAATCGCCTTTGGGTAGAGGCGGGCGCGCAATTATGTGGCGCCTTATTGAGCCAACAATTAGTGGATGAATTGGTGTTGTATCAAGCGCCAAAACTGATGGGCAGCCAAAGTCGCGGTTTATTTGATTTACCCTCTGTTAGCGCGATGAGCCAAGTGCCTGAGCTTGAATGGCAGGATATCCGTCAAGTGGGCCTCGATCTTAAATTAACTGCAAAGGTAAAAAAGTCATGTTTACCGGTATCGTAGAAGCGGTGGGAGTGCTCAATGAGCTACGCCGCCAAGGGCCCACCTGGGTTATTAAAGTGCACTGCCCTGAGTTAGACTTATCCGATGTGAAGTTAGGTGACTCTATTGCTACTAATGGGGTGTGCTTAACGGTTACTGAGCTTGGCGTCGATTATTATGGTGCTGATGTATCCGGTGAAACCGTAGACCGAACGGGCTTTGCTCATTATCGAGTAGGGCAGGCGGTCAACCTAGAGAAAGCCTTGTTACCTACCACGCGTCTAGGCGGTCACTTGGTGTCGGGGCATGTTGATGGCGTCGGTACCATTGCGCGTCGTACGGTGTTGGGCAATAGCATAGAATTATGGGTAGACGCTCCCCTCGCGCTCGCCCGTTATATTGCCATTAAAGGCTCTATTACCGTCGACGGTATTAGCTTAACGATTAATGATGTCACCGACACCGGCTTTAAGCTCACCTTAGTGCCTCATACCTTAGCTGTTACTACCTTGCAAGACTGGCAGCCTGGGCGCCAAGTTAATTTAGAAGTAGATATTATTGCCCGTTATTTAGAGCGTCTGCTCAGTGCCCCTACTACGGCCGAAAGCAGTAACCTGACCTTCGCCACCTTGGCCGCCAGCGGCTTTATTAAATAGACCAGCGTTAACAGAGGAATCTCTCATGGCCTTAAGTACCACTCAAGAAATTATTGACGATATTCGTGCCGGAAAAATGGTCATCCTCATGGATGATGAAGACCGAGAAAATGAAGGTGATTTAATTATTGCTTCCGAGCATATTTCGGCAGATCACATTAACTTTATGGCGAAATATGGCCGCGGCTTAATTTGTTTGACATTAAGTGAGTCCCGTTGTCGCCAGTTAGATATCCCACAGATGGTGAGTCGTAATACCGAGCAATTCTCTACTGCTTTTACCGTTTCTATTGAAGCGGCCGAAGGCATTACTACCGGTATTTCTGCCGCCGACCGCGCGCGTACCGTACAAGCAGCCGTTGCGCCTAATGCTAAGCCCAGTGATCTGGTGCAACCTGGCCATATCTTTCCTCTTAAAGCGCAAAATGGCGGCGTATTAACGCGTGCTGGCCATACCGAAGCGGGTTGTGACTTGGCCCGCTTAGCCGGCTTTGAGCCGTCGGCGGTGATTGTCGAAATTCTTAATGAAGATGGCACCATGGCTCGTCGTCCCGACTTAGAAGTATTTTCTAAAAAACACGGCATTAAGCTGGGTACCATTGCCGATCTTATTGAATACCGTAACCAAAATGAAACCACCATTGAGCAAGTGGCGCGCTGTAATCTTCCTACGGAATACGGTGATTTTGAGCTCGTCACCTTTCGTGACACTATCGACAATCAAGTGCACTTTGCGCTCAAAAAAGGCGAGATCAAAGCCGCTGAGCCCTGCTTAGTGCGCGTGCATATTCACGATATGTTTACCGATGTGTTAATGACTGACCGCCACGCAGCGCGTACTTGGCCTTTGGGCAAGTCGATGCAGCGTATTGCCGATGAAGGCGGGGTGCTGGTGATCCTAGGCCGAGAAGAAACCCCCGATCAGCTGCTCTCTCTAGTCAGACAGTTTGAAGCGGTGGATCGTGGCGAGCGCGCCGAAGGCGCTAAACGTCAGGGTACTTCCCGTCGAGTAGGGGTGGGCTCACAAATACTGCAGGCAATGGGTGTAGGTAAAATGAAGCTGCTAAGCTCTCCTAAGCGTTACCATGCATTATCGGGTTTTGGGTTAGAAGTTGTCGACTATATTAGTGAGTAATAAACGTTAGCAGCACGAATAAACTGTGGCGCCTAAAGGCGCCACAGTTATCTTTAGTTGTAGGAGTTGAGATTAAATGCGCAATGCCATTGTTAAAGAAACCGCCGCCAATCCCACCGCTTGTGTGATTTGGCTCCATGGCTTAGGGGCCAATGGTCATGATTTTGAGCCCATAGTGCCGGAGCTTAATTTGCCACAAGGGAGTGCGGTGCGCTTTATTTTCCCTCATGCCCCGCAAATTGCCGTGACCGTCAATGGTGGCCATCGCATGCCTGCTTGGTATGACATTATGGCAATGAGCCTAGATAGGGAAGTAGATGAGCGCCAATTACGTCATTCCGCACTGCGTATTCAAGGCATCATTGAAGAGCAAATTGCTGCAGGCATTGCTAGCGAGCGAATTTTAATCGCCGGCTTCTCCCAAGGGGGCGCGGTGGCCTATGAGGCCGCTCTGAGCTTTACTCAGCCTCTTGGCGGCTTAATTGCCATGTCGACCTATTTGGCCACCCAAGACAGTGTGCAACGCCATGAAGCAAACCACCGGTTACCCATTTTAGTGTTGCATGGCAGTCGCGATGCGGTGGTGCCAGAATTATTGGGAGAGCGAGCTTTCCAGCAACTAGAGCGTTGGGGCTATACGCCGCAATATCATAGCTATTCGATGGAGCACAGTGTATGTGCCGCCGAAATTGCCGACATTGCCCAGTTTATGCGCCATTGTTTACAACTCACCTAATGGATTATTTGAGATGACCCTTCAGGATTTTGTGGCCCGTGTAAACCAAGTGCCATCGACCATCACTTTTGCCGAGACCAAAGCGATGATCGCTCAGCACTTTGACTTTACCCCTACTGCCTTTAGTAATGGTGAGCAATATAATGAGGCGGGGGAAAATAATGGCTCCTGTCAGATTTTTGCTTTGGGCATACTGCTAACATTGACCAAACAACAAACGCTGGCCTGTTTTGGTGAGCACTATGCTCAGGTGTTAGCGACACCCGAAGGGCAAGATCACCTCAATATTCGCAACTTTATACAGCATGGCTGGGAGGGCATTAATTATAAGGGGCAGGCATTAACGCCAAAATAAGCCAGAATGTATGCCGTTTATAAGCGACGGCGACGAGCAGAGTTGCTTAACGCCGTCTTTTAGCTCGATACCAAGTCAACAAACCTGCACTACGATAGCTAAATAACGCCACTAAAATGAGAATGCAGCCTAACACTTTTTGTAGCGGCATCGGCTCGTGATACCAAAAGACACTAATGAGTACCGTCCATACCGGCTCTAACATCATGATTAAGGCGGCATTACCCACATCACTAAACTTTTGCCCCACGGTTTGAAAGCCAAAACGCAGCGAAGTGGCAAGTAAGACACTGGCGGCAAACCAGCCCCAAGTCATTGCAGAAATTGTCTCTGGCCACTGTTCAAAGCCTGCGGAATAAAATAAATGCATGACCCCTACCACCATGAGCTGAATACAGGTTAGCGCGACCGGATCCATGCGCCGAGCAAAGCGGCCATTTAAATTAAAGTACATGGCCAGCGATAACGACGCCGCCAGAAAAAATAACTGGCCGGTGGATAAACTCAAACCATTGCCTAGAGTTAATAAAAATAAGCCGATCACCGCCACCGGTAAGGCCAGCCAAAACGTGCGGCTGGGGCGTTCTTTAAACACTAACCAAGCCAAGGGTGGCACCATTAACATGGCAAGGCTCATAATAAAGGCGCCTTCACCGATGCCTTCACTATGAGAAATCCCTTGGATCCAAAAAATTAGATTGAGGGTCATCACTAAGCCAATGGCTGCCCCTTTAGCTATTAGGCTGAGTGGCGTGGCGCGCAACTGCTGATAACAAAAGGGCAGCATGATCAGTGCTGCTAATACAAAGCGCCACCCAACAAAACCGGCTGGCGGCAAACCTAGAATCGCTTCTTTAGAAAATAACCAACCTGCGGCGGCTAATACCGTGGCCGTTAAAATAAACAATTCGCCGCGTCGGGCAGGATGCATAAAAACCTCTAGTTGAATGTGTTGAGAATAAGGATAATGGCATGAAGTTATGCCGCTATTTTGGTTTTTGGTCAGCGCAAATGCTGGTTATGTGCTGCTACTGCTTTACTTTATCAAAGGTGGGTTATAAAGCTCGACTTTTCTTAGTAAGGTTAGCCGCGATAGGGCGGTGCTCACAACAAAGCGTACTGCCAGTCTGGAAAACTAACAGCACAAGAGCTTCCGCCACAGAGCCCACTAGGCTGAATTGCATAAACTTCAACAAGCAGAAAGTGGCGAGAAGCTTTTAGCTGCATAAGCGCCAGCACATTAGTGGCTTTTGTCACTCTCAGGTTGTGATAGAATGTGCACACTTTTGTCTATTACAGGGATCCCCATGAAAGTAATCGAAGGGCTGATGGCCGCTCCAGAAGCTAACGTCGCGATTGTGGTCGCGCGTTTTAACAGCTTTATTAACGACAGCTTGGTGGGCGGCGCCTTAGATGTGCTTAAACGTCAAGGTCAGGTAGCCGAGGATAATATCACGTTAGTTAAAGTACCGGGTGCCATGGAAATGCCATTAGTGTGCAAAAAGCTCGCTAAAAGCGGCAAATATGACGCCATTGTTGCCTTGGGTTGTGTGATCCGCGGGGGTACTTACCATTTTGATTTGGTAGCCAATGAAAATACCAAAGGTATGTCCAGTGTGATGATGGAATTTGAAGTGCCGGTGGCCTTTGGCGTCTTGACTACTGAAAATATCGAGCAAGCCATCGAGCGCGCTGGCACCAAGGCGGGTAATAAGGGCGCAGAAGCCGCCCTCAGCGCACTGGAAATGATTAACGTCCTGCAACAGCTGGACTAAGAGGAGTACTGCATTGAAACCGTCCGAACGCCGTAAGGCCCGCCGACTTGCTACGCAAGCCATTTATCAATGGCAAATGACCCAAGATAACGTAGCAGATATTGCTCAGCAATTTGCTCTAGAACAAGACACCAAAGGCGTGGATCTGGACTACTTTCGTGATCTGCTGTTTGGGGTGTCTGTGCATGCTAAAGAGCTGGATGCGGTGTTTACACCTTATCTGTCTCGCCCCATTGCCGATATGGATGTGGTAGACAAGGCGGTGTTACGCTTGGCCACCTATGAGCTCACTCGGCGTGAGGATGTCCCGTATCGAGTGGTGATCAATGAAGCCATTGAACTGGCCAAGGCGTTTGCTGCCGAAGACAGTCATCGCTTCGTGAATGGGGTGCTTGATAAAGTCATCAAGCAGTTAAAGAAATAATCACCAGCACGGGAACAAAGCCAGCAATTGCTGGCTTTGGTTTTTTATGAATGAATTTGAACTAATAAAAAAATATTTTATAGTCAACAGCGCCCGTAATGATGTGCTACTAGGACCGGGCGACGATTGTGCTTTGCTACAAGTGCCGGCTAACAGTGTGTTAGCTGTTAGCACCGACACCTTAGTCAGTGGCGTGCATTTTTTCCCCGATATGGATCCTAATGCATTAGGACATAAAGCGTTAGCGGTGAACTTATCTGATCTAGCAGCGATGGGCGCCGATCCTTGTTGGGTGTCGCTGGCGCTGACATTACCGGAAATAGACGAAGCATGGGTTGAGCAGTTTTGTGCCGGTTTTTTTGAACTGGCCGAGTATTACAATGTGGCATTGGTAGGCGGAGATATGACCCGCGGGCCCTTGTCTATTTGTGTCACCGTGCAAGGCACCTTGCCTGAAGGCAAAGGCTTATTGCGCAGTGGTGCGCAAGCGGGCGATGGCATTTATGTGACCGGTACCTTGGGTGATGCCGCGCTGGGTTTGCAACAAGCTTTAGGCAAAGTGGTGGTCGCGGCTGAGCATCACGACTTTGTGCGCAACAAATTTGAGCATCCTCACCCACGAATTTTAGTAGGCCAGGCGTTGCGCGATATTGCCAGCAGTGCCTTGGACCTATCTGACGGTTTAGCCGGCGACTTAATGCACATTGCACGGGCGTCGGGGGTACGGGCACAATTAGAAATAGAGCAGCTGCCATTAAGCCAAGCCATGCAGGACTCCGTAAGCCAAGAGCAAGCTATTGCGCTTGCCTTAACTGGCGGGGATGATTACGAACTGTGTTTTACAGTACCAGAAGTGCATCGTGGTCAGTTAGAAACCGCACTCGCTCACTGTGGCGTGACGTTTACCTATATTGGCCGTATGCTCAGTGGAGAGCCCAATGTGGAACTGTTACAAGCAGGGCAGCCTTATAGTTTAAGCGAGCAAAGCTGGGATCATTTTCGTAGTTAACGTTGCTCTCAAAGCGTGAGCTACTGCGATCTTGTGCAGCCCCGGTCTTTAGCCGCGATATTCGGCGTAGCCGGATTGGCTATGAAGACAGTGTTGAGTGTTGAATGAGGAGTGAAGAGTGAAGAGTGAAGAGAAAAATCAAGACTAAGAGCTTATTTTAACAATACAATATCTTTTGTCGTTCTTATTTTTATTTTTCTGTGGATTCCGTGGGTTCCGTGGCGGATATATTTAAGGTTTAGTTGTTAATTCTTATTAGGCGCAGTCGTATTAAATGAGTGC
>JAAYRH010000061.1 GCA_012518835.1 Aeromonadales bacterium | reverse complement strand
CGTTAGCGGGAGTGGTTACAGCTTACTAAATAGGGCCTCTTTATTTACCTCGTCTATTTGTGTTGGTGGTAAAAAACGCTCGGCATAATCTAAATACACTTCTTGCTCTACAAAAAATCGAAATAAATCTGCGTCTAAATGCTGTTGCTTTACCATGTCTGCCATAATATTCAGCGCATGACTGATGTTTTTTGCCTTTTTGTAGGGGCGATCGGCGGCGGTAAGCGCTTCAAATATATCGGCTAATGCCATAATGCGGGACTCTAAAGGTAGCTCGCCTGCTTTAACACCAAACGGATAGCCTTGACCATCCATACGCTCGTGATGGTTGGCTGCTAATTGAGGCACTTGGCTAAGGTGAGCTGGGTATTGCAGTTCGCTAAGCATAATTAAAGTATGTACTACATGGGCATTAATAATATAGCGCTCTTCTGTGGTGAGGGTGCCCCGTTCGATAGATAAGTTAGTCAGTTCTCCTAGTTGTTGTTTAAGATGCGGTTGTACCATATTAATACCCCATCGATTATCCGCATTTATACGCTCTTCATTCGGATAAGGCTGCTGGTGCCACGGCTTATCTGCCAATAAAGGCTCCCATACCGGCAAGGCAGTGGCGTCGCCTCTTAATTGGAGCTCTTCCCAAGATAAACCGAGCTGATCGTCTAGCGTACGTAGCCAAGTATGCTGGCTTATTTGTTGCAGTCGAGCCACCATCGCGGGCGTCACAGCTTGGTCGCCAATATTTAATTGCGCAACAAAAGCAAAGTCATCATCTAATTGCTGATGTTGCTGTATTAATTGCTCTTTTAATGAAACTTCATCATCACCCCGGGCGAGGCCTTGCCAGTAGCTAATATCAGCGTCGCGTTTAAGCACTTCAAAGCGCATGCGCACTTCGTGGAGGCGGTTATAAATAGTTTCGAGCTTAGTCGCTTTATTAATTACATGCTCAGGCGTCACCACTTTACCGCAGTCATGCAGCCAAGCGGCTAAATGCAGTGCTTCCCATTCGGGAGGAGAAAGATGAAAGTCAGCATACTGACCTTGCTGAGTATCATGAGCGGCTTGAGCGAGCATCAGGGTCAGCTCCGGTACGCGTTGGCAATGACCACTGGTATGCGGAGATTTGGCGTCAATGGCGGAAGCAAGCACTTGGATCATCGACTGGGTCATTTGACGTTGCTGCTCAAATAAAAACATATCTTCTAAGGCAAGGTTAGCAAAGTCACTGTAATGAGAAATAAAGCGTCGTTTCTCTGTGGTTAATGGTAAGGTGCCATAACGCATGCCTAATAAAATAATACCATTGAGCTTGCCAAAGCGGTCATGCAGCAACCAAGGCGCTTCAAAGTGCAACCCTTTACCTGATAAAGTATTAAGTAATAACGCACTGACTTCCTTATCACTGAGACTCGTTGCGAGTGAAATAACATGTTGGCGCCGCTTATCTAATAATCGTAGCTGCAGTTGTTGCTCATTGGTTTCGACTCGATAAATCAGGCAGCGTTGTCCCTTGCTTAATCGCTTAATGCCCTCGCTCACTCGCGCAATTAAATGATCAAAGTCTTTATTTTGCGATAATGAATGTAGCTCGTTAATAAAGCTAGATAAAGTATCATTCATTAAAGCAATAGCATTAGCTTGGGCGTCGAGCTCTTTATAAAAATAACGCCGAACTTGATAACGATCAAAATTAAATGCTTGAATGGCTTGCATGTCGGCAACCATGTGTCGCATCGGCCGAGTAACGGCGCCCGAGACCATAATTACTAAAGGCAGCGAAAGACCAATGATCAGCAAGGTTAACCAAGCTTGCTCTCGGCTAAAACTTAATGCATTGGCCATTAATTCTTGGTAGGGCACTAAGGTCGCTAGCCGTAAGTCGAGGGTATTATTATTATCTAGGTTAAGTTCAAGCGGCGTTTGCTGACCTAGCCACGATTCTCCCGCTAGCTCCACTTGCCACTTTTTTTGTTCGGGGTGAGTCAGTAACTCTTCAAAACCAGCTAAGCCATTAAAGTCACGCTGCTTGCTCGAGCCCGCCCGTTGCGGGACGGCGCTCGCTAAAATATTATTGCTTGGTGCTTGTAATAATACGGTTCTCGCATTAGGTAATTCTTCTTGTATTAATTCACTTAAGTCGGCGATTAATACGTCGGCGGCCCAGACTCGTTGCTGTTGTGCATCACCTAACGAGAGAGTAATACCTTGGTGTAGCGTGCTATAGAACTTATAAGGAGGGGTAATATAAACCCCAGAGTGGCTGAGAGCGGCATCAAACCATGGGCGCTGTCGTGCATCTAAGTACTCATTATCAATAATGAGGGAGCTTACTAACTGATAATCGCGATTAAAATAAAAGCGCTGAGTAGGCTCGGTAGGAGACATGATATCCAGTACCAAATCTGCTTCTTTTGGAGCATAAAATAACGCGCGAGTTGGTTCGGTGTGCATCACCCTAAAGTAAAAACTGCGGCCATCTGGCTCACCTGCATATAAAGAAACCACATGGGGATTAGCATCTAATAAAGGTAATAGTAGCGGCCACCAATAATTAGGACTCTCGAGCAGAGAATCTAGTGTCACCTGACTATTATTCATTAAAGTCAGGCTAGTACTAATATTGTGTAAGCGGTGCGATAACTTAAGGCTGAGTTTATCTTCTAAGCTATCTAGACGTCGTTCACTGTCGGCTAGAATATAGGCACTATTGTGGCGGTGCTGACTATATATAAGCACCGCCCCTAACAACAGAACAAGCAGCGAGAACATACAGGTAATAAATACCCGTAAGCTAATACGTGGCTGTGACATAACAGGAGTTCCTTACCCGCAATTAGTGCCTAAGTAGTTCGGCGTAACAGGCGTGGTTTTATGTTGCTACTAAGTAATAAAGAAAAGCTAATCCTTAACGCTTTTTTGCCACGGAACCCACCAACACCACGGACCAAGCGCAATAATAAAAGAGCTTATCTTATCTAAGATCTTACCCAGTTTGTTCGTTTAGCTCTTGATTTTTTCGTGGGTTCAGTGGCGAAGTTGTCTTAAGTTTTAAAAGCAAGCTTGCGATATAATCCACACTAGTTTTAAGGCATAACTTATATCCTGACAAGAAAATGACTAGCTGCGATATTCCCCAATATCGGGGCGTCGACTAGGCCCGTGTAGCGCAATATCGACTGGATGAAAGGCTTTTATGGCTTCAAAGCAAAAGTCCCCTACCGCCTTATGTAGCGCCTGAGGGTCGTGGTTGGTAATAATAATAACACTTTTTGCCAGATTTCGCCGACGTCGTAATAAATGACCTAAAAAACTGGATTGGCTTTCAGCAAGGCGACTTTTATTAGCAGCGACTTCGTCAATAATTAATAAATCCACTTCTTCTAATGCGCGGCGATATTGATTACGACTTTCTTGATCTTCAATCACGCCAAAGAATAAACGATCGACCACCGACGCCCATTGCTGAAAGATGACTGACTTTTGATGTTTATTAATTAACTCATGAGCAATCGCACCGGCTAAGGTAGATTTTCCAGTGCCAAAGTCACCGTAAATTAAAATAGCAGCCCCGCCTTTTTCTTTCCAGTGATCAAACGCATTAATAAAGTGATGGGCGGTGTCAATATGATGACTCAGTGCAGGATCATCGGCCTGCATATTAGCAAACACCCACTCGCTATTAAGATCCGCTTGCGCTAATAAGCGTTGGGTGCGCTGTAGCTTTGCTTGAGCTTGAGCTTGTTGTACATCTTTATTAGCCTGGCGTTCGTACTGGGCTTTAAGATCCAGATAGTTATATTCTGGAAGCGTACCGCCCGCGCGCAGTTGTTGTAAGCGGTTCAAAATACCTTTGACTTCGCCGCCGGCCTGGGTGGCAGCAATATCCTTTTGCGGTTTGGGGCGCCGCCGCCGGCGCGCGATATCATTGAGGTCGGCGGCAATTTCTTCAGCGGTTTTTTTCATTGCGCTCTTCCTGTGATTGTTGTTTAAGGCGTTGAGCTTCTGCCATCATTTCTTGGGCTCGCTTGCTAGGAGTACTGCTATCTTGCGTCACGGCTTGCTGCTGGTAGCCGGCTTGAGTAGCACCCGGAGCGGGTTGGCGTTTAATGCTGCGCTGTTGTTTTAGCTTGCGCACCAGCTTTAGCATCCACTGATGCTGATTTTCAAACACTTCGGGGCGGCCCAGCCAGTAGGCGATAAATTCTCCCAGCTCTGTTTCATCTATATGAGTGTCTAGTAATCCACAGAGTCTAGCAAGGCCAGAAAATTGCTCATCGGGTCGCCATTGCGGGTGCATCGCAAACTGGCGAGCAGGCAGCGGAGATAACCCTGGTAATTTAGTTAAAGATAAAGCCAACACCGCTCCGTGATAATGCTGTGGGTGGGGTTTATTAATAACATCCAGTAAACCGACGCGGATCAGCTCCTCCACCAGCTCGGTTAATGCAAGCGGCGTGACTCGATAGTGGTAATCACCCTTAGTCTGCACGGTAAGTGCTTTGCCCAGCTGTGGGTAATCGAGAGGTTGTGTCTCATGGCCACGAGCGTGATGCTTTAAATAAAGCTGATATAAGCTGCGAGCGGGATGAGAAAGCGTAGGAGAAGTTAACGCCTGATATTCTGCCGGTGTCATTGGTGCCCACGATAAGAAAATGATGATGCTATTATCTAATAAAGGCCATCGATAAGACAGGGTAGGCAGTGACTTTGCTCAGGTCAATAAAACAAAGCGGCGCTATGATAGCGCCGCGTTTAACCGTAGTTCGAGTGTTATTAGCGGTTATTAGTAGAGAGGTTTTTTAAATATTCGCTAAAAGCAGAGCCTAGTTCAGGGTGGCGTAGTCCGTACTCCACGTTTGCCATCATCAGGCCAAGCTTGTTGCCACAATCATGACTTTTACCTGTAATGTGGTGGGCTTCTACAGGATGGTGTTCCATCAGCATCGCTATGGTGTCGGTGAGCTGGACTTCATCGCCTTTACCTACTGGAGTTTTACTTAATAAAGGCCAAATTTCTGCAGGTAACACGTAGCGACCCACCACCGCTAAGTTAGACGGAGCTTCAGATTGAGCGGGCTTTTCTACCATGGCATGAATAGCACTGGACTGGCCGGCGCTCAATTGCTCGCCACCCACATCAACAATCCCAAACTGATCAACTTGCTCTTGAGCGACCGGCTCGACCAGAATTTGACTACGCCCATGCTCGCTAAAGGCGCTAATCATAGCAGCTAAGTTATCTTGGCCAAGATCACAGCTGGCATCGTCGATCAACACATCGGGCAGTAAAATAGCAAAGGGAGCATCGCCCACTAACGGGCGGGCACATAAAATGGCGTGGCCTAAGCCTTTGGCTTCTCCTTGACGTACCTGCATGACAGTGACATCAGGTGGGCAAATGCTTTTTACTTCAGCTAATAACTGGCGTTTAACGCGCTTTTCTAAGGTCGCTTCGAGTTCAAAACTGGTATCGAAGTGGTTTTCGATAGAGTTCTTACTGGCGTGAGTCACTAGCACAATTTCTTTAATACCGGCTTTAACGGCTTCATTGACCACATATTGGATCAACGGCTTATCGACCACTGGTAGCATTTCTTTGGGAATGGCCTTGGTAGCCGGCAACATGCGGGTACCAAGTCCCGCCACGGGGATCACCGCTTTACGAATAGGGATAGCAGAGCTGGGTTGATTACTTGACATAATAGAATGATTCACAGGCCAATAGTTAATATTTAAAGTGCCACATCATAACGAATTGTCACCTGCCCGACCATAGTCGGGCAGGTGAGTGTGCACTTGCTAAAGCGTCAGTGTCTTACTACTTAGATAATAAATGGCGGTTTTTCTCTACGGTGGCGGCGCCAATACCGCTGACTTTACTTAAATCATCAACGGAGTTAAAAGGGCCGTGCTCCTCACGATGTTTAACAATAGCGGCAGCTTTTGCCGGACCGATGCCGGTGAGCATCGCTAATTGCTGTTGGTCTGCCTCATTAATATTAATGCTAGTGATCACCGCTTCTGACGAGCCTTGCTCTGGGCTATCTTGCGCCCAAGTGGGGGTTGCTAGCGATAATAGGGCAATCATGACTCCTGATAACAATGTTTTGTTCATAGCATCGCTCCTTGATGTTAATGAATATAAAATTGTCCGCAGACCTTATTAGCCTTGTCTATATTTGGGGTTTTGGCCAATTTTAAAATATAAGCAATAAAAAACCGGCGCTAACGCCGGTTTAACGTAAAATTAAGTCGCTGATATTATAGCAAATTAATTATCTCCCAAGGCTTTTTCGGTTTCTTCTGATGACCAAATATTACGAGACACGTCTACATCAGTGATTTTTTTAGTGTTTTTATCACGCTCGAGCTGCACTTCAAAGCTATGTTCGCCTTTTACCACTTCAAATTCTAGCGTTCCGCTATCGGCTTCGTTCATCGAGGTAATGCGGTAGCCTTTATCTTTTAAGGTTTTTTGATAGTCATCAAAGAGTTTTCCGGTGGGTAAGAGGGCTTCTAGAGCTTCTTTTTCTTTGGTCCAGCTTTCAGTGTATTGGGAGTCACTGTACTTTCCGCGATTATCTTTATCGTACTTAACCTCTCCTGCACGATAGTCAGGATCGGTCATGGCTTTTTTGGTTTCGTCTGCTCGCCACAGGTTATGAGAGACTTCAATGTCCTTTAGCATGCCATCCTCAATATCGGCTTGGACTTCAAAGGTGTGATTGCCCTTCACGATTTCGTACTCGACTTCGTCATCACTTTGCTCGTTAATCGAGGTGATCATATAGCCGGCTTTATCTAAACGAGCGCGTAGTTCATCTATACTGCTCGCCCCTTTGAGTTGCTCTTCGAGGGCGTCTTTTTGGTCGTCGTATTGCCCCATGCGTGTGCGGTCAATCCAAGAGTGCTCGGTATTCATATCGTGGGCATCATCTGGTGTGGTAGTACCTGGGCTATTATCGTTGGCATTGGGCTCTGTCCCCATCGTACGCGCGTTTTCTTTTTGAGTTTGCTGAGCGGGGTTGTTTCCGTCATGTTCTTGGTTACGCGCTTTTTGTTGTTGGGATTGTTGCGATGTATTATCTGGCTGAGCAGCAGGCGATGAGTCAGATGAGTCATCTGCTGCCAAGCTATAAGTGGCAAAGGACAGTGAGCAAGCGGCAAATAAAGCAGTAACTAAAGCGGTTTTACGGGTAGAGAGTAATGGTAATTTATTCATTGTCATTTTCCCCATATAAGCTAAGTGACTAGTATGTCCACAGGACGCACTAAGTGTTGCTCATAAAATGAACATTTACCACTATTGAGAAAAATGGGCCAGACAGGTGTGGTGAAGAACGCCGGTATCAGCCGGCGCCAGTTATTTAGGGCAATACTTTTTTGAAAGGTTTAACGGTGACGGCGGCATATACGCCAGCGACCACATAGGGATCAGCGTCAGCCCAGCTTTGTGCATCGCTTAAGGAATTAAATTCAGCTATCACAGTGCTACCACTAAAGCCGGCTTCACCTGGGTTTTCTGCATCAATAGCGGGGTTAGGGCCGGCTACTAATAAGCGGCCTTCATCGGCAAGGGCTTGCAAGCGCCCTAAGTGCGCAGGTCGTGCGGCTTGGCGTAGACTTAAGCTGTTTGGATTATCTTCGGCAAAAATGACATACCACATAATGCTTCCTTACGATTTTTCCGCCGCTTGCTGCTGGCGATATAGATAAATAGCGGTGGCAAAGGTAAACACTAGCGTCATACCTAACAAGCCAAACACTTTAAAATTAACCCATACTTCTTGAGGTAAACTAAAGGCCACATAGACGTTAAGTGCGCCACACAGGGCAAAAAATCCCACCCAAGCTAAATTGGCTTTATCCCACACGGCATCGGCCACTACCATTTCTTTGCCTAGCATTTGTTTGATCAGGTTTTTCTTAAAGCCATAGCGGCTAATCAAGAGTCCTAGCGCAAATAGGCCATTAACAGCGGTCACTTTCCATTTAATAAAATCATCGTTATGGAAAAACAGCGTCAAACCACCAAAGAAGACCACCAACACTAAGGTGATCACGTGCATTTTTTCTAATTTTTTATGCTGTACCCAATGCAATAGCATTTGCAGACAGGTGGCTACCATAAGGGCGCCGGTGGCGGCGTAAATATCCACGGTCTTATAGACCACAAAGAAAATCACCAGCGGAATAAATTCAATAAACTGCTTCATCGACAAGCGTCCCTACAACAAATAGGCCATCAGTTTACCTTTCTGGCCGGAAACAGGCAAAAGTTTAAGCAGCCCTAGGGCGTGAACCGTTGGCTGCTGTCTCTAATAATCAGTTCTGGGGTGAGGGTAAGCACTTGAGGTGCGCGCTCAGGGGAGCGGATACGAGATAGCAGAGTTTCTACCGCAAGCGCTCCTAAGCCAGCCTTGGGCTGTTCAACGGTGGTTAAGGCCGGCACTAAATAATGGGCAAGCTCGATATTATCGTATCCTACTAGTGACATCTGCTCGGGCACCTTGATATTGGCATCTGCTAGCGCTCGTAAGGCACCGACCGCCATCATATCGTTGCTAATAAATACCGCCGAGGGGCGTTTAGGTTGCGCTAATAAGGTGCTCATCGCGGTATTACCGCCGGTGAGCTCAAAGTCACCGGCAACCAGCCAGTCGGGATTAATCGTTAACCCCGCTTGCTGCATGGCATAGCGAAATCCTAATAAGCGCTCGTCTGCGGCTCGCTGGCCTGCAGGCCCAGTAATACAACCAATCTCGGTATGGCCAAGGCGGATTAAATGCTCGGTGGCTTGTTGTCCTCCCAGCTTGCCGCAGTCTTGGATCAGATCGGCTTGTAAATGATTGGTTCCCCAATCGGCAAGCACTAACGGCACGTTAGGGTAGGGTGCTAATAGCTGGCGATCGATTTCTAATTGAGTACACATCAAAATAATGCCATCGACGCGCTTTTGTAACAGCATTTCCATGTTGTGATGCAAGCGCGCTTGGTCGCCCCGGGTATTGCACAGCGCTAAACTGTAACCATGCTCAAAACAACGTTGTTCAACGCCTTGTACGACTTCGGCAAAAAAGGGGTTCGCGCTGCTAGTCACTAACATACCCAAGGTGCGAGTGGCGTTCACTTTTAGGCTGCGCGCTAATGCCGAGGGGGCATAGTTTAACTCTTTGACTACTTGCTCGACCCGCAAGGTAATTTCAGGGCTAACAAAGCGTGTTTTATTAATAACGTGGCTGACAGTAGAAGTAGAGACCTTAGCCAGTCGTGCTACATCTTTAATAGTGGCCATTATACCGACTCCCAAAAGGAGATAATTTCATCATAATAAGGAATAGACGTTTGTGCACCCATGCGCGTCACTGATAATGCCGCCGCCGCTTGCGCAAAGCGCACCGCCTCTAATAAAGAGTGAGCGCTAGCTAAGGCGGCTAATAAGGCGCCATTAAAAGTATCACCGGCCGCTGTGGAGTCGACGGCGTTTACCACAAAGCTGGGTACCAATTGTCCGCTACTACCTTGCTCACTGAGCCAGACGCCTTTTGCTCCTAAGGTAATGAGTACAGTGGCAATGCCTTGAGTATGTAAATGCTCGGCTGCCGCCGCGGCGCTGCTGGCGTCACTGACTTTAATTCCCGTAAGTTGCTCGGCTTCGGTTTCATTGGGGGTAATAATGTCTAGTAGCGCGAGCAAAGACGCGGGTAAAGCTTGGGCGGGGGCAGGGTTAAGCACCACGGTAGCGCCCAATAATTTGGCATTTTTTGCGGCGGCGATATTGGTGGCTAGCGGTATCTCTAATTGCAATAATAATTGGTGACAGTCCGGTGTTAAGGGATAGTTTGCTAGTTGCTCGGGAGTAAGATGAGCATTAGCGCCCGCAGCGAGGGCAATGGTGTTTTCTCCTGCCTGGTTCACCTGAATAAGCGCTACCCCAGTATTGACTCCCTTAATGCGCTCAATAGACTCGGTATCAATGCCATCGTTAGCAAAGCCGGTAATGAGCGCTGGCGCCTCGGCATCCTCGCCCACACAAGCAATAAAGCGGGTGTGCGCTCCGGCCCGCGCGGCGGCGACGGCTTGGTTAGCGCCTTTGCCACCGGCAATAATATGATAGTCCTGTCCGATGACGGTTTCTCCAGGGCGGGGAAACTGAGCTACACGAATGACATGATCCAAATTAATACTGCCTACTACCGTTAATGTCATAGCTAAGACCTTATTGTTGGATAACTTGTAGCGGTACTGGAATATGTTGCTCTACGATTTCCCCTTTTAAGACTTTATCGGCGATTGCTATGGCTACTGCACCAGTCATAATACCGGTAAGCACTTTTATTAAGGTCGACTTACCTGCGCCGTTTTCTCCCATCAGTGCCATCACTTGGCCGGGATAAACGTTTAGGCCCGCTTGGTCGAGTGCTTTGACCTCAGGAAACGCTTTATCAATCCCGGTGAGAGATAAAATAGGCTCGACCGTAACGGAAGATAGGGCCTTTCGCGAAGAAGAGTGGGTCAAAATAATGGCCTTCTTTTGAAATTAATAGTTAAGCAAAAGTGGGCCGAAACGTTTACGCAATCGTTTCGATGAGGGATTGTAATCAACTTAACGCCAGTTTTGTTGTTTTTACTGAGTAAAGTGCGAGGGAGATCAACAAAATAAGGAGGCGGCTATTAGGCTTGCGAGCGCAATTTAGCCCGATGGCATCAGTTAGTGATAAAATAGATGACCGTGGCTCTTGTTGTTATTTAGGAAGTTACCGTGTCGTCATCTATACCTGCTACTGAAATCAGCGCCTTACTGGCACCGATTAATAATTTTTTACAGTGTGAAACGCCTGCTTCTTGGCT
>JAAYRH010000060.1 GCA_012518835.1 Aeromonadales bacterium | reverse complement strand
TAATCCCTTTTATCTTGTTTTGTTTGTTTGGTTTAGCAAAATTTATTTGTATCAATGAGGCTCTACTTCAGCCGTATAACAGCTAATTCAACGACAAATGACATCTATGCAACGTTCGCTTATTTCTGCAGAGCACAAATAATCTCATCATTAAAAATATATTTAATATCAACTACTTGAGTTAAATTAAAAATGATACCCTAGGAGATAAACGTCAAATGTCGCTTTTCACACAAAACTTCTGTTCGCTTATTCACCTTTAAGTGCGTCAGCCACCCCTGATTTTTCAGTAGTTTATAAGATTTATAGAGCAAAATCATGAGGTTTTACGACAATTGTCGTATAGCTCCGCGTTGCATTGGGCAACTATCACAGCAGCCGCTAGTTTGCTGTATATTAAAACTGTGTAATGTACGGCGCAAAAAGATAACAACCTTCTCTTTATATTAATCTCGTAACTGCCGTTCTAAATAACGGTATTCATCGCGGGCGCGTTGTAATTCCCAGTCAAGTTCTCGTAATTGTCGACGTAAGTAGCGACGCTGATTTTTATCGTCTTCTCTAACAAGTGACTGCTCTAATTGGCGAGATTGGCTATTAAGTTGCTCTACTTGCTGTTCGGCTTTATACACTTGCTTGCCCTTATTATAAGCAAGTAAGAAAGCGTGCTCTAGCTCAGCAGGGCAAGCATCACGATAGGGTCGACCTTGCACGCCTTCTTGCAGCGCATTTTCAGGCGTGCAATACAGCAAAATGCCCTGCTCTCGCCCTTCTATATATAAATTATCGTCTGGGATCACGGGGACTTTGGCACAAGCAGCGCGGTGATCTTCTAGGCGGCTTAACGGCTGTCCGGTGCGACCATCACGAAAACCTTGATCGAGCCAGTTGGCTGTTAAGCACTGTTCCTTACTCATGCTGGCACAGCTGCTCAGTAATAAAGTAGCCATAGCGAGAGTTGCTAATCGCCCTAGGTTATTAGCTACGACTAGGTAGGCTAAATATCTTGGTACCTTTCGCATTAAGGAATACCTCGCTAAAACACTATCGGTAAAATTAATAATTAACGGCAGGCACTGCCGCGGTTTACTAATTAAAGCCTTTAGGATTAGCACCGTACTGATTTTGCCCAGGCGTGCTGTTTTGCAGCATAAATATTAGTAATACGATAAAGCCAATCAGTGGGATCAAGCTAATCAACAGCCACCAACCGCTGCGACTGGTGTCGTGTAAGCGACGCACCGAGACCGCTAAACTAGGTATAAATACCACTAGGCTATAAATACCACTTAATAGGCCATAACCGCTGTCGGGATTAAAGGTACCTGTAGAATTATCAAGCACTGACAAAATGGCTAAAAATATAGTGTTAAATAACCAAAAGAACCAATATTCTTTTCTTCTTGCTCGTCCTTGAAAGGCAAAATACTTTCTCAGTACACTTAAATACCAATTCATAGACTCACTCCTCGCGCCTCGTGTTATTTTATTTATGCTACAACATAAGCATAGCCAACTCATCACAAAAATATTTAGCACAAGCAGGCGGTCGTGTCCGCCAATAAAAAGGCATCTGGCAAAGAAACTCAAAAGAGATCACATCAGTAATAACGGCGTAGGTATCGCTTATTAAAGATGTTACCTTATTCGTTATTTATTCCTGCTAAGGTAGTGTTTATGGGCAGTTATCTGTCTTTAACCACCCGACTCAGCCTCATGTTTAGCATCGCCATGCTGGCCATATGGGGATTGGTGAGTGTGGTTTTAATGCAATCTTTAGAACATCATTTTGCCCATCAAGACTATACCGATATTCAAAGTAAAATAAGGCTCACTGAAAATGTCATCGCTAATCAATTACCGACCACCCAACACGGCTGGTCAGAACTAGAGAGCCAGTTACAACAGATGTTGGCAAGCTACGAAGGCTATTACTTATTGATCAGTGATCAAGAGGGTCAGCCGCTCATCCATCAGCCTCCCCGTACGCAAGCAACCGCTATAGCGCAAGCCTTACCCGCTACAGCGCAATTACCATTGCAAGAGAGCTGGACTGAAAACGGAACACGTTATCGCAGTATTACCGAGCAAATATTTTTTGAGCCCACCCCCACTTGGCCTTCGGGTTCGGTATTAGTGAGAGTCGCACTAGACACCCGTTACCATCAGCACTTTATTAACGATATAAAAGTGGGGCTGGCGTGGCTCACGGGCGGTATTGCTTTGATTTCGGTACTGTTAGGTTGGTTGGCATCGCGCAGCGGATTAAAGCCCTTACGCAGTTTAGCCCGTCTGTCGGCTCGCATAACGGCTAACAAACTAGACTATCGGCTCTCTTTAGCTGATGCGCCATTAGAGCTACACGCGCCCATTCAAAGCTTTAATGACATGCTAGATCGTCTGGAAAATTCTTTTGAACGACTCACGGCTTTCTCTTCTGATATTGCCCATGAGTTACGTACTCCCGTTAATAGCTTAATGATGCAAACCCAAGTCGCACTTACTCAGCCACGAAACGCACAAGAATATCGCGAAGTGTTGTATGCCAACCTAGAAACCGCTGAGCGATTAGCACGCATGATCAGTGAAATGTTATTTTTGGCTAAGTCAGAGCAAGGCAAGTTAGCGATGCAGCTTAAACCGCTGGTACTGGCCGAGGAGTTAGATGAACTGCTAGAGTTTTTTGAGCCCTTAGCTTGTGAGCAACAAGTATTATTAACCAGGCAAGGTAACGCTCACTTAAATGGCGATCGCGCACTGCTGCAACGCGTATTCAGTAACTTACTCACCAATGCCATCCGCTATACGCCCCCCAAAGGTGAGGTGCTCGTGGTAATCAATAGTGATAACACCGGTACTACCGTGCAAGTCATCAATCCGGGGCTCCCTATTCCGATAGAAAAACAGGCCCACTTATTTGACCGATTTTATCGCGCAGATGATGCGCGCCAGCCCGTTACAGAAGGAACTGGCTTGGGGTTGGCTATTGCTAAAGCCATTGTTAACGCTCATCAGGGCACGATAAATGTACACTCTAGTACACAGCACACCCGCTTTAGTGTCTGGTTGCCTGATGATTAACTCTAATAATAAAAAAGGGAGCCGAAGCTCCCTGTGCTATTTATCGCAGTTTACTTAATACCGGCCGCGCGCTGTTGTTCGCGAATGTAGGCAATAATATCACTGGCTTGCTCGCGGCTAACATTGGGTACTGCCGGCATATCACCAAAACGCCAATGATGGGCCTGAACACCATTGGCAATGGCACGATAAAACGCTTCATCACCATGATGAGAAGGCTCATACACCTGATGCAGAAACGGCGGACCTTGACGAGTACCTTGCAAGTCAGCGCCATGGCAACTGGCGCAGTTATCATTATAGGTAAGCTTACCTTGCTGTTGAGCAGAGTCATCATTAGGCAAAAGCTGGCTGCCGATCAAGGCGAGTATTGCGATGACCCCCATAGCCATTGCCCATGGCTGCCAACGCCGTGCGTTTCGTGTGTTACTCACGCCATTTTATCCTTGTTTTTTTATGTTAAAGACTAGCTAAGCTGGCGTGTGGTTATTTTACTTGCACCTGCCCTTTCATGCCGGCTTCCATATGGCCTGGCAGCAAACAAGCAAAGTCGATGTTTCCGGCGTCAGTAAACTTCCACAGCAACTCGCCCTGCTCGCCTGGCTGTAAGCTGATCATATTAGGATCTTCATGCTCCATATCAGGCATGTCCCGCATTTCTTTGGCATGGGCCAGCAACGAGTCCATATCGCCAATCACCAGTTCGTGAACTAACTGCCCAGAGTTAGTCACCACAAAACGGATAGTTTCACCGGATTGCACGTCGATATTATCCGGTGAAAAACGCATATTATCGCTCATGTCAATTTCAATGGTGCGACTCACTTCTGCAGCCTTGCCTGGTTGGCCAACGCCGTGCGTCGCCTCATGATGATGGCTGCTGTGTTCACTATGATGAGTGTCATGTTCCTCTGGTGATGGGTCATGACTATTAGCAGCCATGGCGAGCCCAGGTAGTAAAGACAACATGAAAACCACGAGTGTTTTGTTCATAAAAATTCCTTAATATCTAGGTTACAAAGATAATCTAAGTCACCCTTTGTATTAGCTAAGCAGAGGTTTAAAAGGCTTAGGTTTAAAAGAAAAGGCTATCACTGGATCATAGTTGGTGGTCTCTGTCGGCAACATGACACTAAGATGACAAAATTGTCATGTTAGCGGTATGGAGTGAGCTGCGATTAGCTGCCATCCTCTTAGTATTCGATTTGATAAACCTAAATTAAGTCGTTCCTGCGCTAATCAAGTCTTACCAAGAGAACATATTGATGAAAATTTTGATTATTGAAGATGAGCATAAAACCGGTGATTACCTGCAAAAAGGGTTAGGTGAGGCGGGATTTGTGGTGGATCTGGCGCGTAACGGCTTAGATGGCTTGCATCTTGCCACGAGTGAGCCTTACGATTTGATTATTCTTGATGTGATGCTGCCCGATCTTAACGGTTGGCAAATTTTAGAAACGTTACGTCATCAAGGACAACAGATGCCGTTATTGTTTCTTACTGCAAAAGACAGTGTAGAAGATAGGGTGCGCGGGTTGGAACTAGGCGCCGATGATTACTTGATCAAACCGTTCGCTTTTTCTGAACTGCTAGCCCGCGTGCGCACCTTACTGCGCAGAGGCACAGTGCAAGCGCCCAGTAACATTTTGGAAGTGGCAGATCTTATCTTGAATTTGCCGCGTCGGCGCGCAAGCCGCGCTGGAGAGCATATTCACCTAACAAATAAAGAGTTTGTATTGCTGGAGCTATTGATGCGCCGCCGTGGCGAAGTACTACCCCGTTCATTAATCGCCTCTTTAGTCTGGGATATGAACTTTGACAGCGATACTAACGTGATTGACGTTGCTATTCGTCGGCTGCGGGTAAAAATAGACGATGGCTTTGAGCTGAAGCTCATCAAAACGATTCGCGGCATGGGCTACACCCTAGATACTAGCAACGACTAAGCACAATATAATTGAGGCTGTTAGCTAGGGCGGCAAAGGCATATGCTTCGCTTCCTTTGCCACCTTTATAGCACTAAAAAACACTATCATTACTTGTGTTAGGTCTAAATCATCTGCTGAAGGACGTTAGTTTTATTGGTCTTTTTTATCAGTAGCCATCTTAGTAAAGTGTGAAAAGAACTCCTGTATCTGCTCTACACTTTGAATGCCCATTGGCATAATGCGCTTCATAAAGACGTCAGGATCACTCATTTCATCAATGTAGGTATTCATTCTTTCCTGCATCTTGTCCATCAACTCTTTTTGCATCGGCTCAACATCGGGCAAACCCATTACTTTTCTCACTTCCTCTGGGCTCATCTCTATCTCGATATTTATCTTCATCAGGATCACCTTTTTAAGTGGGAAGCAACCGCGTTAATTTAGCTTAGTAAGACCGACTATGGAGTGCCAGCCTAGAAAGCGAAAGTGACCAATACTACCACGCTCACACTTAGTCCATACCATTAGTCTGCGGGTATACTTTGCTCAGAGCCTTCCAGAAGCCCAGAGCGCCGTCAGCTGTTGCCAGCTTTGGGCAGGTCGTAAGCCCACGCGCAACCAGACCATTCAGCAGCTCAAGCCAGCTGGCTTCGGACTCGCGATAGCCTTCTTCAACAGCAATCAGTTCCTTGCGGCCATGCTCTGTCACGCCCATCACCACCAGCAAGCACAAACGGTCATCGAGGCGGACATTACTGTAAATACCATCAACCCAAAGGTACACGTAGCGCTTGTCGCTTAAGTCGCGCTGTCGCCACTCTCGGTGCTCATCAATCCAGCGTTCCTTGAGCCTGGAAATGGT
>JAAYRH010000059.1 GCA_012518835.1 Aeromonadales bacterium | reverse complement strand
CCCAGAGCAAGCCGCGCAGTTATTAAAAGCCCGCTTGCTTAGTGATCTTGAGGATCTAGAAAAGCTAGATCAAGAGACTTTATTAGAGCAGCGTTATCAGCGCCTAATGAGCTACGGGTACTGCTAATTGCAATCTGGCACTCGTCAGCTGACAGACATAACTAAAAGCTGACATGGAGATGCTGCCAACTAAAGCAGTAAACCATTCGCCACGGAATCCACGAAACCCACAGAAAAATAATTAAAATATTAATTTTTTAACTTCCGTGGCTTCTGTGGGTTCCGTGGCAAAATTCTTTGATCCCTTGCTTCTAGCTTTCTCTTCCCGCTAAGAACTGTCATGTAAACTATGCAGCTTCTTGACTCTGCATCGAATTTGCCTTTTGATGTGTCTCATCATAATTTTCCTTAGCAGTGGAATTAACCATGAAAAAATCACTTGTTGCTGCCAGTTTACTGACTTTTGGCTTAAGCGGCTGTGTGTCTAACGACAACGGCCAGTTTGTGAATGCCGGTTTAACGGCGATTAAAGGGGTGACGTTAAGCAAAAGTGAGCTGCAGGCCGAAGCCAGTTTAGCGGCCAAGCAAATGGACGCTGAGAATAAGTTAGCGCCCGCTAGTAATGCTTATAGCAAGCGACTAGCTAAGTTGACCCAAAACTTACGTAGCGTTGATGGTACGCCGCTTAACTTTCAGGTGTATTTATCCGATGAGATCAACGCCTTTGCTATGCCCGATGGTACCGTGCGAGTATATTCTGGCCTAATGGACGTAATGAAAGACGACGAGCTAATAGCGGTGATTGGTCATGAAATTGGTCATATTAAATATGAGCACTCGTTAGGACAGTTTAAAAATGCTTATTTAACCACTGCAGCTCGTCAAGCGGCGGTAGCTGTCGGGGGCACAGTGGGTGCGTTAGCGGCTTCTGAATATGCTGATATTGGTGCTCAGTTTATGCAGGCGCAGTTCTCCCAAAAAGATGAGCTGCAATCAGATGTATACGGTATTGAAGTATTGTGCCAGCAGGGCATGGACCCTTATGCTGCGATGCGCGCCCAGCAAGTATTAATGAAACACTCTGGTAGCGGCGGCGGTTTATTTTCAAGCCACCCCTCGACCCATAAGCGGATAGAGCTCACCCGAGAAGCGGCCAGTAACGCCAGCTGTAATTAGTTGAAATAAATGGACGGGATGACACAGGGCAGGACGGGATAACAAAAACCGGAACGAGATAACAAAGTTCTGGAAGGGATAACAAAAATCTGGACGATATGACAAAGACCGGGACGGGGTAACAGAGTTCTGGAAGAGATAAGAGAAATCTGAACAAGACAACAAAAACTCTGGACGGGCTTGTTAATCCCTTTCCCAGCTCTTGCTTATCCCTTTCCAATCTCTCGCTTATCTCGTCCCCAATCTTGACCCTAGCCCTTGCTCATGTCGTCCCCAGCTCTAGCCAATCTCGTCCCAAACCCTTGCTTATACCGTCCCCTGATTTACTATAATGTCCTGTTGCATCGTCGGATCAGAGTATGAGTCTTTATCGCACTTTTTGTGAACATATGGTGGGAATAACACCCGAGCAGTCGTTAGTGGTGGCCTTTAGTGGTGGCTTAGACTCGACGGTGTTATTAGCACTGGCGGTGCGTTTTGCTAGCGAGCACGAAGTGGCGGTGCGGGCAGTACATATTAAACATGGCTTGCAAGCCGCAGGAGACGCCTGGCCGGCGCATTGTGCCAAGGTGGCGGCTGAACTTGGAGTGAGCTGTGACACGATTGAGGTGCAGGTACAATTAGGAGCACGCATTAGTGTAGAGGCTGCAGCCCGTCAGGCGCGCTATCAGGCATTTAATAACATCATGCACGAGCACGATATCTTACTAACCGGCCACCATTTAGATGATCAAGCCGAGACCTTACTGTTAGCACTCAAGCGTGGTGCAGGTTTAGCAGGGCTGGCCAGTATGCCTCTTAAGCGAGCGTTTGGGCCAGGCGAACAATGGCGCCCGTTACTCACTAGCTCACGGCAGTCACTAGAAGTATTTGCCGAGCAAACAGGGTTGCGCTGGGTGGAAGATCCGAGCAATAGCGAAAGCGACTTTGATCGTAACTTTTTGCGCAATAAAATTTTCCCTTTGTTGTTAGCACAGTGGCCCTCTTTTAGTCATACCGCGGCGCGCAGTGCACAGTTATGTGCTGAGCAAATGACGTTAGCAAAGGAGCTCGCCGCCAGCGATGTGCCGCCTCTAGTCAATCATCATGGCGGCTTAGATGTGAGGGGCTTACAAGCATTAACTGAGGCGCGGCGTAATAATGCGCTGCGTACTTGGCTACAGCAGCAAGGGGTGCACACCAGCCGTGTACAACTGACGGCATGTTGGCAAGAAGTGGCGTTGGCTCGAGCCGATGCCTCGCCTTGTATAACGCTAGGACCACAGCAGTTACGTCGTTATCAAGGGGCTCTGTATGTAGTGCCAGAACCCACTAAGGCCCAACCGCTAGCAAACCTAGTCAGTGAGCAATGGCTCGATGCAGGTGTTGGCAGGCTACGGCTACGTTGGGTAGAGCAGGGCGCCACACTATTAGGAGAGCTAGATCTTACTCAGTTACAGCTGGTTTTTAATCAGTTTGGTTTACGTGCCCAGCCGCTAGGTCGAGCTGGGTCTAGGCCATTAAAAAAACTCTGGCAAGAATATGCCATTCCGCCTTGGCTACGGCCTCAAATGCCTTTATTACTGATGGGCGAGCAACTGGTAGCCGTGCCCGGCTTGTTTGTAAGTGCGCCTTATAGTCCGCCCACATCGGGGCCGGGTTGGCAACTGGAGTGGCAAGTAAAAGCGTAGCCTAGCAGTCTACTGCGTCTTGCTCGTCAATGACGGGCACTTTTAGAAAGTCAATAATCTCGGGGAGTCGCGCTTGAGTGTCTTGGTAACCTAAGTCGATAAGCTCAGCGCAATATTCTTTTTCAAATAATAAAAAACTGGCTAATCCGGTAGCATCCCCTGCATTTACCCCAAATAAGCGCAGCAAAGAGCGAATATTAAAGGGCAGATTTTCAAAGTGCTTATGGGTTAAATCATCTAGGTTTTTACTTGGCTTAAGCACTAAACAATCGATAGGGCGTAACCCTGCTTGTTGATGCTTGCGCTCAGGAATGAGTTTAAGGGTGTTGTTCACTCGCTCTAACCGCTCAATATCTGCGGTGAGGGCGTCGGTAAAAATAGTATCTAGCAGATGACCGGCAATATCCGAGCTACTAGGATCGCTGGGCAAATCGTCGGGGCAATGCTCTGCTGCCAAGCTAATGGCGATTATGCGGCTGGCTCCCATGTGAATAGCGGGGCTTAGCGGATTAAGTTGATGAATAGAGCCGTCACCAAAATGATGATTTTGCAAACGACACGGCTTAAAAATAAAAGGCAGGGCGCTGCTGGCCATTAAATGAGGGGTAGCAATAATAGCTGGACGTCCCGAGCGGCCTGCTCGTGCCCAAGGTTGATGATAAGGGCGACCTTGATAAAAGGTGGTGGAGTCGCCGGTATTATAGTTAGAGGCGGTGACTGCCAGTACTTCTAAGGCGCCATAGAGAAGGTTATTATCGATACGCTGAAAGTCGATGACCGTTTCTAGCAATCGCTCCAGCGGACTGTTATCAAATAAAGGCTGGGCCATTTGGCTAGGCCTGCCAATAGCGCCTAACATTAAACTTTTTAACGAGTGCTGCACGGCTTTGCCTGCTTGCAGCTGTAGAATGTTTTCGGTGCGCAGCTGGCGCCACACATATTCTAGCTTGCGTACGCCGAGCTGAAAACAAGAGGCATAGCAGGCCAAGGCGGTGGCGTTAATGGCCCCTGCCGAGGTGCCACATAATATAGGAAAAGGAATAGGCTGGCGGCGGGGGTAGCATTCGGCAATGGCCTTTAATACCCCCACCTGATAGGCGGCTCTTGCGCCGCCGCCAGTGAGTACTAAGGCACAGGAATTACTCTCTTCTTGTACCATGGTGACTCCTTGTGTGGGTTAAGCGTTAGCGCACAGCGCGGTGAGCTTAGTGACAATATCGGTGAGCGCCACTTCTTGCTTGTCACCTTGACGGCGGTGCTTATATTCCACTACGCCTTTATCTAAGCTGCGCTCACCAATGGTTATATGGTGCGGGACACCCAGTAACTCGGCATCAGCAAACATCACCCCGGGACGCTCTTTGCGATCGTCAAACAATACCTCAATACCCGCCGCGCTTAGTGCTTGATAAAGCTGCTCGGCGACTTCTTGTACCTTGGCAGACTTATGCATATTCATCGGGATAATAACCACTTGGAAGGGGGCAATGGCTTCTGGCCAGATAATACCGCGCTCATCGTGATTTTGCTCGATGGCTGCCGCTACAATGCGTGATACGCCAATGCCGTAACAACCCATTTCTAGCACGCTCGACTTACCCGCTTCATTAAGTACGGTGGCGTTCATCTTGCTGGAATAGTTATTACCCAACTGGAAAATATGCCCTACTTCAATGCCGCGCTTAATTTGTAGCACACCTTGGCCACAGGGGCTGGCATCACCTTCTTGTACATTACGCAAGTCTGCCACTGGGGGTAGCGCTACATCTCGCTCCCAGTTAATGCCAAAGTAGTGTTTATCATCTTGGTTAGCACCTGCTGCAAAGTCGCTCATGACCGCGACTGAACGGTCGACTATGATTGGCATTGGTAGTTTAATGGGGCCTAACGAGCCTGTACCTGCTCCCACTAGTTCTCGAATTTCTTCGTCGCTGGCAAACGTAAGGGGGCTGGCCACTTGGGCAAGCTTCTCGGCTTTAATTTCATTAAGCTCGTGGTCGCCACGCACCATGAGGGCGACTAAGGTACATTCTTGATCTTCGGCAGCATGGACGATCAGCGTTTTAACGGTTTGCTCAATATTAAGCTCAAATTGCTCTACTAGCTCGGCGATGGTTTTTACTCTGGGCGTATCCACCAGCGTGAGTTCTTGGCTAGGCGCATCGGCAGTCGCTTTGGGCGCGAGAGCTTCAGCCATTTCAATATTGGCCGCATAGTCCGACTCACTAGAGAAGGCGATATCGTCTTCGCCACTTTTGGCAAGCACATGAAATTCATGAGAGGCGGTGCCACCAATAGCGCCGGTGTCGGCTAATACCGCTCTAAAGTCCAAACCCATGCGGGTTAAGATGCGACTATAAGCTTGATACATTTCTTGATAGGTTTGCTCAAGGCTTGCCATGTCGGTATGAAAGGAATAAGCATCTTTCATGATGAACTCGCGGGAGCGCATCACACCAAAGCGGGGACGCACTTCATCGCGAAATTTAGTTTGAATTTGATATAAATTGATAGGCAGCTGTTTATATGAGGCAATTTCGTTGCGCACCACACTGGTGATCACTTCTTCGTGGGTAGGACCCAGTACAAAGTCGCGATGATGACGGTCTTTGACTCGCAGTAATTCAGGACCAAACATGTCCCAACGGCCGGTTTCGTGCCATAACTCGGCAGGTTGTACTACGGGCATCATCATTTCGATAGCGCCACTGCGGTTCATTTCTTCCCGCACAATGGCAGACACCTTATTCAATACTCGCAGCCCGCTAGGCAGCCAAGTGTATAAGCCCGAGGCTAAACGGCGGATCATGCCGGCGCGGAGCATAAGCTGATGGCTAATCACCTCAGCGTCGCTGGGGGTTTCTTTAAGAGTGGAAAGCAAGTATTGACTGGTACGCATGCGCTTAGACCTTGTTATTCTTATACAAAGAGACGGATAGAGGGTGATTGTATCAGCGCCCAGCCCTTGGCGCCAAGCTAAGTCAGGCCTTAGGGCTCGGGCACTATGTCTAGTACGCGAGTGAGATGGCCAAACACTTCAAAAGTGACATTGTAGTGATAAAGGCGCACGCCATATTGCTGCCATTGCTGTAGTTGCTTTTTATAGGCGGGGCGGGGGTCTTGCACTAGCACTTCACTGATAAACTCTTTTAAATTAGGAATATCAGAGCGAGCACAGGCCAGCTCCGCCGCGGCACTAAAAATGATTTCCATATTCAGATCCGGCGGCGCAGGCGCAAAGCCTCCGCGAGCGTCGGGGACGCTATCTACCCAAGGTAAATAGGGTTTAATATCAAGGATGGGTGTGCCATCTACCAAATCGACGCCGCCTAACTCCAGCCATACTTTATTGCCGCTTTTACACATATCCAGCAAGGTGACTACCGATAAGCCGATAGGGTTGGGTCTAAAAGTAGAGCGCGTAGCAAATACGCCTACTCGCTCATTACCACCCAGCCGAGGCGGCCGTACCGTAGGGTTCCAGCCTTTATCTTGGGTTTGGTGAAATAAAAACACCAACCACAAATGGCTAAATTCCGCTAGGCCACGAAACGCGCTAGGCTCGTTATAAGGCGGCAACATTTCGAGCTGAGCGGTGGCGGAGTTTACTAAGCCGGGTTGGCGAGGAACCGCAAACTTTTCTTTGTAGGGAGAGCGAATAATCCCAATCGGCTCAAAAGTAAGCGCCGCCGGTGGCTGAGCGGGTGTTGGAAGCACTTCGCACATTAATTAGCGACCTTGATGGCTTGGCCGCTGCATAATACTTGCTCAATACAGCCGGGCATATCTTCAAAGCGAATACAGCGGTCTAATAATAAGCCATTCGCCCCCAAGTCAGCGGCACGACGGCGAATATCTGCGCGAGCTTCTGCTTCTTTAGGGGCGGCATCGGTGGTTTTTATTTGACAGGCTTCGCCTTCTACTGAGCTTAAGACCACATAGTTAACACCGGCTAAGTCTTCTTTTTGATAGATGCGTACATTACTTCCTTTGTAATAGTCTTTTATTCCTTCGGGGGAGACGTTGCTATCAAAGCCCCAATTAGCACAACCTGATAAAGCCAGTGCCAAAGCCGATATCCCCAATAGACGCACGCGCATAATTTTAAGTCCTTTATGTAACAAATGAGCTTTGAATTGTGAGCGGTGCGCCAAAGAAGCGCAAGCGCAAACTCCACCGCAGCGCCACTTCTAGGAAAACCTAGGAAAGGACACCCACTTTGTTATTTTTACAATATGGTTTGCTAGAGCCTCTGCTTTATAGAAAAGAGCACCCATTTTTAAGCGAGCTTTTTCATTGCTAGTGGGTGCTGAATAAGTCTAGCTTTGAAGTGGGTGTCCTTTGCTAGCCCTGCTATGTAGATAACGAAGTGCGGGCGTAAAAAAGCCCAGCACATAGGCTGGGCTGGCAATGTTTAACGTTAAGTTTACGACTCTAAATCACCACAGAAACGATATCCTTCACCATGAATAGTGGCGATAATTTCTGGGGTATCGGGCTGCGACTCAAAATGCTTACGGATCCGACGAATAGTGACGTCTACAGTTCTATCGTGGGGCTTAAGCTCACGACCTGTCATTTCTTTTAGTAAGTCGGCGCGGCTTTGAATTTGCCCTGGGTGCTCGCAAAAGTGGATCATCGCGCGAAACTCACTGCGAGGCAGTTTAAAGTTTTCTCCGGTTGGGCTTATAAGGGCGCGGCTGTTGATATCGAGCGTCCAACCATTAAAGCGATAAGACTCTACTTGTTTCTCGTCTTCATTGCTGTCTGGTGTTTGCATAGTGCGGCTGAGTAAGTTGCGCGCACGAATGGTCAGCTCTCTTGGGTTAAAAGGCTTAGTGATATAGTCATCAGCACCAATTTCTAGGCCGAGGATTTTATCTACTTCGTTATCACGGCCGGTTAAAAACATTAGCGCTAAGTTGTGCTGCTCGCGTAGCTCACGCGCCAGTAGCAAACCGTTTTTACCGGGTAAGTTAATATCCATGATCACTAAGTTAACCTTGTTGTTAGACAAGGCTTTGTACATTTCGTCGCCGTCTGTGGCTTCCAATACAGAGTAGCCCTCAGCTTCAAAAATGCCTTTCAAGGTATTGCGAGTGACTAATTCGTCTTCAACAATAAGAATGTGGGGTGTCTGCATGTGCCTACCTGCTTTTTAGATGTAAATAGAATTTGGTATTAACAGTTGCCAAAGTAGTAGAAATGTAGCTATTCGTTATTCTACTTACTTTTTTTGGCTGCCCTAGTCTGCGTTAAAGTAGGGGGCAGCTATGGGCTCAATCGCACTGTTTGGCGTTGTGTTATTACTTGCATCCCATGCAGTTACTGCGGTGCGCCCAACGTAAACAGGCGATACAAACAGAGGTCCCTTACCTAACTTTAGCGGTATTTTAACAGTTAACAGGGGCATAACAACAGCTTACAATCAATAATGTTAAATACTTTTAGAGCAAACTTGATCAAGTGCAAGCTATTTAGCATTTTTGTCTAGTTTTTAGTGATCTGGGTACATAGTTAGCTACTGGTGAAAGACTGATATGCCAGAGCCCTAGGTAGCCAATGCTGTCAGTTAGTACTTAAGGATGTTTAGTAGTAGGGTAAAATAAGGTGCTGGCTTATTATTTTTAGCTCGATGATACACTAGAGTGTGTATCAGATAGCAGCCTAAAGATGAGCTAGCATGGATGAGGTCAAAGGAGAGAATACATTGGATTTATTACCTGACTTATGTGACGAGCATGCAGATAAAATTAACTTACTCGAGCCATTATTTAAAGACTATGGTGCTAGGCGCACTTTTTGGGGACAAGTAGTTACGGTACGTTGCTACGAGGATAACTCTAAGGTACGTGAGCTACTAGCAACGCCAGGAGCTGGTAAAGTGTTGGTCGTTGACGGCGGTGGCCTGATACGCCGTGCTTTAATGGGCGATCAGGTAGCTGAGACGGCAGTTAATAACGGCTGGGAAGGCGTGGTTATCCATGGCGCGATCCGTGATGCCGCGACTATTTCTGGTATGGATCTCGGTGTTAAGGCTGTAGCTACTTGCCCTATTAAAACTGAGAAGCGCGATTTAGGCGATATTGATGTGCCCGTATCGTTTGCTGGAGTGACCATTCATTCAGGAGATTATATTTATGCCGATATTAACGGCATTTTAGTCTCTCGTGAGCCTCTTACTCATTCCTCTTTTTAAATAACACTAAAAGTGACAGGGCATCCATTACTATTTAAGAGGATGCCTTGGTACGACCTAACTTTTGATAGTCCGTTTCAATTTTGTGCTGATCGTGTCGGGGCGATGGCATCGCCTGCGCCGAAGGACAAGAAGGTGTTAATGGTGCAGGCGGCTATACTCTGGGAGACAGACTCACCGCCCATGGAACAGTAAGACACACCACTGTTAGTGAATTCGCAAAGGAAGCGGATATCACGAACATTTGCATGAGGTCGATTGTTATGACACCTGTAACGCGACTCATGTTGTTGTGGTATCGGAACCGCACCTATAAGGCCACGGAAGGAAAAAAATGCTTTCTAATGTATATCGCTTAAGTTTCTCGGCGCTTATTGTTTTCGCTTTTACTATTGTCTTTGCACCCTCGGCGCAAGCAGCTCTCTTAACTTTCAGCGCGAGCGATTCGTCTCAGACATTCAACTCCCCGACTATCAAGGTGACCGAGCGTGGAGCAAGGGGAGACGGGCTTACTGACGATACGGCAGCGATACAAGCTGCTGTGGATGAAGTCGCGGGGACGGGAGGAACGGTGCTGATAACCGACGGTATTTATATGGTAGACACTCTCGTGAGCATCCGGCTCAAGAGTGATATGACGTTGCGAATGTCTTCTGGTGCTGAGCTTAAGGCTATTCCAAACGGGGCCGCTCTTTATGCCATCGTGCGTATCGGATCCGCCTCTAATGTCACCTTAGTGGGCGGCACGATCACGGGTGATCGCTACCAACATACGAGCACAGCCGGTGAGTGGGGAATGGGAGTTTGGATCGAAGACGCTCATAATATCTTGATCGAAGGTGTAACCGCTCGAGATTGTTGGGGCGACGGATTTTACCAGCACGGCGGTGCTCCCCAATCCACAAATATCACGCTTTCTGGTGTGGTTGCTGACAACAATCGTCGCCAAGGTATATCGATCGAAAACGTCAATGGGATGCTCATTCAAGACTCTGTTTTTAAAAACACCGCGGGGACTGATCCACAAGCAGGAATTTGTATCGAACCCTATGCAGCCGATCAAGTCGCTGAGAACATTCACATTATAAACTCTGAAGTTATCGACAACGACTTTTTTGGAATCCATATGTACGGCCACTTTGGAGACATCAACAACGTCGTGATAGAGAAAAATTTAATCAGCGGCAATGGCTACTCTGGGATCGGGCTGACGGCTACCGGCGAGCACCAAATTATCGAGAACACTATCATTAATGACGAATACAGTATTTTATTTATTGACGGCTCATCAGGAAATATCATCAGAAAGAACACTTTTAACTCACCCTATGCTTTTCACGGCGATAACGGGACCAGCATCCTTAGTGAGAACACCTGCCCTGACAACCTTTGCAATTGAGATCAGGAAGACATCAAGGTTACTGCGTTATCGGCACTCGGGTAGAGATATTTGAAACGGCGCTTTTCAGGGTAAGGATAAACATCCCCCACTTGGCCGGCGCTAATGTTTTGTTGTAGCTGGCGCCAATATTGTGCAGTAAATAGCTCTTGGTGGTGGTCTTTAAAGGCATTTCGTATTTTAGGGTTGGTTAATAAAAAAGTAGCAAACTCTTCAGGGAAAATATCATTAGGTGCCACTGAGTACCAAGGCTCGGCGCTCATTTCATCTTCTGGATAGCGAGCTTTAGGGATATCTCTGAAGTTACATTCAGTCATATACGCAATTTCATCGTAATCATAAAAGACCACGCGGCCATGACGAGTTACCCCAAAATTTTTAAACAACATATCGCCGGGGAAGATATTAGCAGTCGCGAGCTGTTTAAGGGCGTTAGCATATTCATCAATAACATCTATTAGTTGTTCTTCTGTGGCATTAGCCAAATAAATGTTTAATGGCGTCATGCGCCGCTCGGTATAGAGATGGCTAATGATTAAAGTATGGTCAGTAATGGTGAGCAGTGAGGGAGCTACGGATTTTAGCTCGGCTAATAAGTCTGGGTGAATGCGATGCAGTGGCAGCTCAAAGTTAGTGAACTGCATAGTGTCAGCCATGCGTCCAACCCTATCATGTTGCTTTACCAGTTTATATTTTTCTTTAACTATTTTATGAGTCACTTCTTTGGGCGGCGTGAACTTATCTTTTATGATCTTAAACACCACGCCAAACGAGGGCAGGGTAAAGACACTCATCACCATGCCTTTGATGCCCGGAGCGACCACAAATTGATCGCGAGACTCATTTAAATGTTGTAAAAAATCGCGATAAAATTCAGTTTTACCGTGCTTTTGACAGCCGATCGCACTGTAAATTTCATGATCCGCTTTGCTTGGTAGTAGCGGGCGCAAAAACTCGATCAGCAGTGCAGGCTCTGGGCACCAGACCATAAAATATGCTCGTGAGAAACTAAATAAAATAGAAGCGTCGTCGTTCGACAAGATCAGAGTATCTAAATATAAACCACCTTGCTCGTCATGCAAGATAGGGATGATAAAAGGTAGTAAGATGTCATTATGTTTTAAGCTTCCAATCAAATAAGCACCTTTATTTCTAAAGAATAAATGGCTGATAAAACTGATAATGACTTCTTTATTGGCAAGCTCTGGATAGTGCTCTAACAAGTAACGCTGCACGTGGGAAACATCTCGCTCAAGGTGACTAAAAGGTGGCTTGAGCTTGAATTTTATTAGTGTTTCTTGCAATAACGCACTGATATTATCAGCCCTGACTTGATGCTCTTCCCAGTATTTTACCTCTGGTTGTGCAGGGGTATATTGCATAAAGCGATGTACGTACAGATTATTAGCGTGGATGTTTCTATGGCGAAATGAACGACGATAAACAGAGTTATAAAAAGACTCAGCTATTTCAGGGCTAGGATGGTTAATTAACAAATCATTAAAGGCCTGCTTAATAGTTTTAAGCATAGTTTGGCTAAGTAACGGGCCGTTATTGTAATCACGAATGGCGCTCACGGTTTGGTTGACGTGTTTATCGTATAATAAAATGCGCTGCCGACCTGCTTGCTGTACCGCTAGCCAATCTTGGTTCTCAAATCGAGCCTGTGCCCCTAACGTAATATCCAGAAAACAACGGTAAAAGTCATTAAAACGTGACATCGTCACTAACGCTATGGTTTTGGCATCATTGCTCATCTTTCTCTCCTTAAAGCCTTAAAGGACACCCACTTTTAAACCGTACCGCAAAGCAACAGCAACGTCCTCTTATAAAGCTAGATTTTGCGGGTGACTCGATGCTTTATTATGGGTAAAGGGCGGATAAGCCACTCATTCGCTTAATTACACTGCGAGCGAGCTAGAAATGTCAGCATTAGCTAATTAACGATATTTTAAGCAGAAAATGAAGGGCCTATAACACAACGTCGTCGATGTCGCCGAGCATACGTTATTTTAGCGGCACAATGCCCGATAACAGAGCCTCGTGACAACACAGTGGGACTGAGGGCGATTAAAAGACGCGGTATACTTACATTCATCCGAACTAGTAACTTGGCCGCTGCATGGGGTACGTAGCCCTTGTTGTTAGTTTGCACTCGACTGATCCAGTCTATTAGCGATAGATAGCTGGTTAACGTAAACGGAATGTGCTCTGGTCTATCGCTATAAGCTAATTGGTTTTTTAGTTGGCAAGAAAAAGGCAATAAATCAGGTTTTTTACACTGCGTACTCGCTGTTTTTACGATAGTTTTTTGTGTGTGATAGTCATGAATACGTTGTTGTAATGAAACCTCCGTAGCCTCTTCTGGCGCATTGACTTGGCCTGCCCGCAAAGGGTTTAAGTCTACATAGGCCATGCAAGCCAGTAGTCCTGCGTCATCTAAAATTGCTTGGGAACGAAAGCGACCTTCCCAAAATCGACCCGTACAATCGTCTTCTTTATTCGCTTTTCGAGCGATATGTTCATTTAGACAACGCATAAACCAAGACAGATCCGCTAAACGGGCTCGCCGTTCAGCTAGGTAGCGCTGGGCCGCCTTTTGTTCAGCAAGTGAAGTGCTCTTGTTGGTAAGATATCGCTCTATCAGTAGGGGTAGCTGAAATAACTTATGCCAT
>JAAYRH010000058.1 GCA_012518835.1 Aeromonadales bacterium | reverse complement strand
GCGATTAAGGTGCCGGTTAATAAACCATTCCCTAACAGATATTGCGCCAATCCGGGCCAGTGTTGATAAAGGGGCGGCGGTAAAAACATACAACCCACGCCCAGCAATACAGTTACCCCTAAAATGGTACCCGCTCGGTTATCTAACGGATACTTAGTAAGAAGCTGAAACGCTAGCATCACAAGTTTAGTAAAAGTGGCTAATAAGGCTGCGTTAGCCACCGGTCCCGGTAATAAAGATAAAAAGCCAACCGCCGCCGGAAATAAGCTCACCATAGCTAGTAACACACAGGCCACCATAAAGGGCGCACGACGATGATCGCCTGTTAGCTGAATAAAGCCTGCCGTTACCGGTAAAGGCACTACTGCTATGGTTGCCAGTCCACCGGCCATTAAATGGCTAATGCCTGAGGCAAAGCTACTGCGGTTAAGCGCGGTGCTCATGGTGGTTTTTTGCTCGGTCACTACTGAAGAAATGGCGGTAATGGCTGCCACTTGGTTAGAGATCAATAATAGCGAAAACAATACCGCCACCACTATCATGCCTAAATCGAGACGCGGCGCGCCAAACGCAAATAACGCCGGTAATTGAAAGCCGCTGGCATCGGCAGGCAAAGTGAGGTTACTTAAACCAAATACCACAAACACTAACCAGCCACCGGCGATGCCTAATAACACCGCATAGGTGCGCAGTACGGCATAACGGCTAAAAGAGAGTAATAACACTCCAACAAATACCAATAAGCCAACTAAGGCCACCGCGGCCGTCATAGTACCGGTACGCGGATCGGTGACCATGCCCCGTAAAAATACCCCCGATAACTGCACCACCAGCAATAGCATAAAGCAGCCGGTCACCAGTGGCGTAAATAAAAACAGCAAGCGGTGAGCTTGTTTGGCCACGCCTAATAACAGCATGATCACGCCCGCAATTAACACCCCACCGGCGAGCAGCTGTAAAACTTCTCCCCCTTGATAGCCTTGCTCAATACCAATGTAGGCCATCACCACAAATACAATCGCCCAAGAGCCTGCAGGACCATCGGCAACCGGATAGCGGTGGCCTAAGGTAATTTGTACCAAAGAGCTCAAACCCACTAATAATAAAGTGCGCTGCATTAAGCCCGCCACTTCACTGCTACTTAATTGAAACGCCTGCCCTAATACAATAGGCAGCGCTAAAGTACCGGCCAGCAAAAAAATAAACCATTGACTCACACTGAGTCCCCAGCCGATATGGGCACGCATTACACACTCCTCGTTATAAGAAATTGGCAGCAAAAACCGAGCCTCAAGGGCCGACTTTATATCAAAACAGGGGGCGTTAACGGGGTATCTTAACAGAGGTTAGCGGGCATTATTCTCTGTATCGAGCAATTTACCCGACCACGCGTCCAGCAAGGTCAATGGTTGATTAGAAAAGCCCGCATTCGCCGCCGCCAATTGCGTTAAGCCATAGCGCAGTGCTTCTAGCTCGTTCATGCGCTGAGTCACCTCTTGCAAATGAGTTTGTAACTGCACCTTTAAGGATTCACTGGCCTGAGGTTCGCCACTGACGGCTAAGGCCAGCAAGTCTTGGGTTTGCGTCAGCGAATAACCCAGCCGTTTGCAGCGCAAAATAAAATCGAGTCGCTGCTCATCTGCTTCGTTATACATACGATAACCAGCAGCGGTGCGCACACTGGCGGTCAGTAAGCCTTCTTTTTCATAAAATCGTAACGTATCGTTCGTAATATTAAACCGCTTTGCTAACTCACCAATTCGCAACATCTGCCCTTTCGTCCTCAATTAAAGATCCATTGATGATCTTGCACGCCTTTTGATATCAAAACAAATTAGTCACCCAAAACCTCGCAAAATACAGTAGAATACGCCGCCTCCGTGCTGATGCCTAGCTGTCATCGGTTGCGATAAGCTAGCGACTCGGTGGTTTGGTAAAATTGACATAATAAGTGCCGATTTTACCAAACCCCCCATTGAACGTTAAAGGAACGAGAATCCATGGAAACTGCTCGACCCCTTCGCCGTGCACTGTTAAGTGTGTCCGATAAAGACGGCATCGTCGCTTTTGCAAAAGGCCTGCACCAGCGCGGTGTAGAGTTACTGTCTACCGGTGGCACCGCCCGCCTTTTGGCTGAGCAAGGTTTGCCAGTAACCGAAGTCTCCGACTATACCGGCTTTCCCGAAATGATGGATGGCCGCGTTAAAACCCTGCACCCTAAAGTGCATGGCGGTATTTTAGGCCGTCGTGGTCAAGACGATGCCATTATGGCCGAGCATGCCATTGCCCCTATTGATATGGTAGTAGTAAACCTGTACCCCTTTGCTAACACCGTCGCTAACAAAGACTGCACCCTAGCCGATGCGATTGAAAACATTGATATTGGTGGCCCGACTATGGTGCGCGCTGCGGCTAAAAACCATAACGACGTGGCGATTGTGGTTAATAGTAGCGATTACGACCGCCTGCTCGCCGAGCTGGATGCCAATAATAACAGCCTAACCCAAGCCACCCGCTTCGACTTAGCGATTGCTGCTTTTGAGCATACTGCTCAGTATGACGGCATGATTGCCAACTACTTCGGCACTATGGTTCCGGCTTACCATGACAGCACTGAGAGCTCGACCTTCCCGCGTACTATTAATTATCAGTTTACTAAAAAGCAAGATTTGCGCTATGGCGAAAACAGCCATCAGAGCGCGGCTTTTTATGTAGAAAATACGATTGATGAAGCGTCAGTGGCCACTGCCACTCAGTTACAGGGCAAAGAGCTGTCCTTTAACAATATCGCCGATACCGACGCGGCACTAGAGTGCGTTAAAGAGTTTGATGCGCCCGCCTGTGTAGTAGTAAAGCACGCTAACCCGTGCGGTGTAGCATTAGGCGAAAACATCTTAGAAGCCTACGAGCGCGCTTATCAAACGGACCCCACCTCGGCCTTTGGCGGCATTATTGCCTTTAACCGCGAGTTGGATGAAGCCACAGCCAAAGCGATTATTGATCGCCAGTTTGTGGAAGTGATTATTGCACCGAGTATTTCTGAAGCGGCAAAAAAAGCCGTGGCCGATAAGAAAAACGTGCGTCTACTAGAATGTGGCCAGTGGGATAGTAAAACGCAAACTCGTGACATTAAACGCGTTAATGGTGGCATTTTAGTGCAAGATCGCGACCAAGGCCGTGTGGAGCTTGGCGATCTTAAAGTGGTGACTAAGCGCCAGCCCACCGAGGCCGAGTTGGAAGATCTGCTGTTTTGCTGGAAAGTGGCCAAATACGTTAAGTCTAATGCCATCGTCTACGCAAAAGGTGCACAGACTATCGGTGTAGGCGCAGGCCAAATGAGCCGTGTCTACTCCGCCAAAATTGCCGGCATTAAAGCCGCTGATGAAGGATTAGAAGTTGCCGGATCGGTAATGGCCTCGGATGCATTTTTCCCCTTTCGTGATGGTATTGATGCCGCCGCGGCCGCGGGCATTAGCTGCGTGATCCAACCCGGTGGTTCGATGCGTGATGATGAAGTGATCCAAGCGGCCGATGAGCATGGCATGACTATGGTCTTTACTGGTATGCGTCACTTCCACCACTAAAATGCCCTGATAGGAGTCGTTGATGAAGGTATTAATTATTGGCGGTGGCGGTCGTGAACACGCCCTCGCTTGGAAAGCCGCTCAATCAAAAGGCGTGAGCCAAGTGTTTGTAGCACCCGGTAATGCCGGTACTGCTCTTGAGCCTAACTTAACCAATGTAGATATTGATGCCACCGATGTGACGGGCTTACTGAACTTTGCCAAGCAAGAGCAAGTGGCTTTAACCATAGTGGGCCCCGAAGCGCCTTTAGTGATCGGTGTGGTCGATGCTTTTGAAGCGCAAGGCTTAACCATTTTTGGCCCCAGCCAAGCCGCCGCACAACTAGAAGGCTCAAAGGCGTTTACTAAAGATTTTTTAGCGCGCCAAAATATTCCCAGTGCCGCTTATGAGAACTTTACTGAAGTAGAGCCCGCCCTCGCCTATTTACGTCAAAAAGGCGCACCAATTGTGGTAAAAGCCGATGGCTTAGCCGCTGGCAAAGGCGTGATCGTGGCAATGACGCTAGCTGAAGCTGAAGCAGCTGTGGTGGATATGTTGTCAGGCAACGCCTTTGGTGATGCCGGTAGCCGCGTGGTAATTGAAGACTTTTTAGATGGCGAAGAAGCCTCGTTTATTGTGATGGTCGATGGCGAGCACGTGTTACCGATGGCCACCAGCCAAGATCACAAGCGCGTAGGTGATGGCGATACCGGCCCTAATACCGGTGGTATGGGCGCTTATAGCCCTGCCCCAGTAGTAACACCCGAGGTACACAGCCGCATTATGGAGCAAGTGATTATGCCCACGGTGCGTGGCATGGCGGCAGAAGGTAATGTTTATAAAGGCTTTTTGTACGCCGGCCTTATGATTGATAAAGCCGGTCAACCTAAAGTCATTGAATTTAACTGCCGCTTTGGGGACCCAGAAACCCAACCCATCATGATGCGTTTACAGTCGGACTTAGTAGCGCTGTGCTTAGCCGGTTGCCAAGGTAAGCTCGATACCGTTACTGCTGAGTTTGATCCCCGCGCCTCGGTCGGTGTGGTACTGGCGGCAGGTAAGTACCCTAATGATGATTATCGTAAAGGCGATGTGATCACAGGTATTCCTAGTGAAACGGCCACCGCTAAGGTATTTCATGCCGGTAGCACATTGAAAGACGGTAATCTTGTCACCAGTGGTGGGCGCGTACTCTGTGCCACCGCCCTTGGCGACACTGTCACCGAAGCCCAAGCCAACGCCTATGCCGCAGCTAAGCAAATTAGCTGGGAAGGCATGTTTTATCGCAACGATATTGCCTATCGAGCGATTGAACGAGAAAACGCCGACGCTTAATATAAGTATGATGCGGGTAACACGCGTAAAGCCGTCCTAATTAAGGGCGGCTTTTTTATTACCAGACTATTTGCTTTCATCTATCGCTTTCTCAACTAGGCTTAAGTGAATGTCGATGCTATCGACCACTTAATACACCTAATAGGAGCCTCACTATGCGCGCTAACATAGGGTTATTCGCCATTGGCTTATTCAGTATGCAGGTCTTAGCCGCACCGGCGCTCATTACCGACAGTAGCGAAGGCGAGATTTTAACCAATCACGACGGTATGAGCTTATATGTATTTGAGAAAGACGAAGCCGGCGTAAGCCACTGTAATGATAAATGTACCGATAACTGGCCCATATTAGCCGCCAGTAAGGACGACAAAGCCGAAGATGATTACGATATTATCACCCGCGCCGATGGCAGCCTACAATGGACCTATCAAGATCAGCCACTGTATTTATGGAAAGAAGATAAAGTCGCGGGCGATATGAAAGGAGATGGCAAGTTTGATGTCTGGCACCTTGCCAAACCTTAACTTTTCACGACTCCTAACATAAAGCCAGTCATCAACAGGACTGGCTTTATTTATGAGTTAAGCTCGGTATTTATAACTGGTTCGCCAGCCAATGGGCAAAACCTGGCACAGCACCTAAGTGGGGCAACAAGGTAATGGTTACCTCAGGGTATTGCGCTTGCTTTTGCGTGACCACCGAGGGTAAGTCGTTAGTCACATGACTGCCCTGTGCTAAAAAGTAAGGGAAAATCTTAACGGTGTTAGCTCCCGCCGCCACTTGCTGGTCGATAGCCTGTGCTAGGCTTGGCTCGGCTAACTCCCAAAAAGCATGATCTATCACGCCAAAGCGCTCGTTAAGACCCGCGGCCACTTGCTCGGCAAACTGGGCAATCTCTTCGTTCGCGACCGCCCGACGACTGCCATGAGCCACTAAAATAAAGCCATTCACTGCGCTACTCCTATTTTGCGTTTAATAAGCGGGGGCCTGGCGGCTAATATATCCACACAATAATCCCAGCTTTCCACTCGATAATGTTGAATATCTTCGTCTAAATAGGTGCCTTGGCTTTGCTGATGAAATCGCATTAAAAAGCGCGATGGTGTCACTAAATAGACCTGACTCGCCGTAGGATTTATATGATCGTCATTAGCCATAATGGCTTCATCGCCTTCTAGCACTCGATAACCTAATACATATTCAAACTGTAATTGATAAATGACGCTGGGTGGTACGTCAGCCTGCGTTGGCATACCCATCGACAAGCGCAAATAGCCATTCCATACATCATGATGAATTTCAGTGAGTATTAAACCGGTAACTAAGCCACTTGCTCCCGCCCAAGGGGTAGTTATTTGTTGCATTGAATTTGTTTCCATCACCGCCTCCCTCAACCGAGAACTACCTTGATTAAGCGACAGCGCTTGACTTAAGTTATAACAAGCTAACGACAAACGGGGCAAGTTTAATGATAAAAAACCCGGCGGGCGCCGGGTTAGGTATTACTTTTTAACCGCGTCTTTTAACGCTTTACCAGCCACAAAGGCGGGCACGTTAGCGGCGGCAATTTGAATTTCAGCACCCGTTTGTGGGTTACGACCGGTACGAGCGGCTCTGTGATTCACTTTAAAGGTGCCAAAGCCAACCAGTTGTACTGGATCACCTTCTTTAAGGCTTTGAGTGATACCACTCAATACTTCTTCTAATGCGGCTTTCGCCTGCACTTTGTTTAAATCGGCCTTAGCGGCAATTGCATCTACAAGCTGAGTCTTGTTCATAAGGGATCCTTTCTCACTTGGCATTAAGTGGTTACCCACTCTATTCAAATTTAGGCGTCAAGCAAAGCCTTTGTCTGGGGTCAGTCGGTTAAGTGCCGTTGTTTTGTGCAAAAACACATAAATAGCCCGCTATTTCCCCCTTTTAAAGATGCGCTTTGCTAGGGGTTAGCTCAAGCATAACGCAGACCTGAGCATAACCGAGGCCTTGCTTAGGTGCTAGTGCTGTTACTGGGTGAGCACAAATAACATGGTTATTATGCTCCCCCCGGTCAAAAGTCGACGGCGCCTAATCTTTTTCTAAATCTTTAATCACCACACTGGAGTCACAACGGCCAAAGCCTTCATCCAGTAATTTTTTGTAAACCTGATGCACTTGCTCGGTAAGCGGCAAGTTTAGGCCTTGGGACTGGGCTTCATCGAGACAAATTCCTAAGTCTTTATACATCCACTGCGCAGCAAAACCAAAATCAAACTCGCCATCAGCCATAGTTTGGGCACGGTTTTCTAACTGCCAGCTTTGGGCGGCACCGCCGGCTAGTACCTCAATCAGGGTGGGAATATCCAGATTGGCTTTTTTAGCGATCATCAGTCCTTCGGCAATGCCTTGTACAGCACCGATCACACAGATTTGGTTGACCATTTTACAACGCTGGCCGGCACCGACTGGCCCAAGACGGGTTATTTTTTTACCGTACGCCGCTAACACGGGTCGCGCTTGCTCTACATCGGCCTCGGCGCCGCCAATCATAATAGTCAGCACGCCATTTTCGGCGCCCGCTTGGCCACCCGATACCGGAGCATCGATAAAGCGCGCGCCGGCGGTTTGTGTCGCTTCGCTCAGCTCTTCTGCTAATAACGCCGAGGTAGTGGTGTGGTCGACTAATAACGCGCCCTTACTTATTCCTGCTAGCACACCGTCATCGCCATATACCACCGAGCGCACATCATCGTCATTGCCCACACACACCATCACCAGCTCGGCGTCTTTGGCCGCCAATGCAGGACTCTGGGCACTAGTGCCCCCATAGCGGCTTACCCAAGCTCTGGCTTTGTCGGGGTTGCGGTTATACACGCACACCTCGTGGCCGGCTTGTTGTAAGTAGCCTGCCATCGGAAAGCCCATATTGCCTAAACCAATAAATGCCAACTTCATTCCATACTCCTGTTTAATTACGATTGTGGGCTGGCTAGCACCAAACCTGGTAATAGCTGCTCGGGCAAGCGTACTTTATCTGCTTCTATCGATGCCACCGGATAAGCACAATAGTCGGCGGCATAATAAGCGCTAGGTCGATGATTACCGCTGTCGCCCACGCCACCAAACGGCGCCGCACCAGAGGCCCCGGTGATGGGCTTGTTCCAGTTCACAATGCCGGCCCGAATACGGCGGGAAAAATAATCCCAGTCTTGTTCATAATCGGACAAT
>JAAYRH010000057.1 GCA_012518835.1 Aeromonadales bacterium | reverse complement strand
GGTTTATTACGTAGTGAATTTGTATTTATGTCGCGGGCACAGGCACCGGATTTAGCCGAGCAGACCGCCTTGTATGAGCGCTTATTTACGGCCCTAAAAGGACAGCCTTTATTAGTGCGCACACTGGATGTGGGCGGAGATAAACCGCTGCCTTATGGCTTGACTTTAAAAGAAGACAATCCTTTTTTAGGAGTACGCGGAACGCGGCTTTATCAATACCATCCAGAATGGTTAGATATTCAATTAGAAGCTTTATTAACGGCCGCCGCCGGTAGACCAGTGCGAATTATGTTTCCTATGATCACTGAGCTAGAAGAGTGGCGCTGGGTTAAACAACGCTTTGAGCACGTCCAACGACAGTTTAATCACAGTCAAGTAGAGCTTGGCATCATGGTAGAAGTGCCGGCGGTAGCGCTTAATGCAGCAGCCTTTGCCGAGGAAGTCGACTTTTTTAGTATCGGCACTAATGATCTTACTCAATACACTTTAGCGATAGATAGAGGCAATGGTGAGCTGGCGCACTTATCTGATGGTCTGTCACCAGCGGTATTGCGCTTGATCGAGATGACGGTGACAGCGGCTCACGCTAAAGGGAAATGGGTGGGCTTATGTGGCGAACTAGGCGCAGACCCGCAAGCCCTGCCGGTGTTATTGGGATTAGGGATTGACGAGCTTTCCGTTAGCATCAGGCGGGTTGCGTTAGTAAAAGCACAAATACGAGCTTGTTATTTAAGTCGCTGCCAAGCGCTTGCCGCTCAGGCCTTATTAGCGCCCGATGCCAAAACAGTGCGAGAGTTAGTCACGACTTATCAAGTGACTTAGGGTGTAATCAAGAGGCCTTCGTTATCAGGAGGGTCGTTATCTAAGCTCACCTCAAGGAGTGAATGGATAGCGTGCAGATATTAATCATTACCGCCGGCGCAAACACCAGCGTGACCAGCTATTTAGCTGCCAATTTATTAGAGCGAGCCGCCCACCAGCTCGACTGGCAAGTGCAGCTAGAGTGTTATAGTCCGCTAGTGGCGCTACAGGAGTTTAGCGCCGAGCAAATTGCGAATGCAGACGTAATACTAGTGGCCAGTGATCGCCCCCTCGATTTGTCGCGCTTTGACGGTAAGGCGCTTTATCAAGGCGATTTGCTAAGTGCACTAAAAGATCCGCAAACGTGGCTACAGCAGGCTAAAGCTCAAGCTCAAATTTATACGCATACACCAGCCCCCATCGTGGTAGCAGTGACCGCCTGCCCCACGGGAGTCGCTCATACTTTTATGGCCGCTAATGCCCTGCAAGAGGCTGCCACTAACATGGGGGTGTCGTTATGGGTAGAAACCCAAGGTGCTCTAGGTAAAAAAAATCCTTTAACCTCGGCACAAGTGGCCCAAGCAACGGTAGTTATTGTGGCCGCAGATATAGAAGTGGATAAAAGCCGCTTTGTAGGTAAACGGTTGTATCGTACTAATACGCGCCAAGCGTTAAGGCAGCCGCAACAGATAATTGAGCAGGCGCTTGCGCACAGCACCTTATATTTACCGCATACCCAGCAAAGTGCCATCGACCCGTTTGTAGATGAAGGCGTCTCCACATTTTCTAGCGCATCACAGAACACCGCCAATTCAGCTGCTCACCAAGCTTATCAACACCTCTTGACTGGGGTGTCATTTATGCTGCCCCTGGTGGTCGCAGGCGGCTTACTAATTGCTCTATCTTTAGTATTTGGGATTGACGCTCAAAGTGGCACCTTAGCTGATGCGCTACAGCAAATAGGCATTGCCGCTTTTGCGCTGATGATACCGCTGCTCTCTGGTTATATTGCTTATTCGATGGCGGGGCGCTCTGGATTAGCGCCCGGCATGATAGGTGGTATGTTAGCGAGCACACTGGATGCGGGATTTATTGGTGGTATCGCCAGCGGTTTTATTGCTGGCTATAGTGTACGGCTGTTACTACACCATTTAACGCTACCCACTAACTTAGCAGCGCTAAAACCGGTATTGATTATTCCTTTGTTAGCCAGCTTAATTACTGGGCTGCTCATGACTTATATCGTGGGCGGACCGGTTGCCTGGCTGATGAGTGCCCTAACAGATTTTTTAAATAGTTTAGGAGCGGTGAATGCCCTGTTATTAGGTGCTTTGCTAGGAGCCATGATGGGGTTTGATATGGGCGGCCCCGTCAATAAGGCCGCTTATGCCTTTGCGGTAGGCTTATTAACGGCTCATAACTATGGGCCGATGGCAGCGGCCATGGCGGCCGGTATGGTGCCTGCTTTAGGAATGGGCTTAGCTACTTTATTAGCACGTTATAAATTTACGCTCAGTGAGCGAGAGGCGGGTAAAGCGGCTTGGGTATTGGGGTTGTGTTTTATTTCTGAGGGCGCTATTCCTTTTGCGGCAAAAGACCCTCTTAGAGTGATCCCTGCAACCTTGGTAGGTGGCGCGGTGGCTGGTGCCTTAGCCATGGGGTGGGGCGCCAAGTTAGTGGCGCCTCATGGTGGTATATTTGTGTTTTTTATTCCCTATGCTATTGAACCCATGCTGGGTTATGCCATTGCCATCGCTTCTGGCACCTTAGTGACGGGGGGGATGTACGCTGTGTTAAAGCGAGCCCACAGCCACTACTATTCCTAGGGTTAAGGTTATTTTTTAGGCTCTTTTAGCATATGCCCTAACTTGCCGGCCTTAGTGTCTAAATAATGGCTGTTAAAAGGATTACGACCTTCTTCTAAAGGAATGCGCTCTACCACCTTAATGCCAAAGTTTTCCATGGCGGCCACTTTACGCGGATTATTGGTCATTAAGTGCAGCTCGGTTGCCCCTAATGAGCGCAGCATGTCGGCGCAAATCGTATAGTCACGCATATCTGGCGCAAACCCTAATTCAACGTTGGCTTCTACCGTATCTTTACCCTGGTCTTGCAGGTGATAGGCATTAATTTTATTTAATAACCCAATGCCTCTGCCTTCTTGGCGAACGTATAACAAGACACCGCGACCCGTTTTGGCAATATTTTGTAAGGCGGCTTGTAGTTGAAAGCCGCAGTCGCAACGCAAGCTAAATAAAGCATCGCCCGTTAAACATTCAGAATGAATACGCGCTAAAACAGGGGAGGGGCCATCTAAATCGCCCATCACTAAGGCCACATGATCTTTACCTGTGCCTTTTTCTTCAAACCCAACTAAGGTAAAGGTGCCCCAGGGGGTAGGCAGCTTGGAGCTTGCCATCCGGGTAACACTACTCATGGCGTTCCTCTTCTCAATAAGTTAGCAAATAGCAAAAAAATGACGCTCATTGTAAAGCGGATAGCCCCTTAGGTATAGGTACAATTATGAGGGCGGCCGTTAATAAAGCTCACCAAGGCGCTAATCAAAGAGGGAGATACTTTTCATAATCAAGTTGGGTATAATGCCGGCGTATAGCAGCGGTAGCTGTTTAACATTATGATAAATGGGAGAAAGCCATGACAGTACAGGCCCCGGTTATTACCGTGGACGGCCCCGGTGGCGCCGGTAAAGGCACCTTGTGTCAATTGCTAGCAGAACAGCTAAACTGGTGCTTGCTCGACTCTGGTGCTATCTATCGGGTGTTGGCATTGGCAGCTCAGCATCATGATGTGGCCGTGGATAATGAAACGGATCTTATTCCGTTAGCAGCCTATTTAGATGTGCAGTTTCCAATAGAAGCAGGTCAAGTGAAGGTGGTGCTCGAGGGCGAAGACGTTTCTCGGGTGATCCGCAACGAGCAAGTTGCCGATGCTGCCAGCCAAATTGCGGCTTTTCCACGAGTACGTGAGGCACTATTACGCCGCCAGCGTGCGTTTCGCACTCTGCCTGGCTTAATCGCCGATGGCCGCGATATGGGAACCGTGGTATTTCCTGACGCTCAAGTAAAAATCTTCCTCGATGCTAGTGCCGAAGAAAGAGCGAATCGCCGTTTTCTGCAGTTGCAAGAAAAGGGGATTGATGTTACTTTTGAGCGTCTTTTAAGCGAAATTGAAGCCCGAGACGAGCGCGATCGCAATCGCGTGGTAGCTCCTCTTAAGGCGGCTGAAGATGCATTAGTGATTGATTCCACTGACTTATCCATTAAAGAAGTGTTGGAAAAGGTACTGGAATTTACTCATAGCAAACTTGGCTGATGGGGCCTTAACTCCCTTTTAATAATAGCTTATTGAACGAATTAACAGATAATCTGTCAAGCTAGATACACTAGTTTGACTCTGCCTACTCCAAGGAAGGAGTGGGTCAATGCTAATCACCCCATAGATGCGGGAATGCTCTATGGATGTTTAACTTAAAAAGTGTATTCATTAAACATGACTGAATCTTTTGCTCAACTCTTTGAAGAGTCTCTGAAAGAACTGGAAACCCGTCCGGGTTCCATTGTTAAAGGTACTGTAGTTGCTATTGAGAACGGTATTGTTCTAGTAGACGCAGGCCTGAAGTCTGAATCCGCTATCCCTGCTGAGCAGTTTCGAAATGCCCAGGGCGAGCTGGAAGTTAGCGTTGGCGACGTTGTAGACGTAGCGCTGGACGCGGTAGAAGACGGTTTCGGTGAGACTCTGCTTTCCCGCGAAAAAGCGAAACGCCACGAATCATGGCTACAGCTAGAAAAAGCCTACGAAGATCAAGAAACCGTGATTGGTGTGATCAACGGCAAGGTAAAAGGCGGGTTTACGGTAGAAGTAAACACTATCCGTGCTTTCTTGCCTGGTTCGCTGGTAGACGTACGTCCAGTACGCGATACCCTGCACTTGGAAGGTAAAGAGTTAGAGTTTAAGGTCATCAAGCTTGATCAGAAGCGCAACAACGTTGTTGTTTCTCGTCGTGCCGTGATCGAAACTGAAAACAGTGCTGAGCGTGAGCAACTGCTTGAGAACCTGCAAGAAGGTCAAGAAGTTAAAGGTATCGTTAAGAACCTGACTGACTACGGTGCTTTCGTAGATTTAGGCGGTGTTGACGGCCTGCTGCACATTACCGACATGGCTTGGAAGCGCGTTAAGCACCCAAGCGAAATCGTTAACGTGGGCGATGAGATCAACGTTAAAGTATTGAAATTTGACCGTGAGCGCACGCGTGTTTCTTTAGGCCTGAAACAGTTAGGCGAAGATCCATGGGTTGATATCGCTAACCGCTACCCAGAGAGCACTCGCTTGACCGGTCGTGTAACCAACTTAACTGACTACGGTTGCTTCGTAGAAATCGAAGAAGGCGTAGAAGGTCTGGTACACGTATCAGAAATGGATTGGACTAACAAAAACATCCATCCTTCTAAAGTGGTATCTGTGGGCGATAGCGTAGAAGTTATGGTCTTGGATATTGACGAAGAGCGTCGTCGTATTTCACTGGGTCTAAAACAGTGTAAAGCTAACCCATGGCAGCTGTTTGCAGAAACTCATAATAAGGGCGACCGTGTTTCTGGTAAGATCAAGTCAATCACCGACTTTGGTATCTTTATCGGTCTAGATGGCGGTATTGACGGTTTAGTTCACTTGTCTGATATTTCTTGGAACGCTAACGGTGACGAAGCTGTTCGTGAATTCAAGAAAGGCGACGAGATTGATGCTGTCGTTCTGCAAGTTGACCCTGAGCGTGAGCGTATTAGCTTAGGTGTTAAGCAAATCGACGAAGATCCGTTCAACGCATACCTAGCTGACATCAAGAAAGGTGCTATCGTTAAAGGTACCATCACTGCTGTTGACGCCAAAGGCGCAGTAGTAGAGATGCAGGAAGGCGTAGAAGGCTATGTTCGCGTAGCAGATATCTCTCGTGACCGTATCGAAGACGCCTCTACCGTACTAAGCGTTGGTGAAGAAATTGAAGCTCGCTTCATGGGTGTGGATCGTAAGAACCGTACTCTAAGCCTGTCTATCCGTGCGAAAGATGAAGCGGAAGATAAGGTAGTAATGGATAACCTGAACCAGCAGCCTGCTGAAGATGTTGGTTTAAGTGCCATGGCTGAAGCCTTTAAGGCCGCTAAAGGCGAATAAGCTTTTATAGTGGTATAAGAGGGGGCCTTAATGGCCCCTTTTTTATTAGATGATCATCAGGAGTTCCCTTATGACTAAGTCTGATCTTATTGAAAGACTCACTGAGCAATATCAGCATCTTTCAGCTAAAGAAGTAGAAACGGCAATTAAAGAAATACTAGAGCAAATGGCAGTGACCTTAGAATCGGGCGACCGTATTGAAATTAGAGGCTTTGGCAGTTTTTCTTTACATTACCGAGCCCCTCGTCAAGGACGTAATCCAAAAACCGGAGAAAAGGTGGCATTAAGTGGTAAATATGTTCCTCACTTTAAGCCCGGTAAAGAATTACGCGAGCGGGTTAATCCCCAATAATGCTAAGTAGATGGGCTTTATACTATTTTATTGGCTGCTCGACTAGCGAGCCTCTGGCTTTTTCGAGATAATGCCTGTACTCAAACTCAGGAAATTGAGAGGATAATGTGAAGATCATTATTGGCCTAATCATCTTGGCTATTTTGTTTGCTGTGGGTATCACGCTAGGTACACAAAATGATCAATTGGTACATGTAAACTATTTAGTCGCGCAAGGGGATTACCGCTTGTCTGTGCTATTAGCCATCGTGTTTGTTGCTGGCTTTCTTATTGGCTGGATAGTATTTGGTATTGTGCTGCTACGCCTTAAAATGAGAAATAGCGGGCTGCGTAAAAAAGTTGAGCGTCAGCACCGAGAATTAGAAGATCTTAGAGCTTTGCCTCTTAAGGAATAACCTCTCCTATGCTGGAACTGTTATTCCTGCTGCTCCCGATTGCGGCGGCCTACGGCTGGTATATGGGGCGCAGAGGAGTCCGGCAGGATGCGCAAACTAAATCCCATCATTTCTCCCGGCAATACGTTGCCGGGCTGAACTTTTTATTGTCTGATGAGCCAGATAAAGCAGTGGATCTGTTTATTCAACTGCTGGAAGTCGACAGTGAAACCATTGAAACCCACCTTGCATTGGGTAATTTATTTCGCTCTCGTGGCGAAGTAGACCGCGCGATCCGAATTCATCAAAATTTAGTGGCCCGCCCTAACTTAGTGTGGGAGCAGCGCCATCTCGCCATGCTGGAGTTAGCACGAGACTTTTTAGCGGCCGGCTTATTAGATAGAGCCGAGCATATGCTGCTGGAATTAAAAAATGACGCCGATTACGAAGAAGAGGCGCTAACTCAGCTATTACAAATTTACCAACAATTGAAAGACTGGGAACAAGCTATTGCCATCGCCGAGCGATTGAAAAAAAGCCAAGGTAATAAGGCGCTGATGTTGATCAGCCATTTTTATTGCGAGTTGGCAGAGCAAGCATGGCGTGAGAAAAGTAGTAAAACGGCAAAAAACTATCTTAAAAAAGCACTTAAAGTGGATAAACACTGTGTGCGCGCCAATCTTCGTTTAGGTGAGATATTATTGGCTGAACAAGAATGGCAGCTTGCCTTAGGCCATTTTTTGGCAGTGACAGAGCAAGATACTGACTTTATTAGCGAGGTGCTAAGCGCCCTTAAGATCTGCTTTAAACAGTTAAATAATGAAGCTGAATTTATTCGTTATTTATACTTATGGCTGGTACAAGACACCGGTGCCAGTGTAGTACTCATGTTGGCTGATCATATTAATGATAGCCAAGGCCCGCTGGCGGCAGAACAATTAGTGCTATCTCAATTACAACGCTACCCTACCATGAAAGGCTTTCATCGCCTTATTTCTTACCATGTCTCAAATGCCGAGCAGGGGCGAGCTCGGCAAAGCCTAGATATGCTTAAATCACTGGTCGCCGAGCAAATTCGGCTTAAACCTCGCTATCGCTGTGGCCAATGCGGCTTTGCTGGCCAAACCTTATTTTGGCACTGTCCTTCTTGCCGACAATGGGGTCAAATTAAACCGGTACGCGGCTTAGATGGCGAATAAAATCACACTAAGCTCTCAACGCTAGGCACCCACTCGTATCGAAACATAACCAACATTTTTAAGAGCTAATGTGGCTGGCCGTCTTTATTTTTTTATGTAATCGGTTAGCTAAGGCTATAATGGCTCTAATTAGGTGATATAAATTTAAAGGTAATTCAAATATGACAGCTCCCAATCTAGTCGATCCTAAAATTATTATTGCGCTAGACTTTGCTGATGAGCGACAAGCATTGGCGTTAATTGCACAATTAGATCCCTCTCAATGTCGTCTTAAAGTCGGCAAAGAAATGTTTACTCTATTTGGTCCCCAGTTTGTCCGGCAATTAGTGGCTGCGGGATTTGATGTGTTTTTGGATCTTAAGTTTCATGATATCCCCAATACCGTCGCTCATGCGGTTGCTGCGGCTGCTGAATTAGGGGTATGGATGGTGAATGTGCATGCCAGTGGCGGAGCGCGCATGATGCAAGCGGCGCGAGCAGCTTTAGCTCCCTATGGGGAGCAAGCACCTTGGTTAATTGCAGTGACCGTATTAACCAGTATGACCGCTGATGAGCTCGTGCAAAGTGGCGTACAGCGCTCGCCAGCAGAGCAGGTACTGACGTTGGCTCGTCTCACCCGAGATGCGGGATTAGATGGCGTAGTATGCTCGGCATTAGAGGCCAGTTTGCTTAAAACAGAGCTGGGAGCAGACTTTAAATTGATCACGCCAGGCATACGTCCTGTGGGCTCCGAGGCAGGTGATCAGCGACGAATTATGACGCCAGAGCAAGCGATTGCCGCCGGCAGTGACTATTTAGTGATTGGACGCCCCATCACGCAAGCGGCAGACCCAGCGCAAGTAGTCGCCATTATTAATCGAAACTTAGGTAACGAGTGACATTAGATAGTAGCGGCTTATTTAAAGTGATTAATAAGCCGATGCCTTTTGGTAAGTATCAAGGCAGGCCTTTATTAACGCTACCTTTAGCTTATTTATGTTGGTTTGAGCGCCAAGGTTGGCCCTCGGGCACGCTAGGAGCTGAATTAGCATTAGTTTATGAGCTAAAACATAACGGTCTCGATCTAGCGCTTTATGAGCTATTAACTCCTTGAGTGAAGCCGGGCTAGAAATAATAATAGGGCCTTAAGGCCCTATTATTATTTTATACAGCGGTGTTTTATTACTCCTTAATTAAGAAGCTTTCTAAGGTTCTCTCACCGCTGTCGGTTGCGTCTTTAATGACACTTGGCTTACGACCTTGACCGGTCCAAGTTTTACGCTCGCCATCTACCCAGTATTCATATTTAGCAGGACGCTTCTTACGCGGGGTGCTAGTTCTTTTTCTTGGTTCTGCTAACCCAATTAGTTCATTGATATCAATGCCATCGGCTGCCATTTGTTCCATATATTCTTTTACTTTACGCTCACGCTCTTCTGCGGCAGCTTGTTCAGCTTCTTTTACTTCACGCTGCTCTTCAATAACAGAAGATAGCTTAGACAGCGCCTCTTCCATTTGATCAAGAGTTAATTCACGAGTGGCAGCACGAAGGCTACGAATATTAAGTAATGTTTTTAAAAAGTCAGACATGATCTTCACCTAGTGTTTGATATAAGGGTTTATATTTTGTGCTGTAAATTTACAACTTCATTTTAAATGAAGCAAGTTAATTAAGTAAAAGATAGCACTTATATAAATAATCGGCCAAGTTATTTTTATAATGCTACGGTGTGCTTTGCATTTTGCAAAAATGAATTGCTAAATAAAAATAATGTATATTGTTTCTATTTGGAACCATGGTAACGATGGGTTACCGCTTCGTGTAGGGAGTAGGGTTGAGCTATCTTTAATAGTTTAGCGGCTATCCACAGTGGCCCAAACTTGTTGATTTTTTCAATTATAGCAGTACCATTCTTCGGCTTGTTACGCCATATAACAAGATCACTTATCGGTCCAAGGAGGGAGATAAAGTGATTAACGCAAGTGAAAAACCTAACTTCCGCGCTTAATGAATAAGTTGATTAAAGTAGGTATCGAAGGGACTCATATTGTCATGGTATATATTCATGATGCGTTATTGCTGGGAAGAGTAGGTCATCATTATTACCCCTCCTATTTCTAGTGTTATATTAAACCTTTGCTCAGGTGTTGACGTGGAATTACATCCTTTTATTCAAACCTCTTGGTCACTGTTACCCCCCTTGCTGGCCATTTTACTCGCTATATTTACACGTCGTGTCCTCTTATCGTTAGGGCTAGGAATTTTACTGGCGGCGTTGTTATTACAACAGTTTGATCCTATTAGTACCTTAGTGCACTTAGGTAAAAGCGTGTTTAGTTTAGTATGGGAGGATAATGCACTTAATGACTGGAATGTTAATATTTTAGTGTTTTTGTTATTGCTAGGTTGCATTATCAGTATGCTCAGTCGAGTGGGCGCGACTTTAGCCTTTGCCGAATGGGCACAATTGAGAATTAAAAATAGGCGTCAAGCTAAAGTAATGACGGGGCTATTGGTCTTTTTATTCTTTATTGATGATTATTTTCATAGCTTATCGGTAGGCACTATTTGTCGGCCTATCACCGACCGCTTTCAGATATCGCGCGCTAAGTTAGCGTATTTATTGGATTCAACAGCCGCTCCAGTATGTGTACTCATGCCCATTTCATCTTGGGGAGCTTATATTATTGCCTTGATTGGCGGCATTTTAGTGAGCCATGGTATTACTGGGCAAAGTGCGCTGGAAACCTTTCTGGTGATGGGCGCCATGAACTTTTATGCCATTTTTACACTTTTAATGGTGTTATTAGTTATTAAAGGTGGTTGGGATCTAGGGGCGATGGCGCGTCATGAGCAGCGGGCTTTAGCTGGGGAGTTATTTGATCCCGCTAAAGGGGCACCGCCTGGGGTGGTAGATCATACAGTGACACCAGGACGGGTAAGAGACTTACTGCTGACCATAGGCGTGCTAACCGTAGTGACGGTGGTGAGTTTACTGGTAACAGGCGCTCAAGCACTATCTAAGAGCACCATTCCCTTTAGTATCATGGCAGCTCTGGAGCAAACCGATGTAGGGAAGTCTTTAGTCATCGGCGGCCTAGCAGGCTTACTGGTTTGCGTTTATGCCATGGTGAAACATAAGATGAGTGCTGCGGCGTGGGGACATACCCTTAAGGTGGGTATTAAGGGCATGCTGCCGGCTATTTATATTTTATTATTTGCCTGGACCATTGCCGGCTTGATTGGCGAATTAGAAACCGGTAAATATTTAGCTTCTTTAGTAGAACAAAGTTTGCCCTTGTTCATGCTACCGGCGGTATTATTTTTGTTAGCCGGTATTATGGCCTTTGCCACCGGCACCAGTTGGGGCACGTTTGGTATTATGTTGCCTATTGCGGCTGATATGACCATGGCCATCGATGCGCAGCTATTATTAGCCAGTATGTCGGCGGTGATGGCCGGCGCGGTGTTTGGCGATCATTGTTCACCTATTTCCGATACTACCATACTGTCTTCCACTGGCGCTTCTTGTCACCATATCGATCACGTGATGACCCAACTACCTTATGCTTTGTCTATCGCAGTGGTCAGTGTAATGGGTTATTTAGCGTTGGGCTATACGACATCGGTACTAATGGGTTTAGGCGTGGCACTGTTATGTTTTATAGCGATGTTAGCTATGTGGTCGTGGCGCATTAAGCGTTATGCGCCGCGATAGTTATTTATAAAACATCACTTTAAACAAACAGCCCAGCTTCAAGCTGGGCTGTTTGTTTAAAGCTACGTAATACCTTAAAACTAATGGGGATTATGTCGCAAGCTTGCTTTTAGAAACTTAAGACATCTTCACCACACCATCCACTGAGCCCACGGAAAAAATCAAGATCTAAACGATAAGATAAGCTCTTTCCTTATTTCGCTTCGTCCGTGGTTTTTATGGATTCCGTGGCAAAAAACCTTTAAAAATTAATTTTTCTTTGTTACTTAGTAGCAGCATAAAACCACGCCTGTTACGCCGAACTACTTAGCATAAATCTCGTTCAGTAAGCTGTTGTGCCCACTGGATAGCCTCTTCGTAATAGCGGCTGCTTTCAATCTTAGTTAATTTTATAAAATCAAGACGTTGTTGCAAAATAGGCCAGTTAGCTTGTTCATGATCTTGGATTAATCCCAGTAAAAAGCCCAGCTGACCTTTTTGCTCCATCAGCGCTTGACGTACTACCTCAGGCACCGATAGATGCTGCAATATATCCCCGATAGGGCGCTCAAGTAAGGTATCTAATAAAGAAAATAAGCCACATAAAAAGGCTTCTTCCTTGGCATTAGGGCATATTTTTTCTGCTAATAATTCACACCATCTGGCGCGGATCATCGACAATCGATACAACTCTACGTTTTTATTTTTACTGATATAGGCGGCCATCATTAAGGCTGTAAAACGTTTTAATTGTTGATGTCCTAAAAACACCAATGCATTACGTAAATTTTCGATATTTTGCTGCCGGTAGCCCATATAGAGGCTATTTACGTAGCGTAATAAGTAGTAAGACAAGGAGAGATCGCGACTAAACAACTCGGTGAGCCGGTCGTAATTGACTTCAGGCTCGTTGATAACTGAAAAAAGCTCAAAAGCGGTCATTTCATCGGTGGTGAGTACGCGTCGACTAACAATCTGAGGTTGCTGAAAATAATAGCCTTGAAAGAAGTTAAAGCCCGCGGCCTTAGCATCACTAAATTCCGCTTGGGTTTCTACTTTTTCTGCAATAAAGCGCAATTGTGGGTGTATTTTACAGGTTTCGATTAGTTGGGCGCTCTGCTCCATAGAAGTTTGGCGCAAGTCTAACTTAATAAAGTCAATCCAGGGGTAAAACTCTTTCCAAGCGTCTTGAGGAATATAGTCATCTAGCGCCACTTGAATACCTAACGTTTTTAGGTTTTTAACTTGCTTGAGCAGAAAAGGATCGGGCGTGACGTCTTCTAAAATTTCAACGACTAATTGCTGCTGGCGAAAGGCAGTGGCTAAACCTGAGCGTAAGAGGCGGTCGGGGAAGTTAACAAAACACAGGCTATTACCAACTAAGTCTTCTATTTTTTGGCTTAAAAACTG
>JAAYRH010000056.1 GCA_012518835.1 Aeromonadales bacterium | reverse complement strand
CTGTGACGATATTGCTGATAAAAATACAGCGCTTCTTGCTGCTTACCTTTTGCCTTGGTAATTAATGGCTTCGCCATTTCATCGAGGTTATATAAATACAGCATGTTAGGCGCATTCACATACAGATTACTGCGCGCTAATAAGGCCTGATAGCCACTATGGCGTTGCTGTTCATCTAACAAACGAGTGGCATTGGCAAACTCTTGTCGCGCATAATTATTATGTAAACTGACATTTTGTAGCTCTGCTAGCCGTTGTTGATGGCGCTGCAACGGCACCACTAGCCGATTAATCACCACCGGTGAGCGCTCATTTTGTTGTATAAAGCGCACAAACTGATTAATAGCCTGCATGTGCGGCTGTGTTCGACTGCTAGATAAGGCCTGCTCGCCAGGATGAATACGCAACCGGGCATCTACGTCTTGTACAGCGGCTAATACTGGGGTGATGGCGCCGGCTAAGGTGCGATAGTGCTGATACTGTTGCCATTGTCGTGCACCATAAATAAGTAGCAGTAGCGTAATAATTACGCCATAGACTAATAATGCGCGGTTTGATCGCCAAGAATGTTGCGTTTTTATGACCTCCCTCATCCTCTGTATCTTGTTTCTAATGATATACTCCTACCCTTTACCAAACACAACCTTTTAACGAGTAACCAACATGCCAAGCGATATATTACAACAAGGTAGCAACGCAAAAACGAAATGGGGCATATTTATTGCTAATGTGATCCTATTTATTATTCTGCTCAACACCTTGCCTTTTGAACCTAGCGTCACCAAGGGTTTAAGTTTGCTGGTATTTATCGCGGTGCTGTGGTTAACAGAAACACTGCATATTACCATTACTGCTTTGCTCGTGCCGCTATTAGCAGCGCTAATGGGGATTTTGGGTACTGGCTCGGCGTTAAGTAATTTCTCAAACCCGATCATCTTTTTATTTTTAGGGGGCTTTGCCCTAGCGGCGGCCATGCACAGTCAACAGTTAGACCGACTCATTGCCAGCCGTATTTTACAACTGGCCAAAGGTCGCTTAAGTGCTGCCGTCTTTTTACTGTTTGGTACCTCGGCTTTTTTGTCGATGTGGATCAGTAATACCGCCACCACCGCCATGATGTTGCCGCTCGCATTAGGCTTATTGGCCTGTTTGGATATTCAGCGTCATAAAAGCACGTATGTGTTTGTGCTATTAGGGGTGGCCTATAGCGCCAGCATTGGTGGTATTGCCACACTGGTGGGTAGCCCACCTAACGCCATTGCTGCCGCCGAAGTAGGACTCACTTTTAATGAATGGATGATGCTCGGCCTACCGGTCACCGTACTACTGTTACCCGCGGCTATTATAGTGCTCTACGTGATTTTTCGCCCTACTCTTAATGAGCGCATTGAGCTTGATGCCGAGCGAATTAGCTGGACGCCAAAGCGTAAAACCACTCTTAGTATTTTTATATTAACGGTCTCGCTGTGGATATTCTCCGGTCCGGTATCGGGCGCCTTAGGCGGTGTAGCAGCGTTTGATACTATCGTGGCCCTCATCGCGATTGCCTTGATTGGTATCACTCAGGTAGCTGACTGGAAACAAATAGAAAAGCAAACCGACTGGGGCGTATTGCTGCTGTTTGGCGGTGGTTTAACCTTAAGCCAGGTCTTAAAAGACACCGGTACCAGTTTATTTTTAGCCAACTATTTGGCGGATGTACTGGGCAATGCTAGTCCCTTTATTATTTTCTTAACCATTACCGCCTTCGTGGTGTTTTTAACGGAGCTTGCCTCTAACACCGCCAGTGCAGCGCTACTCATTCCGGTGTTTGTGGCAGTGTCAGAAGGCTTAGGCTTATCGCCGGTGATGGTGGCCTCGGTTATTGCGGTGTCGGCGTCGTGTGCCTTTATGTTGCCGGTGGCCACCCCGCCGAATGCCATTGTGTTTGGCTCAGGCTACATTGAGCAAAAAGACATGATGCGCGCGGGCTTTGTATTAAACATAGTGTGTATTGGTTTGCTGTCGGTGTACTTCTACTTCTTTGGTTAATAACCGCTGTTAGCTATTGTTAAAGCCGCTGCTGTCAGCGGCTTTTTTATTACTAGATGAAGATATTTTCAAGATAGTGATGCTCCATAAAAACCACAAAGCATAGCGCAAATGACTACCAACAATACCCAGCTCAGCGTAATCCTCATAAATATACGATACTAGCCAGTAGATAACAGTGCGCACGACTAGCAAGGCGTCTGGCTAGTGCGTTGCTTTACGTGAGCGCCCTCCTTATTCTTCGCGGTAATGGGCGGAATTAACCGCCCGCAGTTTATTTTAGGAGTTGTT
>JAAYRH010000055.1 GCA_012518835.1 Aeromonadales bacterium | reverse complement strand
GCTGCTCGGGTTGCGGGCATACCTTGTCGTCGCTGCCGTTGTCAGTCATGAACTGGAGCTGCCCCGAATGTGGTGCAGACCATGACCGAGACCACAACGCCGCGACCAACATTAAAGCCGCCGGGCTGGCGGTGTTAGCCCTTGGAGAGAATGTAAGCGGCATGGGGTCAGTCTCCGTGTCCGGTTCTCGGTGAATTGGGAATCCCCTTCCTTTAGGGAGGGGAGCAGTCAATTGTAAATCAATAGCTAAACCCTTTAGAATGGCAAGGTTTTTTCGATAAGAGGAGTAAACTTTGAATAATAAAAAAATAGCGATATTAGGCGCAGGTCCTAGCGGTTTGGCGCAGTTAAGGGCTTTTGAGGCGGCTCGCCGAGCAGGGGTTAAAAACCTGCCAGAAATCGTCTGTTATGAAAAACAAAATGCCATTGGCGGGATGTGGAACTACACTTGGCGCACGGGTTTAGATAAAAATGGCGAGCCAGTTCACGGTAGTATGTATCGGTATTTGTGGTCTAATGGCCCAAAAGAGTGTTTGGAGTTTGCCGACTACTCTTTTGATGAGCACTTTGGCCAAGCGATACCCTCTTATCCGCCGCGAGCGGTATTAAGAGACTACATTATGGGTCGTATCGACCAGCAGGCCATTTCTAAGTACATCCGTTTTGAATGCCCCGTCCGGTGGGTGACTTATGACGATAGCACCAACATGTTTACTGTTACCGTCATGAATCATAAGACAGGCGAACAAGAAACTAATGAGTTCGACTACGTCGTGGTTGCCACCGGTCATTTCTCAACACCTAATATGCCTTACTTTAAAGGCCTAGAAAATTTTCATGGCCGCGTACTGCATGCCCACGACTTTAGAGATGCGTTAGAGTTTGCTGGACAAGACTTGCTCTTAATTGGTGCGAGCTTCTCTGCCGAAGACATTGGCTCGCAGTGCTTTAAATACGGTGCCAAGTCGGTCACGCTTAGCTATCGCGATCAGCCGCTTGGCTTTGATTGGCCAGAAGGCATGGAAGAGCGACCGCTACTAACCCATGTAGATGGTAATATCGGTTATTTTGCCGATGGTACCAGCAAGCACTTCGATTCTATTGTGATGTGTACTGGTTACTTGTTTCACTTCCCTTTCCTACCAGATGAGTTGCGTTTAAAAACCCATAACTGCTTGTATCCCGACAATTTGTATAAAGGTATTTTCTTCCAAAATAACCCACAGTTAATTTACTTGGGTATGCAGGATCAGTATTTCACCTTTAACATGTTTGACGTTCAGGCATGGTACGCTCGAGATGTCATATTGGGTAAAATACCGTTGCCAGAAAAAGAGCAGCGCTTAGTCGACATGCATCATTGGTTAGAGCGTCATGAGCAGTTAGATGGCGAGCATGACAATATTGATTTTCAGGCCAGTTATATTCGCGACTTGCACAAGATGACTGACTACCCCGAGTTTGCGGTAGAAGAGCAAGGCGAGCTATTTAAGACTTGGCTCAAAGATAAGCAAAAAGGCATTATGACCTTTAGAGAAGAATCTTATACCTCTACTGTTACCGGCACCGTGGCTACTCAGCTTCCGGCACCTTGGTTAGATATTAAAGGCGATTCGTTAGAAAGCTTCATGGCGCTAGACTTTATAGATGTTGAGTCGCAAGACTAACAGACGAAGGGTCTGGCCGCGCAGCAGATAGAGCCCAAGCGAATTTTCGCTTGGGCTTTTTTATTAAACTATGCTGCATGCTAATAAATGACTCATATGAATAGCTAAAATTGTGACAAGGGACTAAGTAAAATACGGTTCTTTATTCTTGATTCAGTCATAATCGTTATTCATCATCACGACGAAACTTTCATTAAGGAAAGCTATGCTGAATGTTTCTACAATACGCGCCAAAATGCTGCTCTCGGTATTACTTACCCTCACTTTTATCGCCGCAACCCTCGGCTTTACCTTGCATGGAGTACAGCAGGTAAGAAACGAGTTCGTTAATTTTCTAGAGATTAATCAGCCGCGAGTGGAAGCCTTAAACTCTATGTTTGGTGACGGTTTATTGGCAGGGATTGCGGCTCGAAATAAAATATTTAATTCGGCCGTCACTCAAGCTAATGGCGTGGTAGCAGAGTCGAGTGCCCGCTTTGAGCGTAACTTAGCCTATTTACGTAAAGGTGAAGGGCTTACGCAACAGCAATTAGCTAGCTTAAAAGTAATTGAACAGCAATGGGTCACCGTTGCGAAAACTCGCCAGCAAGTGCTGCAATTAGCTGAAGCAGGTCGTGGTGAAGAAGCGGCTAAAATTCTGGCGCAAATAGAAAATCCTGCGTGGCGTGATATTCGTATTGAGTTAGAAGAGCTCATCGCCATTGAAGAGCAAGCTGCTGAGTTGGCTCGTGATCGAGTACAGCATCAGGTAGACACCACCTATTTTCAAGGACTCTTGTTAGGCGCCACGGTAATGATTATCGTCTTGGTGGTTAATTTAATGATGGCTCGCACCCTAAGACTGCGCATAGGACAGACGCAAAGCATGATTGATGCGCTAGCAGCAGGCGATGGTGACTTAACGCGCCGCCTCGAATTAGGAGGGCGAGATGAGCTAAGCGCCATGGCCAACAGTATTAATCACTTTGTTGATAAAGTGCATCGACTGGTAAAGGAAGTGATGGCTTCTACCGAAGAGGTGGCGAGTGCCGCCGAGCAGCTAGAGCGCATTACTCACGACTCCTCAGGTTCAGTGCATCGCCATCATGTGGAAACTGAGCAAGTAGCCACGGCGATGAATGAAATGACCGCTACCGTACAAGAAGTTGCACAAAGTGCGTTGTCGGCCTCTGATGCCGCCCTATCTGCTGATGCCGCCACCGAAGAGGGGCATCAAGTGGTGTTGCATACCGAAGCGAGTATTGAGCAGTTGGCGCGCGAAGTAGAAAGGGCCGCAAATGCCATGGGGCTGGTAGGAGAGCACAGTGAGCAAATTAGCTCGGTGCTGGAAGTAATCCGTGCTATTGCCGAGCAGACCAACTTGTTGGCCCTTAATGCTGCCATTGAAGCCGCTCGCGCCGGTGAGCAAGGCCGCGGTTTTGCAGTGGTCGCCGATGAGGTGCGCAACTTAGCTCAGCGTACCCAAGGCGCAACGGAAGAAATTCATACCACCATCGAACAGTTACAACAGGGCACCCGTCATGCCATTGAAGTGATGCAACTTGGCCGAGATCAAGCCTATGGTAGCGTGCAGTCAGCCGCGGATGCTCGTCAGGCCTTGGAGAAAATAGCATCGGCGGTGGTGCGTATTCGAGATATGAATACCAGCATTGCCAGTGCGGCAGAGCAACAGTCGGCGGTAGCGGAAGAAATTAACCGTAACGTCACTAATATTAACGACGCCACCTTGCAGGTGAGTGAAAGCACCGAGCAAACGCGCCACTCTAGCGGGAAGCTGGCTCGTTTAGCGGAGCAATTACAAAGTCAGTTAGGGCATTTTAAAGTTTAGACTGAAGTTAGTTTAGTATAAACGCGTGCGGCGAAGGTGAAATAGCATTGCCTTCGCCGCAGTTGCTATTATGATTAGCGCTCACTTTAGCAAGAGGTCCGATTAATCCTCGGTGTTCCCTATGGATGGCTCAGCGCCTTGCCAGCAATATAATATTATCCCGTTATCATTTTCTCACCCGCTTGATGAGCCGTTACTGCCTCAGCCAACTCTTTGGTTTACTTCTACAATGTTGAAAAGCTCCGCTTGGTTGGAGTCTAGGGTGCAGTGTGTTCTCACTCCGGTATTAAGAGGTAGCTCATGGAATTATTAATGGACCCATCCCTGTGGGCTGGTCTGATTACCTTAGTGATATTAGAAATCGTACTGGGTATCGATAACCTAGTATTTATTGCCATCTTGGTTAAAAAGCTGCCACCGGCACAGCGCGATAAAGCACGGATAATCGGTTTATCGTTGGCGATGGTGCTACGCCTTGGGTTGTTAAGTGTGGTTTCATGGTTGGTCACCTGGACGGCCCCTTTAGTGAGCTGGGGCGGCTTTACTTTCTCGGGGCGCGACTTAATTTTAATTGCCGGTGGGCTATTTTTACTGTTTAAGGCCACCACCGAGTTACATGAGCGCCTAGAGGGAGTGCCAGCAGAAGAAGCGAGTGGTCAGCGCTATGCCAGCTTTGGCGTAGTGATCGCTCAAATTTTAGTGCTGGATATGGTATTTTCTCTCGATTCCATTATTACCGCGGTGGGTATCGTTAATAATTTACCGGTAATGATGATTGCAGTGGTGTTGGCGATGGTAGTGATGTTGGTTGCCTCTAAACGCTTGACTGACTTTGTTAATGCCCATCCCACTGTGGTGGTGCTGTGCTTAAGCTTCCTGCTGATGATTGGCTTTAGCTTAGTAGCAGAAGGATTTAGTTATCATATTCCCAAAGGCTACTTATATGCGGCCATTGGCTTCTCGGTGTTAATTGAGTTTTTTAATCAGTTATCTCGGCGTAATTTTGATAAAGAGCAAGCGCGCCTGCCGTTGCGGGAACGTACCACCGATGCCATTTTTCGTTTGATGGGCGGGCGTGCTCAACGTGATGAAGAGTCGGAGCAAAAAGAACCGTCTTCTCCTGCCGAGCAAGGGCTCGCCGAAGTGGAGCGTAATATGATTAGTGGCGTGTTGTCCTTGGCGGAGCGCTCTACTCGGACGGTAATGACGCCGCGTTCTGAAATCGCTTGGCTAGATATTGCCGATAGTCGTGAGCAATTAGTCGACCAGTTAATGGCCTCAACCCATAGCCAGTTTCCGGTGTGTGATGGGGAGCTAGATAACTTATTAGGGGTGGTGAAAGCCAAAGACTTAATGGCCGGCTTAAAAGAAGGGAGAACCTTAGCTGCGCTGGCTGAGGGCAATGATTCTATTATTGTCCCCGACAGTATCAGCGTGATCCGGTTGTTGAATGTACTGCGCGAGGCGCGCGGCAATGTAGTACTGGTTAATGATGAGTTTGGTACGGTGCAAGGTTTAGTGACGCCCCATGACTTGTTAGAAGCGATAGTGGGGGAGTTTTTAGATGAAGATGAAGCCCCTGAGATAGTGGTAGAAGAGCACGGCTGGTTAGTAAAAGGCAGTACCGATCTGCATTATCTTGAACAAGTACTCGGCCGTCGCGGCTTAGTGGATCCCGATGATGATTATGCCACTTTGGCCGGTATGCTATTGGCGTGGAGTGGCCAGCTACCGATAGAAGGGGCGATATTTGAATATGAAGACCTGTGCTTTGAAGTGATAGAGCTGGCGGAGTTTCGTATTGCTCAAGTCCGGATTACTCCGCTTTCTGGATCTTAATGAAACGGCGCCTAATGGCGCCGTTTTAGGGTGTGTTTATAACCATTTTATAGCACAGCAGCAATAGCGGCTTTTAGCTTAGGATCGTCTGGTTTAGTACGGCTAGAAAATACCGCGGTGACTTCCCCTTCTTTATTTAGCACAAATTTGTAAAAGTTCCAGCGCGGCGCCTTGCCACTTTGGCGAGTAATTTCTTTAAAAATAGGATGAGCATCCGCGCCGCGCACTGCTATGGGCTGGCTCATATCAAAGGTCACGCCAAAGTTAACAAAGCACATTTTGGCGGTTTCTGCTTCATCGTCGGCTTCTTGGC